>DATHBT010000325.1:0-2997 GCA_035295985.1 Pyrinomonadaceae bacterium | reverse complement strand
CCTACGTCACCAAGCCCATCGACTTCGACTGGCTGCGGGACCTGCTCGACCGCCTGCTCAACTGAAGCGCGCGGCGCGGGCGGGCGTGTAGCCAGACGCCGAAATAAAAAAGCGGAGGGGCGGCGGGATCGATCCCGCCGCCCCTCCGCTTTTCGGCGATCAGCTTTCGTCGAAGCCCGCGCCGCGCGCTACAGCCCGCGGTACTGTAGCGCCAGCGCCTCCATGCGCGTGGACTGCCCCGCGCTGAACCTGTAGAGGCACGGGTCGTCCGAGTAGTCCATAAAATTCTCGACCGGATCGAGGCCGCCGCCGGGGCAGGTGTCGCGCCCCTTCTGGCAGCCGAAGGCGGGCGAGCGCTCGGCCGGGGTGTCGGCCACGTAGTCGTTGAAGGCGCTGCAGGCGTCCTGGAAGGTGTGGTAGAGGCCGAGCCAGTGGCCGACCTCGTGCGTGCCCGTGTCGCCCTCGTTGAAGCGCGCGTCCACGCCGCCGGGCAGAGAGTCGTAGAGGACGACGACGCCGTCCATCAGCGGATCGCGCGCGTAGGAGAAGGGGAAGGTGGCCCAGCCGAGATAGACGCCGCCCGCGTTGGTGACGTAGAAGTTGAGCGTCTCGGGGCCGCCGACCCTGAGCGCCGACTTCATCTCGCGCTCGGCGGCCGAGCCGATGCCGGCGTTGAACCAGCGCTCGTTGACGGTGCGCGTGATGCCGACGATTGCGAAGCGGAAGGGCGTGTTCGCGCCGGCCGGCCCGACGGCCCCGGCGAAGCCCGCGTTCATCACGTCGATCTGATCGCGCAGCATCTTCACCGGCACGTCGCCGTTCTCGTAGCCCGTGCCGCGGGTGACGACGTGGAAATAGACGGGGATCGTCACCGAGCCGGACTTCCTGATCTGGCCGGGGTTGCGCCGCGAGTTGAACTCGTTGAGCGATTCCTCCAGCGACGCGGCGGTCATCGCGTCCAGATCGCGCACGGCGCAGCGGTCGCGCCCCTTGCCGACCGTCCCGCCGGGCGCTTTCTGCGCGGTCGTGCCGCCCTTACCCCCGCCCGCGCTCGCGCGGCCCGCGAAATCCGCCGACGAAAACGCCACGAACGCGACTGCCGCGAGCGACAGGCAGGCGATCAACTTTCTGCTCATGCGACGACCTCCGTATCTACGAGTTGTTTAAGCTGAGACGGCCTCGGCCCCCGCACAGGGCCGCGCCGGAAGAAGAGGCGCAAACTTTAGTGCCACCGCGACGCCGGTGTCAAGATTTGCGCGGCGTTTCTGCAAGAGCCGCTACCCGCCGACGGCGATCACGTTCTTGATGCCCTCGGCCCTGCCCGAGGCCAGCTCCTTGTAGTCCTCGGGCGGCCTCCGGTCGGTGATCATTGCGCGCACCTCGGCGGGCCAGCGTTCGACGAACCTGCCGAGGTCTGCGACGGCCGCCGCGAAGGCCTCGCGCCCCGCGTTGACCGTGCCGAAGACGACCTGGTTCTTGAGCACGAGGTTTCGCATCAAGAGATCGGTGTCAACCTCGACCGGGGCCTTGCGGCCCGGCACGCCCGTGAAGACGAAGACGCCGTTCGTGCCGAGCGCGCGCAGCACGTCGAACGAGACGCGCGAAGCGCCGACCGCCTCGTACACGAGATCGACGTTGCCGACCAGTTCGGCCAGCCCCTCGACCGGCGTCTCCTCGGAGGAGACGTAGCGCGCGCCGAAGCGCTCCGTCAGCTCGGCCTTGAAGTTCGGCTTCGGCGAGCGCGAATAGACGTAAGTGTCGAAGCCCTCCTGCACGAGGAGCATCGCGCCGAGAAGGCCCACAGGCCCCGCGCCGAGCACGACCGCGCGCAACCCGTTCGGCTGGCCCGACCCGCGCGCCGGCGCGGCCCACGGCAGGCGCTCCTGTATGTCCCACACCTGCGCGAGCGCCTTCTCGGCAATCGTCAGCGGCTCGACGAGCACGGCCACGTCGCGCAAGCTCCGCGGCACGACGTTCATGTAGCGCTCGTCGTCCACAACCAGCTCGGCGAGGAAGCCGTGGGCCTTGCCGATGCCGCGCTCCGTGAAGCGGCCCGTGTAGCAGAAGTCCTGCCGGCCCGCGCGGCAGGCGACGCACGCCGCGTCGTCGCACGGCCGCCGCACGCTCGGCACGACGAGGTCGCCCGCGCGCAGGCGCTCGACCCCTGCGCCCACCTCGACCACCTCGCCCAGCGATTCGTGGCCGACGACGAGGTAGTCCGCCCCCGCGGGCGGCTCGCCGTACTCGAAGTTGCAGATCTCCTTGTCCGTCCCGCAGACCCCGACCTCAAGCATCCTCAGCTTCACCTCGCGCGGCCCGCACGCGCCCGGCTCCGGGTGCTCCACGACGCGCACCTCGCGCTCCTTCGGAAAAACAGCGACAGCCTTCATAGTTGGCCTCTCATTCCTCCCAGCCCGATCTCTCCGCGATTATAAAACGACCCCCGGCGCTGCCGGAGATGCCTGCTTTCTCACGAGCCGCCGTCAGTTGCCGCCGCCGTACTTCAGGTGGGCGACTTTCGCGCGGCCGTCGCCGTAAACGGTAACGACGAACAGATCGTCGAAACTGCCCTCGTCGATCTTGGGCACCACGTCGCCGCCGAGCGCGCGGATCACTTCGGGAACGCTGTTGCTGTGCCCGACGATCAGGACGGCCCCGCCCGCGTGCGCCTCCACGCGCTTCGTCAGCTCCCGTATGGATTCCTCCGTCACCTCGCGCGGGTTGGAGGTCTTCACGGCGAGCGGCACGGCGCTGGCGGCGACGCCGAGCCGCTTGGCGAGCGGCTCGGCGGTCTGCTGAGTCCGCTGAAACTGCGACGTGAGTACGGCCTTCACGCCCGCGCTCTGCAAGAGCCGCGCTAACGCCTCGGCGCGCGCCCTGCCCGCCTCGCTGAGCGGCGGGTCCGAACCCGGAACGTCGGCCTTCTCGGCGTGGCGCACGAGGAAGACGGTCGTCGCCTTCGCCTCGCCGCCCGGCGCGGCCTCCGGCTTCGCGGCC
>DATHBT010000324.1:0-8227 GCA_035295985.1 Pyrinomonadaceae bacterium | reverse complement strand
CCGGCCGCGGCCGGCCTCGGCCCGCCGCGCGACACCCGCTCGAAGAAGGAGACGGGCACGACCTGCCCGTCAACTTTCACCTCGAACTGCTCGGGCCGAAGACCCTCGACGAACTTGCCCGACTTGTCGAAGACCGCCACGTCCGTCTGGACTAGTTCCGTATCGACGCGCAGGACGTCTTCCTTCTCCTGCGGCGCGGGCCGCACGGGGCTCTGCGCGCGCGCGACAAGTCCGGCCAGGCAGAGCAGCAGGGAAGAGGCGAGGGCGTATGTTTGACGAAGCTTAAAAGCCATGACGTACCTCGGTGGCGGCTGGGGATTCGGACATGTGGGCGGCCGGCCCGCGGGGAGGGCTTCGGCGCGCGACAGTTTAACAACTGCGTGCCCCGGCCGCGAGCATTAACTTGCCCCGGCTAACCGCCCGGACGCCCGGCGCGCTGTTCGGCCTCGCGCTTGAGGTGCGCGTTCTGGCGGAAGAGGAAGCGCGTCATGTAGCTTTCGAGCACGAGGTGATCGGCGAGCCGGCCCAGGGGGCCGAGCGGCGAGGCGAAGTAAACATCGTCGGTGGCGAGCGTGCCGCCGCCCGCTTGCGGGACGAAGCGGTGCTCGTGACGCCAGCGGGCGAACGCGCCGCGCTGCATCTCGTCAACGAACAGGCGCGGCCGTTCATAAATGACGATCTTCGAGGTGAGCTGCTGGCGCACCATGAAGTGCGTGGCCTCCCATGTGACCGTGTCGCCGAGTCGGAGCGCGCCCGCCGTCTTCCCTGCGACGGCTCGCCCGTGGCCGGCGCGCTCGTGGAAGTTCACGTCGAGACAGAGATCGAAGCAGACCTCCGGGGGCGCGCCGATGAAGGTCTCAAGGTGAATCTTCGCCATATGAGATTTCAGACGGCGGGCGCACCGAGCACGGGCAGCACGACGCGCACCAGCGTGCCGCGGCCGTTGCCGGTCGAGATTTCGATGCGGCCGTCGTGGGCGGTGACGATGCGGTGGCAGACGGCGAGGCCGAGGCCGGTGCCGCGGCCCGCGGGCTTCGTCGTGAAGAACGGGTCGAAGACGCGGGGCAGGTGTTCGGGCGCAACGCCCGTGCCCGTGTCCGCGATCTCGATTGAGAGTTCGTCCCGTTCGTGCTCGTAGCGCGTCGAGACGCGAAGGCTCCCGCCGTCGGGCATCGCGTCGCGCGCGTTGAGCATGAGGTTGAGGAAGACCTGTTGGAGTTGGTCGGCGTCCGCGGGCACGCGCGGCGCGGCCGGGTCGAAGTCGGTCGAGATGGTCAGGCGTTTGAAGTCCTTGTCGAAGCGGGCGAGGCGGACGGCCGAGTCGATTATTTTGGCAACGTCGAGGGGCGCGCGCGTGGGCGGGCGCTGGCCCGCGAAGTCCGTCATGTCGCGCACGACCTGCGTGATGCGCGCGATCTGCGTGGAGACGAGGCGGAGCAGCTCGCGCGTCTCGGCCGCCTGCCTGTCGCCGTCGCCGGGAAGTCTGGCTTGGAGGATTTGCACGAGCGACGAGATCGAGGCGAGCGGGTTGTTGACCTCGTGCGCGACACCGGCGGCGAGCGTGCCGGCGGCGGCCAGCTTCTCGGTGCGGACTAGCTGTTCGCCCATCGCGCGCAGGTGCTCGATGTCGGCCGCCATCTTGCGGCTCATCTCGTTAAATGACGAGGCGAGCAGGCCGACCTCGTCGTTGCTCTTGAGTTCGACCTGCGCGCCGTAGTCGCCGCCCGCGACCGTGACGGCGGCCTCGGTCAGTCGGCGCAGCGGGCGCGAGATGATGCGTATGACGAGCGCGACGAGCAGCAGGTTCGGGACGAGCGCGGTGACGACGCTGAAGACGAGGTAGCGTTTCCACTCCTGCGCGCCGGCCTGCGCGCCGAAGCTCCACCAGACGATTGGGACTTGTATGAAGAGGAAGCTGGTGACGGCCACCGCGGCGATGGAGAGCGCGACCTTGTAGGCGATGGGGAAGAGGCGGAACTGATCGAGCGCTGATTGAAGTGAGAAGAGTCTAAAGTTGGAGACGGCGTAGGCGTACACGAAGACGCCGGGGAGGGCGAAGACGGATGAGTATGGCAGCAGTTCGTAAATCCCGGTGAGCGGGAGCAGGATGTTAGAGAGCGTCTTGAAGACGCCCGTGATGGCGAGCGCCCAGAGGATCGCCGCGAGCTGGTTGCCACGTAGTTGGCCGCGGTAGCGGCGGCACTTCAGGTAGAGCAGTCGGAAGCCGTAGGCGAAGAGGACGTAGATGTAGAGGCCGAAGGCGTAGGCGAGTGGCGTCAGCTCAATCGAGAAGCGCCCGCCTGTGAGCCGCGCGTCGCGCCACATCAATCCGAGGAGCGTCGCCGGCACGAACACAGCGCCGGGCGCGAGCAGCACGGAGAGTCGTTTGACGGGCGCGGGGCGGTTCTCGGGGAAGACCCACGCGAAGACCGCGAGCGCGCCGTTCAGAAAAAACGCGAGGACGAAACTCGCGCCCGCCCACCAGCCCGCGTCCGCGTCGCGGGGGCTGAACTCCCAGAGCACGATGTCCTTGACCGCCCACAGCGCCAGACACAGCACGAAGCCCGCGAACGTCTGGTGCGCGCGGCTGCGCGGGCTTGCCACGAAGACGTAGAAGCCGAGCAGCACGAGCAGGAAGAGCGAGACGAGTAGCAGGAGGAGGAGCATTCGAGTGGGCGGTGAGCGGTGAGCGGCGAAAGCAGATTGTCATTTCTGCTCACTGCTCAACACTCACTCCTTACAGTACGGCTGTGCCTACAGGCCGAGGATGAGAGCCGCGGCAACGGCCGAGACGCCCCACGCGAGCGGCCGGAGGTGGCGCTCGTCAATCATACCACCGCGCGCGAGCAGGCGGTGAAACGCCGTGAAGACGAGGAAGGCGGGCAGGGCGACGGCGAGCGCGCAGATGACGCCGAAGATCGCGCCGAGGATGAAGAAGACCGCGCCGCCCGCCGCCCCGGTCGCCACACCCCACAGGAGGGCGGCCACCAGCGTCAAAAGAATCATCCGCGTCCACGACCGCCGTTCCGCGTCGGCGATCATCGGCTGGCCGAGCGCGCGGCCCATCTGCCGGCCGACGAGGGCGCACACGGCATTCATCGCCAGGCACAGCGCCAGAAGGCCGAGGCCGCTCCAACCGGGTTCACGACTCGGCCAGTTGCCGAACACCCTGACGAAGATCGCCGCAGGCGGGAGCGCGCCGAGCAGCAGGCCGAAGAGCGCGAAGGCGCGCTCCGTGCTGACGGGCCGCGGCATCATCAGCATCTCGCATTCCTCGCGCGGCGTGCGGAACAGCCGCGCCCGTCGCCCGGCCTCGGCCTCGGCGGCGACGAGCCAGCTCAGGCGCGCGTCAAGGTCGCGGCACTCCGGGGTTGCGACGCCGGCAGTTGCGGGGCCGGCGGTGGCGAGTCGTGCGGCGTACATGGTTCGTCTCCTTCGGGGGCGGCGTGCGCGTCGGAGTGGTCGAAGGCTTCGAGGCGGCGCAGGCGCGAGCAGGCGTCGTCGAAGAGGCGCGCGATTGTCTGAGCGCCGCGCGCGTCGCCGTCTTGCTGGAGCAGTTCGACGGCGCGGCCATAGACGGGGAGCAGCGCGGCGAAGAGGCGGCGACTCGCGCGGAAGTCCGACGGTCGCGCGAGGAGCGACGCGGCGAAGTTGTCCGGCAGATCGGCGAGCGCGTGCAGCAGCTCGACGCGCGCAGAGCGGCGGTGCGCTTCGAGGCGCGCGACGTTGCGGCGGTGCAGGCAGCGGCCGGCGATTTCGAGGTCTGTGCCCGTCCGCCCGCTGACTCGCGCCGGTTCGAGTTCGCTTCGGGTCGGCTCGCCGTCGGCGCGCGCGTGGCGTGCCGCAAGAGTCAGCCCGGCGTAGCGTTCTACCGTGGCGCGGGCGGAACGGGCGGCCTCGGCCGTCGGCCCGCAGTGTTCGGCGCCGCAGGCTTCGTGCGCTTCGTCTTCGAGGCCGTAGAGTGCGTCGAGGAGCGAGCGCTCGGCGCGTTCAAAGGCGGATTCATACGGCGGAAAATTTTTTTTCATGGCGGTGATCCCGCTCGGCCGTTTTTCGCGCGTAGTGAAGTGGGATAGAAGGATGAAGGGCCACCCAAGCGCGGCCGCCACCGCGGAGGCGAAGCGACGGCCGCGACGCGCACCATCCGAACAACGAAGGTATCGGGCGACGCCGACCGGAGCGGCGCAGGCGAGGTAAACGGTGATGATTTCGACGGCACGCATGGCGACCCAAGGTAGGGCAACGGACGTGCCGTCTGCCGCTCGCCCGGCAAGCGCCTTCGTGAAGGTTCTGCGAACTGTTCACAACAGAAAGGTTAGTGGCGACAGCGTGATCGCAGGCAGCCACCCGCGGCTCGCGCGAATCAAAGCGCGCAGGTTGGCAAAGCGCGCCTCCTCGCGCCGGCAGTTGGCATTCTGCAAATCCGCCGCGCCCTACGAGACGTAACTCCGGCGTACCAGAACTATTCGCAAGCCTCGCTGAATTGAACGATAGAAACACGCAGGCGCGCTCTTTCTAAGCTGGATGACAGGCGGGCGGAGTTAACGCGAAGTTAATTTCGACGTGGCGCGCGGGCTGGAAAATCGCGCTGCGCGGCGGGTCGCTGTTAATGCGCGACGGCGTTGCGACGTTCTTGTGACAGGCGTGGCCTAAGGTTTGCAACTCAAACCGTCGTCCGTCGTTCAGTTGTCAACCTCGAACAAAGGGAACTTTTCCGCCGCCTCAAGCGTCTTAACGGATGCACAGGATGGACGGCCATCATCGAACAAGCAGGGAAACAGTTATGAAGACCAAACAGTCAATCAAGGTAATCAAGCGCGGCGAGCGCGCGGTCGAGAAGGCCGCGCCCGAACAGGAGGCCGCAAACAAGACAACGAAGGAGTTGGCGCGCGACATGGTGGCAAACGTATCGAGCTGGGTGGACGAGTTCCAGCAGCGCCGCCGCAACGAGACCGCGCAGGCCATCAAGACGCTCTTCGCGGACACGGCGGCGCGGCCGACCGGCGCGTAAGCAGCCTCCGACAAACGAAACCACCTCGTTGCGCCTTACCGTCACGTTCAGTGACGGTAAGGCGCAAACGCTTTTCGGGGAGAGGCGCGGGCGTGACCGGCGTGTGAGACTGTTGACAGCGCGAGCGTGTCGCGCGTAGCATCGCGCCACCCTCGCGGCGACGCGCCACGCCACACCGAACCTGAGAAGGTGCAGCCGTGAAGACGAACGCGAAGAAGCAGACGAAGAAGGCCGCCGACCCGCGGCCCTTGTTCGACTCGATCCGCAAGCAGGTCGCGCCGCCCGGCCACCCGCTGGCGCGCGCCAAGCCCGAAGAGCGCGCCCACCCGGCCGAGCGCAAGGCCAAGCACAAGCGACCGCCCGGCGAAGCCGAATGAGCGGGCCGCGGCCGACGAACTGATCCGAATCTCGGCCGACGAGACTCGGACCCCGCCCGCGCGATGGATGAAACCGCACGAGCCTTCATCGAAGAAGCGCGCCGCCTGCTCAGCCAGGACTACCTGCCGAAGATCGAGCGCTGCCTCGAACGGCTGACGGACGAGCAAATCTGGTGGCGCGCGAACCCCGACTCGAACAGCGTCGGCAACCTCCTGCTCCACCTCGCGGGCAACGCGCGCCAGTGGGTCGTGGCCGGCGTCGGCGGTGCTGAGGATGTGCGCGAGCGGCAGGCGGAGTTCGACGCGGGGAAGGCGGGCGGTGACGAGGCACGTCCGACCGCATCCGAACTGCTCGCGCGCCTGCGCGTGACTCTCGAAGAGGTTGACGCGGTGCTCGCCGGCCTCAGCCCCGCAACGCTGCTCGAACGCCGCCGCATTCAAGGGCTGGAAGGCGTAGTCGTCCTCAACGCCGTCTTCCACGTCGTCGAGCACTTCTCGACGCACACAGGCCAGATCGTCCTGCTCACCAAGCTGCTCACGGCCGGCGATCTCGCCTTCTACGACTTCGCGGCCGGCGCGCCCCGCGCGAACTGGCACAAGAGCGGTCAGCTGTCAGCCGTCAGCAACCAGCCGGAAAACCAAAAACCGTGACCCGGATGGGGACTCCGATCAGGGGCGTCTTGTGGTGTCGCGGAGCGCGCTGACCGCCGACCGCTGACCGCTGACTGCCAATCAATTTTTTCGCTTCCAAAACTCCGCGGTTCGTGCTTAATATAGGCACGCTCGTCAAACCAACCGGATTCGACGGCGCGCATTATTTCAGCGCGCGTACGCGCCGCGCCGTCCGCTCGTCATAAGAATTTCAGGAGGCCGAATTTAAATGACCTACGTCGTGTGTGAGCCTTGCGTCAACTGCCGCTACACGGACTGCGCGCTGGTCTGCCCGGTCGAGGCTTTCCACCTCGACGACACGCTGCTCGTCATCAACCCCGAGACCTGCATCGACTGCGACGCCTGCGTGCCCGAGTGCCCTGTGGAGGCGATATTCCCCGAGGACAAGGTGCCCGAGGAGTGGACGCACTACACGGCCCTCAACGCCGAGAAGTCACTGAGCGGCCTGCCGACGATCAGCGAGAAACTCGACCCGCTCTGCTGAGGCTGCGCGGGCCGGCGGCCGGCGGGTTCGGGCCGCGCGTCGTGCGAATGCAACGAGGCGCGCAAGCCTACTCCCGTGGCGGGAAGGCTTGCGCGTCGGCGCGTACGGGCCGGCACGGGCCGCCCTTAAGTGGACTGAGAACTTCGCGTGAAGGATTATCTGAAGAAACGCTGGGTGCGCGGCGGGTTCGCGCTGCTCGTGGGCGGCGCGGGCGGCTTCGGCCTCGCCCTGCTGCTCGGGCGCGGGCTGGGGCAGGGCCGGGCAGACTCTTCCGCCGAGGACCGCGACCGGGGCCACGACAGTTGGGCGCGGCCAGGAATGAGCGTCACCTTCCGCGCCGAGCTGATGCCGGGGCGTGAGCACGCGGAGCGCACGTTCCGCGTGGCCGAGTTGTTGCCGAGCGGTCGCGTCCGGCTCGAAAGCGCGGGCGGCGAGCACGCTGAGAACGAGTTCGAGTCGGCCCGTTAAACGGCCACACGAGGCGGAAGTGCGGAAGCGCGTTGAAAAGTTAAGAGGCCGCTCCCGTCCGGACGGGGCGGCCTCTTAACTCTGTCGCTGCCTGTTGGTCACCACTCGTAGTCGCGGCCGGCCTCCATCACGCTGAGATTCGGTAGGCGCAGCGCCGTGAGTTCTTCGACGAGCGCGGCGCGGTAAGTGGGCTTCAGGTGGACGGCCAGCACGTCCAAATCCTTGTGCGTCAGCTTGGCGATCTCGGCCGCGAGTCCTTCGGGCGTGAGGTGGCCGGAGACATCGGCGAGCTTTCGCATGGAGTTGGGGAAGGCGGCCTCGATCAGGACGGCCGCAAGCCCCGGCATCTCGTTGACGACGCGCCAGAACTCCTCGGTCGTCGTCGTGTCGGAACTGAAGGCGACGGTCGCGCGGTCGTCCGAGACGACGAGGCCGACCGTGGGGACGATGTGGTTGACGGGCACGGCCGTGACCCGCAGGTGCGCCACCCGGAACTCCTCGCCGGGGCGGAAGGGGACGTACTCCATCACGGGGCCGTGCTCGTTGCGCAGGCCGGAGAAGCGCGGGTAAACCGTCCAGTTGAACACGTCGCGCTCCAGCAGATCGACGATCTCCTGCGTCGTGTGGACGCGCACCGGCTCCCGCAGCAGCGCGAAGAGATCGTCGATGAAGATCGGCAGCGTCGCCATGTGATCCATGTGCGGGTGCGTGATGATCACGTCGCGCACCTGCTCGCGCTGCCGGGGGGAGAGTCCGAGGGCGAGGCTGCCGGCATCAACGGCGACGCGGTCGTCAACGATGTAACAGGTGAGCCGCTGCTCCGGGGTGGCGCGGCCGTCGCCGTCGAACGTGCTGGGCAGTAGTTGAATCTTCACAGGGGAAAGTGGGCAGACGCGGCGCGGCTTGTCGGGCGGCGTCCGGGGCCTTCTGACTGTTCGTCGGGCGCGAACCGGGAGCGAGAGAGTTCCCCGGAAAAGAAAGGGTCTCCGCGCGCGCGGCGCGTAACGCGCCCGGAGTATAGCCGGATTCGCGCGCCACTTCCAGTGGCAGGGAGTTACGCCCCGCGCCCGCCGGGGGAGTGACTAAATCAGACATGAGACGAAGTCGATGATGTTGCTCGGATAGCGCGGGTGTTGTTGCTTATGGCTCTGTCGCCGATTCCAGCACCAGACGAACAACTCGACCGCTCGCCTCAGGGCGTTGATGCACTTCGAG
>DATHBT010000323.1:0-5346 GCA_035295985.1 Pyrinomonadaceae bacterium | reverse complement strand
CGCTAGCGGCTGCATGCGTAGCGAGAGCACGCGATCTTCGAGTGCGAGGAAGTGCTCGCGCAGCCGCGCGGCCCGCCGCTCGCTCTCTGTCGCCTCCGCCGTGTCGGCCGCGTTCGCTCGCGCCGCTTCGAGCGCGGCCGTCGTTTCGTCGAAAAGCTCGCTCGCCGCGAAGGCCAGCTCGTCCAGCTCCGCGAGCGGCACGCGCACGAACTCCGGCGAACCCGTCGCCGCGTGCGCGCCCCCGACGCCCGCTTGGGTCTCTGCATCCTCTGCGGAGGGCGAGACCTCTGGCCCGTCCCTATCGAACAGCGGATCGACTTCAGCGCCGAACTCGGCCAGCCTGCGCGAGAGATTTTCAGACGACTCTCCCGTAGCGCAGACGAGGCAAAGGCTGACGCGCGTCGCGTCGTCCGCGCCCTCCGCGCCGGGCAGCGTAGCAACGATCTCGCCCGCCTCTTCGAGCGCGTCGCCGAGGCGGCGGAAGCCTTCGTCGAGCCGTTCGAGATCGAAAGCCACGCGCACCGACACGGCTCGCGCGCCCTCGCCGATTGCAATCGCGAGCCGCCGCCGCTCGGCCTCGTTGAGCTGTGCGCCGATCTCGTCGGGAAGTGATTTGAGGACTTGAATGCCCGCGCCTTCGGGATCGTTTTCGTAGGCGGCGCGCAACTCCGCTTCGCGCAGGAGCGCGCGAAGCCGCCCGGCGGGTTCGTCGATCTCGGCGGGCGGCCCGCCGCGCGCGAGATTTTCGAGCGCGTTCGCGAGCGAGTCGGCGGCCGACTCGCAGGCGTCGAGCGTCGCGGCGTCGGGACGGAGGCGGCCTGCGCGCGCGGCGTCGAGCAGGTCTTCGAGGCCGTGTGCGAGGCGGACGATTGCGTCGGCGTCGGCGAGCGAGGCGGCCGAGCCTTTGAGGGTGTGTGCGTGGCGGAAGGCGCGGTCGAGGACGGCGCGCCGCCCGCCGCCCGCGGCGGCAGTGCGCAGCAGTCGCAGGTCGGCGTAGAGCGCGTCCGTCAACTCTTCGGCCCGCGCGAGAAACTCAAGGCGTGCGGCCTCGTCATCCATCAAAGATGAAAGTCCGCAGTTTCGCCGCCGAAGTCAAGCGGAATCTTCTCGGGGCGCAAAGGCTCGCGGCGTTTTCAACTCGGGTGTTGGCCCAGCACTCACCACAGAGGCACAGAGGGCACAGAGTTCACACGGAGACTTTAGCCTGCCTTCTCTGTGCCCCCTCCGTGTTCTCCGTGTCTCTGTGGTGAGTGCCTTACGCAGCGCTCAACCGCCTATTGCCCTGGAATTTAAGAAGGGAGCGGTGGGTCGGGTTAACTATCGAAAGAAGGGCCGCGTTCCCGCGGCTCCCCTTCTTAGTTTCAGGAAACGGACGCGCTCTGTTCGCGGTCGTCCTCCGGTTCGTCGGTCGCCTCGCCGGAGTCTTCGCCCGCGGAGGCGGCCGGGGCTGTCGGCTCCTCGCCCTCCTCGGTGTCGGAGTCGGCCTGCGGGCGCTCACGGTCGAGGTCGCGCTTGATGGCGTCGAGGATGCCGTTGATGAACTGCGTGGCCTCGAAGGAGGAGAAGCGGCGGGCGACTTCCAGCGCCTCGTTGATGATGACGGTGCGCGGCGTCTGCTCGAACAAAAACTCGTACACGGCGAGCCGGAGGACGTTGCGATCGACGACGGCCATGCGCGAGATGCGCCAGTGCTCGGCGCGCGAGCGGATCCGCTCGTCGATTTCGGGCAGGTGCGCGAGCGTGCCTGACACGAGGCGCGTGGCGAACTCGCGCGCGCCCTCGTCCACGTCCGACTCGCCCAGCTCGGCCCAGTAGTCGCGAACCAGCTCGTCCGGGCGCACGGGGACGGCCACCCGCGCCCGCCGCTTCTGGTCTTCGGCCGGGCCAGACATCACGTCCGCCGCAAAGAGCATCTGCAAGGCGCTCTCGCGCGCCTTACGCCTTGAACCCATAAATCTAAAAAGAGGCCGACGATCCTGCGAGGGGCCGCTAGAACCGAGTCCGCGCCGCGCTCACCTGCCCTTCCGCCTCCCGCCTCCCGCCTTGTCGTTGAATGCGTCCCGGTACAAGTTGACCAGCTCGACCGCGGACATCGCGGCCTCGAAACCCTTGTTGCCCGCCTTCACGCCCGCGCGATCAATCGCCTGCTCCACCGTGTCCGCCGTCACCACGCCGAAGACGACGGGCAGGCCCGACTGCATCCCGGCCTGCGCGATCCCCTTCGTCGCCTCGGCGGCGACGTAGTCGAAGTGCGGCGTCTGCCCGCGGATGATCGTGCCCAGACAGATGACCGCGTCGAATCGGCCCGACTGCGCGACGCGCGCAGCCATCAGCGGCAGCTCGAACGAGCCGGGCACGCGGAAGTGCTCGACCGCGTCTTCCGCAGCGCCGAGACGTTCGAGCGCGTCGAGCGCGCCTTCGACGAGCCGCGACGTGAGCAGATCGTTCCAGCGGCTCGACACGACGGCGAACCGAAAGCCCTCAGCGTTCAGACGCCCCTGATGCGTCACGGGCTGCACCTTATCGTCTCCGACTCCAATCTCTCGCGTGAAGGATGAAAGCGTTTGCAGTATAGGTAAAGAGCGCGACGCGTGACAAGCGACAGGGGGCGAAAGGCGGCGCGCGGTCGGCCGGCAGGCGGGACGAAGCGTCCGGAGGCTGCCGGAAGAACCCGGAATCACACCCCATGCGGCGTTAAATTTCCTCCGCCCGGAGCCGGCTGACACGAAAAGATTTGGCCCGGCGTGCGAATTTTCTTGCCTCGCGCGAAATTTGTTGTATAGTGTCGCGCGCCGGGCACACGTTGACCGCGCAGCCGCGCGATCCTCACGGCCGCCAAGACAGTTTAAGTTGTCCGCCCGATTAGAACAGGGACAACACGCTTTGCAGCACGTTGAGCGCGATCTCGGCTGCGGTGCCCGTTCCCGGCTCTGATCCGGCGACGCCGGTATAGATCGTGCCGTCCGCCTGCGCTGTTCCCGTTTGGTCTTCGGTCGTCGAAGCAGATTCCGTCGATTCCGGGGTGGGCGTCGGGCTTACGACCCCAATGTAAATCGTGCCGGCAGCCGCGGAAGTCGCGAGCGCGAGTGAGAGTACGACCGCCGCGCAGAGTTGGCGTAAGGTCTTCATGGTTTGTTCTCCTGAAAGGTGAGTGTGACTGAAAGCACTGACTCGTAGGTGCGGCTTGGCCTGAAGGTCAGCCGGCAGCACCCAATGGACTCATTGAGGCGCATCTTAACACTCGTTGTTGGATGCGCCTTTCGTGTCTCTGCCCGCAACCCTACTTGCAAATAAGCAGAAAGACAAACCCTCACATGGAGTTAGAGACTCAACTACTAGATCAGATCAACGACTCCGCGCTCAGTTGCAGCGAGCGGGCGTGGATGCGCTGCGACCTCGCCAAGAGGCTGGAGGAGGCCGGTAACTATGACGCCGCCCGTGAAGTGTTGGGCGACCTTTGGCATCAGCTCGACGAGCGGCCACGGACCAAAGGGCTGGACGAGCGCGCCGCTGCCGAACTGCTTTTGCGCGTCGGCGTGCTGCTCGGGTGGATAGGCAGCACGCGCCAGGTCGAGGGCGCGCAGGAGAGGGCCAAAGACCTGATTACCAAGAGCATCAGGAGATTTGAAGCCTTACAGGAGAGGGTAAAAACGGCGGAAGCACTGACCGACCTTGCGTATTGTTACTGGCGTGAAGGTGCGTTTGATGAGGCGCGGGTGACGCTCACGACTGCGCGCTCATATCTCACCGAACAAGACGCCTACCAGATGGGGGTGACGCTGCTGCGGCTTGCAATCGTTGAGAACAGCACCAGCCGCCATAATGACGCCCTCCGCATCCTGATGGAGGCCGAGCCGTACGCCGAAGCGGGCGGGAGCGACGCACTCAAAGGAAAGTTTCGCAACGCACTTGCTATCGTGTTGAGGGATTTGGGCGCGGCAGAGCGCCGGGAAGATTACACCGACCGCGCCCTGATCGAATACGCCGCCGCGAGCTTCTACTTCGAGCAGACCGGACATAACCGTTACCGCGCGTGCGTCGAGAACAACCTAGGTTTTCTCTATTCCTTGGTCGGTAAATTCGCCGAAGCCCACGACCGGCTCGACAAAGCGCGCGCCCTGCTGATCTTCCTCAAGGATTACGTCCACGTCGCCCAAGTGGATGAAACCCGCGCCAAAGTTCTGATCAGGGAAGGCCGCTACGCCGAGGCCGAGCGCGTCGCGCGGCAGTCGGTCGAAGCCCTCCGGGAGGGCGGGGAGCAGCGGCTCCTGGCTGAGGCGCTGACGACGCACGCGACGGCGCTGGCGCGCTTGGGTCGCCACCAGCAGGCACGGCTGACGTTCCAGCGGGCCGTCGCCGTGGCCGAGCCGGCGGGCGACCGCGAGGGTGCGGGCCACGCGTTGCTCGCGGCCATCGAGGAGTTGGGAGAGATGTTCACCGCCCGCGATCTCTCTGAGATGTACCAGCGGGCCGCGCGTCTGGTCGCGCAGGCGCAGAATCTGGAGACCTTGGAACGCCTGAACAGGTGTGCGCTCGTCGCGCTGCGCGCCGCCGACCCCGTCCTCGCGCGCGAGGCCAGGGGCGAGCCGGAGTTCAAGCCCCGCGCGGGCTGGCGGGACTTCGACTTCTGGACAGAAATCGAGCGCTACGAGGCCTACTGGATCGAGCGCGCCCTGCGGGAGGCCGAAGGCGTGCTGACACGCGCGGCGCGGCTGCTCGGCTTCCCGCACCACAACAGCCTGCGTGCGCTACTGAATTCGCGCCACCAGGATTTGCAGCACCTGCGAACGCGCACGCGCGCCGCGCCCCGCGCGGGCGGCCGTCGGCGCAAGCGCCGCACCGCCAAAGTCACTGATGGGCGCGGCACAGAGAAGTTCGTCGCGCCGGCGCGCCCGCGGCCCGTCGTCCTGCACGCCGAGGATCATAAGCAAGTGGCCGAGGCGGTGAGCGAGATTTTGGAGGCTGCGGGCTTCCGCGTGGTGACGTGCCCGGACGGGTTCCTCGCGCTGATGAAGATGGAGGGGCCGGACGGCTACGACCTGCTGCTGTTCGACAACGACCTGCCCGGCGTGAGCGGCCTCGAACTCGCGCGCCACGCGCGCCGTCTCTCGCACCGGAAGCAGACGCCGATCATCATGCTCTCGGCGGGCGAGCACGAGCGGGAGGCGCGCGAGGCCGGCGTTGACGTGTTCCTGAGAAAGGTGGAGGACGTTGACGCAATCGTCCCGGCCGTCGAGAGGCTGTTAAGGAAGTAGAGAGTCGCGGGAGCGCGCGTCCCCCTCACCCCACGCGCGCTCGGCGAAGCACGCCCGCAGGGAGGGCGGGCGTGCGGTCGGTGCCGCCGGG
>DATHBT010000322.1:0-27001 GCA_035295985.1 Pyrinomonadaceae bacterium | reverse complement strand
CGCCGCGTCCACGCACAAACGCGGCAGCGAGTAGCCGGCGCTGATCGACACGCGCTCGCCGTCGAAACGCGCCCCGCCCTTCACCTCGCGCATCGTCACGACGACGTAGCGGTGCTCCTCGTCGTCGGCCAGCACGTTGCTCCCCGCGCCGAGCACGCGCCACGGCACCCCGGCCTCTTCAAGTGCGCCCGCCACGGCCGCCGCCTGCTCCTCGGTCTCCGGCGCTATCACCCAATCAATCGACCCGCCGACCCGAAGGCTCGTCAACTCCGCGAACCGCCGCCCGCGCTCGGCGCGCACGCCCAGCCGCCGCGCGATCTCTTCCACCTTCGCGTCGCGCGCCTCAAGGGCCTCGGAGTTGTTCAGCGTCTCAGTCATCAAACTGCTTGTCCGTGGTCAGTTGTCCGTTGTCCGTTGTGCGTGCTTCTTGACCTCTCCATTTTCTTTCCAACTGCGCGCCCGCGCGGCCACGTGCGACGGACAACTGACCACGGACAACTGACAGTCTTTCATTTCCCGTTTCTCCCGTTCCCCTTCAACAGCTCGACCAGTTGCTCGCCGGCCGAGACGACGTTGCCCGCGCCGAGCGTGAAGACCATGTCGCCGGGCCGCGCCTCGCTCAAGAGTGCCTTGACGGCGTTGTCGAGCGAGCCGACGTGGAACACGTTTTTATGGCCGTAGCGTTTGACGGCCTCGGTCAGCGCCTCGGAGGTGACGCCGTCGATGGGCTCTTCGCTCGCGGCGTAGATGTCGGAGATCAGGAGCACGTCGGCGTTGTTGAACGAGCGCGCGAACTCGTCCATCTGGTCGCGCGTGCGCGTGTAGCGGTGCGGCTGGAATAGAACGATGATGCGCCGGCCGGAAGAGCCGATCTTCGCGGCGGCGAGCGTCGCGCGAATCTCCGTCGGGTGGTGCGCGTAGTCGTCAACGACCAGCACGCCGCCGACCTCGCCCTTGTTCTGGAAGCGGCGGTTAACGCCCGTGAACTCGTAAAGCCCGGCGGCGATCTGCTCGAACGGCACGTCCAGCTCGAAGCCGACGGCGACGGCAGCCAGCGAGTTGTAGATGTTGTGCAGGCCCGGCACGCGCAGGGCGACTTCGCCGACCGCTTCGGCCCCGCGCCAGACCGTGAAGGTCGAGCCGAACGCATGATCGTAGCGGATGCCGTGCGCCGAGATGTCGGCCTGAGCCGACAGCCCGTAGGTGATGCGGCGGCGCTTGACGTGCGGGATCACCATCTGCACGTGCGGGTCGTCGAGGCACAGGATCGCCGCGCCGTAGAACGGCACCTGGTTGACGAACTTCGTGAAGCAGTCGTGCATGTCCTCCATGTCGGAGTAGTAGTCCATGTGCTCGCGGTCGATGTTCGTCACCACGGCGAAAGTCGGCGCGAGCATCAAAAACGATCTATCGCTCTCGTCGGCCTCGACCACCATCAGGTCGCTCTGGCCCAGCCGCGCGTTCGAGCCGAAGGCGCTGACCACCCCGCCGACGACCACGGTGGGATCGAGTTCGCCCGTGGCGAGGACTGTCCCGACCATCGAGGTCGTCGTCGTCTTCCCGTGCGAGCCGGCGACGGCGACGGTGTAGAGCTTGAGCCGCATCAACTCCGCGAGCATCTCGGCGCGCGGGATGACGGGGATCGAGAGCGTGCGCGCGGCGACGATTTCGGGGTTGTCGTCGCGCACGGCGGTCGAGCGCACGACCACCTGCGCGTCGCCGATGTTCTCGGCGCGGTGGCCCTCGCGGAAATCGACGCCTAAGCTCACGAGCCGATCCGTCACCGGCGAACGCTTCAAGTCCGAACCCGACACGCGGAAGTCCAGGTTGCACAAGACCTCGGCGATGCCGGACATGCCGATGCCGCCGATGCCTACGAGGTGGACGTGCTGGATTCGTCGGAACATTGTTAGCTGTTAGCTATTAGCTGTTAGCCGGAAGCAATTAGCTACTGGTCATCAAGCCTTTGTCGTCGGCCGCTACTTTCAACTTGTCTTCAGTCAACCTGTCTCCGATTTGGCTAACAGCTAATAGCTAACAGCTAACAGCTTTAACCAGCTAAGCCCTCAATCATCCCCACGATCATCGCCGCCGCTTCGGGCTTGGCGAGTTTGCGCGCCGCCTGTTCGCGGCGCGTGATCTCGTCGGGGTCGCGGGCGAGGGCGGCGATCTCGGCCGCGAGTTTTTCGCCCGTCAAAGCCTCCTGCAAGATCATGCGGGCCGCGCCGGCCTGTTCGAGCGCCTCGGCGTTACGCCGCTGCTCGATCTGTCCGGGCAGCGGAACCATGATCGCCGTCTTGCCCGCGGCCATCAGTTCGGCCGCCGTCGTCGCCCCGGCGCGCGAGACGATCAAATCTGCCGCGCCGAAGGCCGAGACCATGTCGTCTATGTACTCGCGCACGTCCGCCGCCGCAGACCAGCCCGCGGCGTCGTAGGCCGCGCGCACCTTTTCAAAGTCGAGCTTCCCCGTCTGGTGCGTGATGCGGAGCACCGGGCGCAGCGGTTCGAGGTGTGCGAGCGCCGCGGTCATCGCGTCGTTGAGAGCGCGCGCGCCCTGCGAGCCGCCGAAGAGCAGCAGCTCGACCCGTTCGGGGTTGCGCGGCTTCGCA
Source organism: Pyrinomonadaceae bacterium (assembly GCA_035295985.1). Taxonomy (GTDB): domain Bacteria; phylum Acidobacteriota; class Blastocatellia; order Pyrinomonadales; family Pyrinomonadaceae; genus JAIVGV01. The sequence goes on along the minus strand of DATHBT010000322.1, from coordinate 24,392 downwards.
GGCACTTCAAAGAACTCGCGGCGGACGGGGTTGCCCGTCACGACCGCCTTCCCGCCGAAGTAGGGAGCGGTCATCTCGAACGAGACGGCCGCGGCCCGGACGAAGCGCGCGAGCCTGCGGTTCGTGAAGCCGGGCACGGCGTTCGACTCCATCACGAGCGTCGGCCGCCCGGCGAGCGACGCGGTCAACAGCACCGGCCCCGTCACGTAGCCGCCCGCGCCGACGACCGCGTCCGGCCGGAACTCCGCGAGCAACCTCCGCGCGCCCAGAAAACTTTTCGGCAGGACTGCCAGGCCGCGCAGGCGTGCCGCGAGCCCCATGTTCATCAGCCCCGCGCTATCAATGAGCGAAAGCTCGAACCCGGCCTGCGGCACGAGCCGCGTCTCCAACCCCTTCGCCGTCCCGACGAACCTGACGACCGCGTCCGCGTGCTTCGTCGTCAACTCCTTCGCCACCGCGACGGCCGGGTAGATGTGGCCGCCCGTCCCGCCGGCCGCGAACAGCACGCGCATCCTCAGCCCCGCCCCTCCGGCCGCCACTCCTGCGCGACCGGCGCTCGCTCGCGCACGCGCGCCGCGACCCTCTCGGTCGCCTCCGCGTGAACCCGCGCGTGTAAAGCGGCCGACTGCTCCGTCCCCTGCTGCGAGATGTTCAGCAGCACGCCGACCGCGCCGAGCGTGAGCAGCATCGAAGAGCCGCCGTAGGAGATGAACGGCAGCGGGATGCCCTTCGACGGCACGAGCGAGAGCACGACGCTCATGTTGAAAAGTGCCTGCGCGACTATGCCGGCGACGATCCCCATCCCCAGCAGCATCCCGAAGCGATCCGGCGCGCGCAGCGCCGCGCGCACGCCGCGCCACAGGAACAGGCCGAACACGACGAGCACGGTCAGCGAGCCGACGAGTCCGAGTTCTTCGCCGACGACCGCGAAGATGTAGTCCGAGTGCGCGTACGGCAGGAAGAACATCTTCTGCCGCCCTTCCGCGAACCCCAGCCCGTTCGCCCCGCCGGAGCCTACCGCGATCAAGGACTGCACGACCTGATAGCCAGTCCCCTGCGGGTCGGCCCACGGGTCGAGGAACGCCCACAGCCGCTTCACGCGCCACGGGGCGGCGAGGATCATCGCGACCACGCCGAAGACGCCCACGGCCGCGAGCGCGCCGAGGTGCACCAGCCGCGCGCCCGCCGTGTAGAGCATCGCGAGGCAGATGACGCCGAGCATCATCGCCGTGCCCAGATCGGGTTCGGCCGCGACGAGCACGACGAACAAACCCGTCACGCCGAGCGCGGGCACGAGAGTTCTTCTGATCGACCCCTCGTCGCCCGCCCTGCGCTCCAGGAGCCACGCGAGGAAGACGGCCAGCGCGAGCTTAGAGAACTCCGACGGCTGCAAAGACGCCCCCGGCAACTTAATCCAGCGGCGCGCGCCGTTCGTCGGCGAGAACGCGAAGACCGCGCAGAGCGCCGCGGCCGTCGCGGCGAGCAGCGCGAAGACGACGCCGCGCCGCTTCAAGATCGTGTAGTCGGTCTGCGAGGCGGCGAGCATCAGCGCGAGGCCCGCGACCGTCCAGATGGCCTGCCGCTTCACGTAAAAATACTGATCGCCCTGCTGCGCGTGGGCCACGTCGGCCGACGCGCTGTACACCATCACGACGCCGAACAGGGCCAGGCCCGCCGTCGCCGCGAACAACCACTCGTCAGCCTGTAGCTTCTTTGCCATAAAGCAGCCGTCAGCCGTCAGCCGTCAGCCGTCAGCAAGGGCAGCCTGTACGGGCTGATTGCTGACGGCCGATTGCTGAAGGCTTCTTACAGCTTCCTTGAAAACCCGTCCCCTGTGCTCGTAGCTCTCGAACATGTCGAAGCTGGCGCAGGCCGGGGCGAGGAGCGCCACGTCGCCGGGCCGCGCCCGCTCGTGCGCGCGGCGGACGGCGTCGGCCATGTCGGTCGCGCGTACAACCGGCGCGTAGTCTTTCAACTCGGACTCGATCCGGTCGGCGTCCTCGCCGACGAGGACTAGGGCGCGGGCCTTGGCCGCGGCGAGCGGCGCGAGCGGCGCGTAGGGCGCTTTTTTGCCACGGCCGCCGAGGATCAAGACTATCCGGCCCTCGATGTCCGCGAACGCTTCGAAGGCTTTGACGGCGGCGTCCACGTTCGTCGCCTTCGAGTCGTTGTAGAACTCGACGCCGCCGACCTCGGCGACGAACTCTAGGCGGTGCTCGACGGGCCGGAAGTTTTTGACCGTCTCGCGCATCAAGTCGGGGTCTGCGCCGCACGCGAGGCCGCAGGCCAGGGCGGCGAGCACGTTCTCGACGTTGTGCAGGCCGCGCAAGCGTATCTCGTCGCGCGTCGTGAGCACCCGCTCCGCGCCGCGAGAGCGCGAGAGGAGTTCCCCGCGGCGCAGGAACAGCCCTTCTTCCAACTCGCGCCGCACGCTGAACAGCGCGACGTGCGCGTTCAACCCTTCCGCCCACGAAGCGACTATCGGGTCGTCCGCGTTCAGCACGGCCACGTCCCCGGCCGTCTGGTTGCGGAAGATGTTGTGCTTCGCCGCCGCGTAGTCCATCAGGCTCTCATACCTGTCCATGTGGTCGGGCATCAGGTTCAGGGCGGCGGCGACGTTCGGCCGGAAATGGCGGATCGTTTCGAGCTGGTAGCTCGACACTTCCGCTACCGTCCAGCCGTCCTCGCGCGACGTTTCGACGAGCGAGACGAGCGGCGTGCCGATGTTGCCGCCGACCTGCGTGGGCAGCCCCGCGCCGCGCAACAGCTCGCCGACGAGCGTCGTCGTCGTCGTCTTCCCGTTCGTGCCCGTGACGGCGACGAGCCGGCCCCGCAAAAACCGCGCGGCCAGCTCGACCTCGCCGACGACCTCCGCGCCCGCGCGCTCGCAGTAGCGAACGGGGATCGACTTGGTCGGCACGCCCGGGCTGAGGACGACCAGTTGAATCTGATCCATCAGCCACATCGGCGGCTCGCCCGGCACCAGCCCGACGCCCTCGGCCTTCAAAGCGCGGGCCTCGTCCGTCCACTCCCCGATGGCCTTGCGGTCGCTGAGCGCGACAACCGCGCCGCGCGCGGCGAGGAAGCGCGCCGCAGCCACGCCGCTGCGGCCCGCCCCGACGACCAGAACTTTTTTACCCGTCAACTCCACCGTGAAAAACTTCAGCGCAGCTTGAGCGTCGAGAGCGACAGCAGCGCGAACAGGATCGCCAAGATCAGGAAGCGGAAGACGACCTTCGACTCGCGCCAGCCCTGCATCTCGAAGTGGTGGTGCAGGGGCGTCATCTTGAAGAGGCGGCGGCCCGTGCCCGTCCGCCGCTTCGTCACCTTGAAGAAGGAGACCTGTAGCATCACCGACATCGCCTCGATGACGAAGACGCCGCCGACCATCAGCAGGATGAACTCCTGCTTCGTCAAGACCCCTACCGTGCCGATAGCCCCGCCGATGGCGAGGCTGCCCACGTCGCCCATGAACACGTCCGCTGGCGGCGCGTTGTGCCACAGGAAGCCGAGGCTCGCGCCGGCCATCGCCCCGCAGAAGATCGTCAGCTCGCCCACGCCCGGGCGGTGATCGATGAAGAGCATCCGCGCCCAGCGCTCGTCGCCGCTGACGTAGGTGAAGGCCGTCAGCGCGACCATCGCGATGAAGGTGATGCTGATGGCGAGGCCGTCCAGGCCGTCCGTCAGGTTCACCGCGTTCGACGCGCCGGTCAGCACGATGATGATGAACGGCAGGTAGAGCCACGGCCCGATGTTCGTGATCCCCGTGATGGCCGTCTGCTTGAAGAACGGGATCGAGAGGTTCCACGAGTAGTCGTCGCCCGCCAGGAAGTAGAGCGCGGCCCAGACGCCCAACGCGATGGCGAACTGGGCGGCCAGCTTCTGCTTGCCCGTCAGCCCCAGGCTCTGCCGCTTGGCGACCTTCGCGTAGTCGTCCAGAAAGCCGATGACGGCGAAGGCGGCCGTGGCGAAGAGGATGATCCAGACGTAGAGGTTCGACAGGCGCGCCCACAGCAGGGTCGAGATGAGCACCGAGCCGATGATGAGGACGCCGCCCATCGTCGGCGTGTCGCGCTTCGCCATGTGCGAGGCCGGCCCTTCCTCGCGTATCTGCTGCCCGATCTTCAGCTCGCGCAGCATCCGTATCACGCGCTTGCCGAAGAGGAGCGAGATGAGCAGGGCCGTGATCGTCGCGTAGGTCGTGCGGAACGTGACGTACTGGAAGACGTTCAGCGCCTTGACGAAGTACGACTGCTCGCCGGGGCCGGAGAGACTTTGGAAGAGCCACTCGTAAAAGATGTGGTAGAGCATCTTCGTTAGAATCCAGAATCCAGAATCCAGAATCCAGAACGAGCCGCGAGGGCTTTAACTCTGGCCCTAACTTCTGAGCGGTGACTCCCCCTCACTGTTCATCCTCGCCAACGGCCGGGAACGCCGCCCGCAGCCGCTCGACGATCCGCTCGGTGTGGACGCCGCGCGAGCCTTTGACCAGGACGAGATCGCCGGGGCGCACTTCCTTGACGATTGCCTCGGCCGCCTCGTCCGTCGTCTCGAAGAAGCGGGCCGCCTGTTCGCTCATGCCGGCCGCGCGCGCGCCCTCAACCAAATCCCGTGCGAGTCCGCGCACGCCCCAGAGCACGTCAACGCCGAGCGCGGCGATCTCGCGGCCGGCCTCGCGGTGAAGCTCCGGCCCGGTCTCGCCCAGTTCCAGCATCTCGCCCGCGACAACGACCGTGCGCCGCGCCGCCGCCTCCTCCTCGCCCCGGCCCTCGACGAGCGAGCGCGCCATGCTCAGGAGCGAGCGCGGGTTCGCGTTGTACGAGTCGTCAACGAGGCTGAAGCCGGCGGCGAAGTCAACCACCTCGCCGCGCATCTCCGAAGCGCGCGCCGTGCTGAGTGCCGCGGCGATCACGTCGGGCGTCACGCCGAAGCAGGTCGCGACGGCAGAGGCCGCGAGCGCGTTCATCAGGTTGTGCCGGCCGGGCAGCGGCAGCTCCGCGATTGATTCGCCGAGCGGCGTGCAGAGCCGGAAGCGCGTCAGGCCCAGCCGGGCCGGCTCGATCTCCGCCGCCGCCACGTCGGCCGTCTGCTCGACGCCGAACGTGATCGCGCGCCCCTCGTGCTTCGAGCGCATCGCCGCGACGCGCTCGTCGTCGGCGTTCAGCACGGCGACGCCGCCCGGCTTGATGCCCTCGACCAGTTGCGCCTTGCCCTCGGCGATCTGCTCGACCGACTCGAAGAACTCCAGGTGAACCGGCGCGACGACGAGGACACAGCCGATGTCCGGCGGCGCGACCTCGCACAGGCGGCGGATTTCGCCGAAGAGCGACTGGCCCATCTCCAACACGGCCACGTCGAAGTCAGAAGGCCGCGCGCCATGCGACTCCATTTGCAGGATCGAGAGCGCGAGGCCCAGCTCGTTGTTGAAGTTCTTGTGCGTCTTCAACACGCGCCGCCCGGCGTGCGCGAGCACGTGGGCCGTCAGGTCTTTCGCCGTCGTCTTGCCGGCGCTGCCCGTTATGCCGACCGTGCGGCCGCCCCACCGGTCGAGCACGCCGCGCGCGAGCAGTTGCAGCGCCTCGATCACGTCTTCGACCAGGAGCAGCCGGTCGGCGAGCCGGCGCAGCCCCGCCTCTGCTTCGACGCTCGCGCGCCGCGCGACCGCGGCCGTCGCGCCCCGCTCGAAGGCGGCGGGGATGAAGCGGTGGCCGTCGTCGAAGGACGCGCCGGTGAAGAAGTGCCGCCGGTAGTCTTCGGGCGAGAGGGCGAAGAACAGCTCGCCCTCCCGCGTCGTGCGCGTGTCGATGGAGAAGCCCGTTAACTCTTTGTCAAAGAACTCGACGCCCGGCCCCGCCACCGCTGCAGAGGGGGGGTCGAACGCCGTCGCGCGCATCAGTCGCGCTGCATCCGAGGTCTTCACGCCGTTCCGAATTTTCCTTCCGCGAAGAAAGTCGTCCGCGACTAACTTTCCGGGCCGCCTCGGCCGCGTGTCAACCGCGCGCCGGTTTTCGTGTTCGCGGAACGTTCCCGTCCTCCTCGTCTTCGTCGGCCGAAGGGCTGCCGCCGCCCGTCTTGTCCGCCGCCTGCGTCGCGCGCTCTTCGCTGCGGTGCGCGGTTCGGTTCCTGCGTAAACGCTCGCGGCAGCCGGCGATCCTGCGCCTGAGTTCGTAGTGCGGGCTGCCCTGCGGGGGAAGTGTCACGTCAGTCTCCTTCTACGGTGAAAGTTTCCCCGCGCGCCGAAGGGCCACGGCGCGCCGCTAGTCGCTCCTCCCGAATTCGATCCTGACCTTCTGGCCGGCCTCGACGCGCGCGCCCGCTGCCGGGTACTGGCGGACGGCGCGGCCCTCGCCGAGCGCTTCGAGTTCGAGGCCGAGCTGAGCGCAGACGCGCGCCGCGTCGCGCACGCTTCGGCCGCGCACGTCCGGCATGAGCAGCGCCCGCTCGGCCGCGGCCGCGTAAACCACCTCTTTGATCTCGCCTTCCCTTCGCACGCTCTCCGGCAGAGTTGCTGGGGCAACACTCTCGACGGAACTCTTCGCCGCTCCCGCTTGTTCGACGCGCCCGCCCTTCGCCCCGTCGTCCGGCCGGGCGCGGGCGATCAGCTCGTCGGCCGCGCGCCGGTCTTCCGGCTTCAGCTCGGTGTCGGGCACGACGTCCAGGTACGGCAGCACCTGCTCGGCGATCTGGCGGAAGACGGGCGCGGCGACCGCGCCGCCGTAGTACGAACCCGCGGGCTCGTCGATCACGACGATGATGACGACGGCGGGCCTGTCGGCCGGCGCGAAGCCGACGAACGAGGCGACGTACTTCGACTTCGAGTAGGCACGCGTCCGCGGGTCGATCTTCTGCGCCGTGCCGGTTTTCCCAGCGGCCGTGTAGCCTTCGAGCTGCGCGGCCTTCGCCGTGCCCTTGACCGTCACGCTCTCGAGCATCGTGCGGATCGTGCGCGCGGTCTCGGCGCTGACGACCCGCGCCGTCTTCGGCTCGGTGCGGCGCACCGCGCGGCCGTGCTCGTCGCGCACCTCGCGCACCAGGTGCGGCGCGACACGCACCCCGTCGTTCGCGATCACGCCGAAGGCCGAGGCGACCTGCACGGGCGTCGTCCCGATCTCCTGCCCGATGGCAATCGATCCGATTGAACTCTTCTGCCACCGCGACGGGTGGCGCAGGATGCCGCGCGTCTCGCCGTTCAGCTCCACGCCCGTCTTCTCGCCGAAGCCGAAGCGGCGGATGTAGTCGTACATCCGCTCGTTGCCGACCCTCATGCCGAGCTTGATGGCCGCGACGTTCGACGACTTCGCCAGCGCCTCCGTGACGGTCAGCGCCCCGTAGGCGTGCGTGTCGCGGATGGTGCGGCCGAAGATCGTGATCGAACCCATCTGGCAGTCGATGGTGTCGTCGGGCCGCGCCAGCTTCTCCTCGATGGCCGCCGAGTAGGCGACGACCTTGAAGGTCGAACCCGGCTCGTAGATGTACTGCAGGGCCTGGTTGACGCGCGCCTCGTCGGGGATGCGCGTCGCGCCGTTCGGGTCGAACGAGGGCCAGTTGGCGAGCGCGAGGATTTCGCCGGTGCGCGGGTCGAGCACGACGGCCGTGCCGGACTTGGCGCGCGCCTGCTCGACCGCCGCGGCGAGCGTCCGCTCGGTCACGTGCTGGATGTTGCGGTCAATCGTCAGCACGACTGATTCGCCCTCGCGCGCCTCGATCTCGGAGCTGTCGAAGGCGTGGCGGCGCGCGTCGCGCGTGACGGCGATCTGCCCGCGCTCGCCGTCGAGCGAGGCGTTATAAAAGCCCTCGACGCCGCCCAGGCCCTTGTCGTCCAGCCCGACGAAGCCGAGCACGTGCGCGGCGAGCGCGCCGTTCGGGTAGTAACGCTTCGGCTCCTTGATCGTGTGGACGCCCGCGATATTCAAAGCCTTCGCCCGTTCGGCCTGTCCCGGCTCGATCTCGCGCGCGAGCCAGACGAACTTGCGCCGCGTGCGCTTCGCCTCGTCGATCTTCGCCGCGAGCGCGGCAGGCTCGACGCCGAAGAGCGGGGCGAGTTGTCGCGCGGCGTCGCGCGCGTCGGCGATCTCTACGGGCACGCCGAAGAAGGAATCCACTTCGAGGCTGCGCGCGAGTTCCACGCCCTGCCGGTCGAGGATCATGCCGCGCGGCGCGTTCGTCTCCGCGAGCGCCTGCTGCTGTCGGCGCGCTCGCTCGCCCAAAAACTCGTGGCTGAAGACCTGTAGATAGACGAGCCTTCCGCCGATGACGAACATCCAGACGAGGAGCGTGAGGACGACGAAGCGCGCGCGGCGGCGCGAGGTGTCGGGCCTCGGCCTGTTTCGCGCGTTGGGGCGTTCGGGCATAAGTTAAAGCTGACTCACTTCGGCAAGTCTCACGGCCGCCGCGCCCGCGCGGGCGGCTCAACCGCGGGGGCCGACTAACGATCAGTCTCGTCCGCCGGGCCGACCACACGCGGGCGCGAATCACCGCCCCCCTGCGCCGCCGCGCGCACGCGTGTCTCCCTGCGCGCGGCCGATTCAGTCGCCGCCTTCTTCCCCCCGCCGCGCCTCTGGTTGTCGGGGGCGACGGCCGCGGCCTTCCGTCCGTCGGTCGCGGCGGCCGACGGCTGTCCGGCGTCTTCACCCTTGCGCCGCGCCGCGCCCATCTGCGACGGGCGGGCCGGCTGCATCCCGATCCCGCGCGCGGCCTGCTCAAGCGTCGTGGGCGACTCGGCCGCGGTCAGTTCCAGCAGCAGGCGGTCGCGCTCGGCCAGAAGCCGCTTGCGCTCCGCGCGCAGCCGCTCGCCCTCGTAGCCGTAGCGCACGGCCGCGTAGTGTTGACCGACGGCGAGGACGAAGCCGCAGGCCGCCGTCAGCCCGCACGCCAGCAGCACGATCTGGCGGCGCAGCGCGCGCCCGTCGCGCTCGCGGCGGACGCCCTCGTTGCGGTGCTGTCGTGGAACTCTCTTCATCGTCCCCAAAATTTACGAAACTTTCGGTTATCGAAACGGCGGGGGCCTAACGCGGCACGACGGGCGAAGGATGAAAACGACTGACTAACTCCCTTGCGTCCCCAGCTTCTCCGCGGCCCGGAGCTTCGCGCTGCGCGCGCGCGGGTTCTCTTCCAGTTCCTGCCCGGACGGCGCGACGGGCCGGCGCGTCAGAATCTCCACCGCGCGCCGCGCGCCGCACTGGCAGCGCGGCAGCCGCGGGTCGCACTCGCACCGGCCCGCGAGCCGGCGCAGGGTGCGCTTGACGACGCGGTCTTCCAGCGAGTGGAAGCTGATGACCGCGAGCCGCCCGCCCGGCTGTAAAAGATCGACCGTGGTCTCAAGGAACGCGTCCAGCCCTTCGAGTTCGCGGTTGACGGCGACGCGCAGTGCCTGGAACGTCCGGGTCGCCGGGTGGACCCGATCAGTGCGCTTGTGCCCGACTGCGCGCGTGACCAAGTCGGCCAACTCCTTCGTCGTCTCGACGGGCCGCCCCTGTTCGCGCCGCTCGACGATCCACCGCGCGATGCGCCGCGAGCGCCGCTCCTCGCCGTATTCAAAGATGACTCGCGCGATCTCGTCTTCAGGCAGCCGCGCCAGGAGTTCGGCCGCCGTCTCCTCGTCGCCCTCCGCGTCCATCCTCATGTCGAGCGGCGCGTCATGCCGAAAGCTGAAGCCACGCGCGGGCGAGTCGAACTGCAGGGACGAAACGCCGAGGTCGGCCAGTACGCCGCTCGCTTCCGACTCGCCGAGCTGCGCGAGTACCCGCGCGATCTCGCGGAAGTCGGAATGCACGGCGCGGAATCGACTGCCGAAGCGCGACAGCCGCTCGGAGGCGAAGGCCAGCGCCTCACGGTCGCGGTCTAAGCCGACGACGCGCGTTTCGGCTGACGCTTCAAGTATCGCCTCACTGTGGCCGCCGAGTCCGAGCGTGGCGTCAACGAACAGCCCGCCGCGCCGAGGCTCAAGCAGCCCGAGCGATTCACCTAGCAACACGGGGCGGTGGGGCGCGTCAGGCCCCCCTCCTGACGCCGGCATCACCACCGCCCCGTGAAGTCGTTCAAAGAACGGGAGAACGTGACGGGTGGCAGGTGACGGGTGACAGGTGGAGGACAGTAAGACAATAACCAGTCGCGGCCCGACATTCTGTTCCTGTCACTTGTCACGGTTTACCTGTCACGGCTTTTAGATTCCGAGCCGGGCGATGGCCGCCTCGTCCTCTTCCGTGTAGGGGTCTGCGAGGAGGCGCTGCTGGAACCGCTCCAGCTCCCAGACTTCGAGGTATGTCAAATAGCCGAGGACTGCCACGTCGCCGACGACTCCGGCCGAGCGGCGGAGCAGCGGGTGGATGAGGATGCGGCCCTGCGAGTCCAGTTCCGCCTGCTGCCCGTAGTAATTCGTGCGGTCAAGGAACTTGCGCCGGGCCGGGTCCATCGAGGGGAGCAGGGCGAGCCGCTGCTCAATCGATTCCCACTCCGAGAGCGGGTAGATGCGGACGTTTTCGCCCGTCAGGCTGGTGACGTAAACTTCCGCGCCGTGCTTCTCCTGTATGTGGCGGCGGAAGGCCGTCGGCACTTTCAAACGCCCCTTCGGGTCGATCCGCGCCGTGTAATTTCCTCTTAACATAGGGCTTCGGCGCGGGCTTGGGGCGGGCGTTGCTTAAAAGTTAAAGTATAACTTCAACGGTCGGCGTAAAGCTCTCTTCATAACCCACTTCAAGCCACAAAACTCCACTCGCCGCGCATAGTACGCTCCATTACAGAACACTGTCAAGCGTAAAAACATTGGCTATCAGATTATTTTAAGCACGATTTGGTGTACATAACAGCGTGGCTGCGAGACAAAATTGCTTAAGACTGCGGGCAGTTCGGCCGGGCCGTGACGAGACGGGCGGGTGGCGGGCGGCTACCGCTTTCAGCCGGCATCTTGTATAGTGCGGCGCGTCGCTTTTCCGAAAAAAATCTGAAAATCCGCACTTCCCTGAAAATCCCCGTTTGAGCAGCTTCGGCCAACTCCTCTTTTTCGGCACGCTGGTGGCGCTGGCGAACGTCCTGGGCGGTTGGCTGCTCACGCGCCGAAGCGCCGCGCCGCGCGACGTGCACATGCTCCGCCACCTGGTCGCCTTGGGCGCAGGGTTCATGCTGGCGGCCATTTTTATAGAGGTGCTGCCGGAGGTCGTCCGCCTGTGGGCCGAAGGTGAGACGGGAGGCGAGGGGCTTTCTCACGCCGTGCTCGGCGCGATGACGCTGCTGCTGGCCGGCTACCTGACCGTCCACTTCTTCGAGCACACGGTCGCGCCGCACTTCGACTTCGGCGCGGAGACGCACACCGAGGCGATGCTGCCCCACTCGGCGGCTTACACGGCCATCGGCGCGCTCTCCATCCACACCTTCTTTGACGGCGTCTCCGTCGCCGCGGCCTTCTTAGTCAGCCGCAAGGTGGGGCTGCTGGTCTTCGTGGCGATCCTGCTGCACAAAGTGCCGGAAGGGTTCACGGCCGCGTCGATCATGCTGGCCTCGGGGCGGACGGCGCGGCAGGCCTGGACGGCGACGCTCGTCGTCGGCGCGGCGACGCTCGGCGGCGTCATCTCGGTCGCGCTGCTCTCGGCGCGCGTCGAGTCGGCGATACTCTACGCGCTCCCCTTCTCCGCGGGCGTGACGCTCTACGTGGCGGCGAGCGACCTGATCCCGGAGGTCAACCACATGGAACGCAGAAGCCCGACGGTCTCCGTCGTGGTCTTCGCGGGCGTGGCCTTCTTTTACGTCCTCCACCTGCTGCTCGACTCCTGATCGAGTGCGGCGGGCGACGGCGCGAGCCGCCCGTCCGCGCTTCCACGCCGCGCGCCGAACTTGTATTATCACTTCGACCCGATGCAACACAGACGCGCACACGCCACGGCCCTGCTGCTGACACTCGCCTGCCTGTGCCTCGCGCCCACGGCGGCGCGCGCGCAGTCGGCACGCTCGCCGCTCCCAGCGCCCACAGGCTTCGTCAACGACTACGCCAACGTCATCGATCAGGCGACGGAGGATCGGCTCGAAACGATCCTGACGAACCTGAAGACGGTCGGCGACATCGAGTTCGCCGTCGTGACCGTGGACACGACGGGCGACGTGCCGATCTTCGACTACTCGCTCGCGGTCGCGCGCGGCTGGGGCATCGGCTCGAAGGAGGGCGACCAGGCGGGGCTGCTCCTGCTCGTCGCGATCAAGGATCGGAAATACTTCACGCAGGTGAGCCGGCACGTCGAGGGCGACCTGCCCGACGGGATGCTGGGGCAGATTCAGCGCGAGCGGCTGGTTCCGCCCTTCCGCCAGGGCGACTACGCGCGCGGCATCACGGACACGGCCGAGACCTACGTCGCCACGCTCGCGCAGTCGCGCGGCTTCAGCGTCGAAGGCATCGATCAAAGGCGGGCCTACCAGCCCAACTCCGGCAGGCGCGCGGGCAGGACGAGCGAGGTCGCCAGCGGCGGACTCTCCACACTCTGCTGCTGCGGCATCGTCATCCTGTTCGTCGTCCTGATCATCTTCTCGAACCGCGGCGGCCGGCGCGGCGGCAGGGGCGGCGGGGGGGGCTGGCTGAACGCTCTGCTCTGGGGCGCGCTGCTCAACTCGGCCACGAGCGGCCGGCGTTCGAGCGGCTGGGGCGGCGGCAGCTTCGGCGGCGGGGGCTGGGGCGGCGGAGGCGGCGGGGGCTTCGGCGGCTTCGGCGGCGGCGGCAGTTTCGGCGGCGGCGGCTCCGGCGGGAGCTGGTAACAGAAATGATGAATGATGAATGCGGAATGATGAAGTAAACACTTGTCCGTGGTCCGTGGACAGTTGTTCGTTGTCGAGCTTCACGGGCCGGCCGCTTGATACGTAAGCGAAGGTCAACTCGGCACGGACAAAGGACGACGGATAACTGTCCACGGACAAATCTTTCATTCATCATTCCGCATTCATCATTTCCTCGGAGGCGTGATGGCGAACAAAGTTGTGCAGGAGGCTTTCAACTCTCTGATCGGCGACCTGCGCGCGACGCACGGCGACAACCTGTCGGCGGTCGTGCTCTACGGCTCGGCCGCGGTGGGCGAGTTCGTTGCGGACGCGTCAGACTACAACCTGCTCATCGCGCTCCACCGCATCACGCCCGAAGACCTGCGGCTCGCGCAGGCCCCCGTGCGCGAGTGGGGGCGACTGGGCCACCCCGTCCCAGTCTATTTCACGACCGAGGAGCTGCGCGACGCGGCCGACGTGTTCCCCATCGAGTTCCACGAGATGCAGCGCGCGCGCGTCGTGCTCTACGGCACGGACCCGTTCGCGACGCTGGAGATTCACGATCACAACCTGCGCCACCAGACCGAGTACGAGCTGCGCAGCAAGCTGATCCAGTTGCGCCGCCTCTACATCCCGGCCTCGACTTCGGCCGAGAAGCTCTGCGATCTGATGAGTGACAGTCTGACGAGCTTCGCCACGCTGCTCGCGCCCGCGCTGATGCTGCACGGCGAGCGCGAGCCGCCCGCGCGCAAGCACGATCTGGTGCGCGCCGCCTCGCGCCGCCTCGGCTTCGACGCCGCGCCCTTCGAGCGCATCTTCGCGATGCGGGAGGGCGGCGAGCGCGTCGAGTCGGTGCGCGAGGCGAACGAGCTTTTCACCTCCTACCTCGCGCAGATCGAGCACGTCGCCGAGTCGGTTGACGAAATGCGGCTCGGCGGTTGAACGCGCGCGGCGCGCGGCTTGCAAGTCGCATAAGGCGTCGCACTATGTTCAGAACTTGAGTGAGGAAAATGCCAATGAATAAGCGGAAAATGCTGGTGCTCGCGCTCGTCGTGTTCGCGACCGTGACGAACAGCGGGTGCGGCTATAATACGCTCCAGTCGAAACAACAGAACGTCAAAGCGAAGTGGGCGGGCGTGGAGACGCAGTTGCAGCGCCGCGCCGACCTGATCCCGAACCTGTTCGAGGCGGCGAAGGCGGCGGGCGTACAGGAGCAGGAGGTCTTCGGGCAGATCGCCGAGGCCCGCTCGCGCCTGCTGAACGCCACGCAGGAGGCCCCGCAGGGCGAAGGCGGCGATAAGTCGCCCGAGCAGAAGCAGAAGATCATCGAGGCCAACAACAGCTTCGGCGGCACTATCGGGCGGCTGCTCTCGCTCGTCGAGAACTACCCGACGCTGCGTTCGAGCGAGGCTTTCCTGAAGTTCCAGGACTCGCTCGAAGGGACGGAGAACCGCATCGCGGTCTCGCGCAACGACTACAACACGGCCGTGCAGGACTACAACACGTCGCGGGGCAACTTCCCGATGGTCATCGCCGCCAAGCTCTACGGCTTCAAGGAAGAACCCTACTTCAAGGCAGAGGAGGGCGCGCGCCAGGCCCCGCAGATCAACGCCGACTCGCTGCGCCGCAACCAGACCAAGTAACGACGCGGCCAAAGAGCGGCTGTCGTGTGCAGCGACGACGCGAAACACCGAAAGCTCGAAGGGGCAGCTCCGATGGAGTCGCCCCTTCGAGCTTTCAACTCTCCCTTCCTGCTTTCAGAACCCGCGCGCGCTGCACATGCCGCATTGGTCGCACGGCTTGCCGCCCGGCTCGACGCTACACACCTTCTCGCGCTCGAAGAAGTCAACCAGCTCCGAGACGGCCTCGTCGATCCCGAAACGCTCCTGACTCGGATGAACCGCGGGGATGTAGGTGCTGCTCAAAAACTGCTGACCCGCCCGCTGCGGCTGCGACTGCCGCGCCCCACCCGGCGAACGCCCCGCCGCCTGGGTGGGCGCGCCCGCCTCGTGGCCCTGCTGGCCGCAGTCGTCGCCATGCGCGACGTGCGACTCTACGTGGGCGAGCCGTTGCTGCAACTCGCGAAGCGTCGCGCGCAACTGCGTCAACTCGTCCGACTCCCCGCCGCCGCGATGCTCATCCTGCGCGCCGCCGCCAGCGAGCCTTTGCGCGACGCGGTCGGCGAGTGCCCGGATTTTGTCCTGCTCTGTGCTCAACGCGCCCCGCCCTTCGTCTCTTCCGGCAGCAGATCGATCCTGTCCACCACGCCCACGATCGCCGAGTCAATCGCCGCGCCCGCCTTGCCCGTCGCCGCGGTCGAAGCGCCCCAGCCTTCCTGGACTATGAGCACCGTGTCGCCCACGCCCGCGTCAACCGAGTCCAACGCGAGCAGCGCGACGCCCGTCTCCGCGCCTTCGAGCGTGAGGGGCTGGCAGAGCATCACGCGCGCGCTCGCGTAGCGCTCGTTCTTCTGCGTCGCCACGACGTTGCCGATCACGCGCGCGATGATCAAGCGCGCCCCCCTACGTCCGTCACGTGCGCCTCTGAATCCACGATGCCGATGATCGTGCAATCGGTCGGCGTGTCCTCGCGCCGGAAGGGGAAGCTCGCCTCCTTGCCGCGGCACCAGAAGACCAGCTCGCCGACGCCCGCGCCGACAGAGTCGAGCGCCACCAGCGGCTTGCCGTGCGGCCTCAGGTTCGCGTCGAGCGTCTGCACCACGAGGAGCTTCCGCCCTTCCAGCGAATCGTTCTTCACCGTCGCCACGACCGTCCCGATGACACGCGCGAGATGCATTGGAAGCTGTTAGCTATTAGCCGTTAGCTGTTAGCAAAACCGAAAACCAAAGCGGAAGCCTACGGCCGTCTCCTTACTGGCTAACAGCTAACCGCCAACAGCTAACGGCTATCAATCGCCTATGTCCACCGTGTCGATGACGCCGACGATGGCCGCGTCAACGGGCGCGTCCTTCATGCCCTGCGCGAGGCGGGCGCTCGATCCGGCGACGACGAGCACGCGCTCGTGGAAGCCTGCGCCGACCGTGTCCACGGCGACCGTGTAGCCGGCCTGCTCCGTCCCGTCCAGGTTCAGCGGCCGGACGATGAGCAGCTTCTTGCCGCCCAACCGCTCGTCCTTCTGCGTCGAGACGACCGTGCCGAGGATGCGCGCGATAATCATTGAAAAGTGATGGGTGATGAGTGATGAGTGATGAGTGAAAAGTTTTTCAACTCATCACTCATCACCCATCACTTCTACTGCCCGTTGCCGATCGGCAGGGCGTCGTCCACGCTGCCGTGCGGGCGCGGGATGACGTGGACGCTGACGAGTTCGCCGACGCGGCGTGCCGCCGCCGCGCCCGCGTCCGTCGCGGCCTTGACGGCCGCCACGTCGCCGCGGACGATTGCGGTGACGAACCCCGCGCCGATCTTCTCGTAGCCGACGAGCGTCACGTTGGCGGCCTTCACCATCGCGTCCGCGGCCTCGATCATCGCGACGAGACCCTTCGTCTCGACCATTCCGAGTGCTTCCTGTGGCATTCGCTTCTCCTGTTGCCGAAACTTTACTTACGGTTTACAACTTCGCCTTCAAGATTTCAACTGCGCGGCCTGCGCGAGCAGCTCGATTAACTCCTCGCGCGTAAGACTGACGCGGCCGTTCGACTGCGCGCCGTTCGCCGCGCGCGGCTGAGCCGCCGAGTCGCGCTCGCCCGTCGGGCAGGTGATGCGCGTCTCGTGCAGGTAGCCGCAGGCCTGGCAGCGCGCGCGCTCGTCCAGGTAGCCGGCGGCCTCGCGGACGTTGATCAGTTTCTCAATCGCGTCGGGCGGGAGGCTGCGCGAGCCGCCGAGCGCGCGCGAGAGTATCGCGATCTTGGCCGTGTGCTCAAGCGTCTCAAGGCGGTCGAACGCCTGCCAGATGTCCGCGCCGTAGGCGACCGCGCCGTGATTCGCCATCAAGAGCGCGTTGTGGTGCTTGACGAGCGGCAGCATAGCGTCCGTCAGCTCGTCGGTCGAAGGCGTGCCGTACTCCGCGAGCGGCACGCAGCCCAGAGTCAGGATCACTTCCGAAAGGATCGGCTGATCAATCGCGAGGCCGGCGACGGCGAAGGCCGAGCCGTGCGGCGGGTGCGCGTGGCAGACGGCCCGAACGTCCGGCCGCTCGCGGTAGATGAGCAGGTGCATCGCGAGTTCCGAAGAGGCGCGACGGTCGTTCAGAGGCTTGCCCGCGAGATCGGTCAAGGCGAGCGAGTCCTCCGTCATCCGCCCCTTCGAGGTCTGCGTCGGGGTGGCGATGACGCGGCCGTCTTCGAGGCGCACGCTCAGGTTGCCGTCCGACGAGACGACGTAGCCGCGCTGGTACATCAACTCGCCGACGCGCACGATCTCGCGCCGCGCCGTTTTCTCGTCCATCACGCTCGCCACTTTAACTCAGTCGAGGCGGAACTCGCACTCCGCGAAGCCGTGCGTGGGGTAGGGGCGGCCGTTGACCTTCGCCGGGACAAACTTGATCTCGCGGACGGCCGCCATCGCGGCTTCGACGAAATCGCGCGCGGCCGGGTCGCGCGGGTCGAGCCACTCGACGTTGCGATCAACGTACATCAGGCACAGACCGCAGTCGGTTCGACGGGCCATCGGCGCGACCTCGTCGATCCGCCCGTCCGCGCCGAAGAGGAATTTGACCTGCACCACGCCGCGCCTGTAGTCCCGCGCTTCGGCGAGCGCGTACTGCGCGCCGTGCGGGTGCAGGACTCGCGCGGCCTCCCACTCGACGCCCTTACTCTGAATGTTCAGCGTCTCATCAATCGTGAGCGCCGACAGCACGCGCACCTTCGGCAGCTCGTACTGGGCGGGCTGCGACTGACTAACGGCCCGCCCCGCGCCCGCATCGTCCGCGCGCCGCCAGGCGACGAAGCCCACCGCCGCGCCGCCAACCACGAGGCCGAGCGCGAACGGCAACAACTTTCGCAGCACGCTTCTCACGGACGGCCCTGCGTAAGTCCTTCCATGTCGTCTTCCAAATGATCCACGCGGACGCGGAGCAAGCCCAGTTCGCCCGCGAACGATTTGAAATACCGATGGAGGCTGCTCAACTCTTTCTCAATGCCTGTCAGCCGCTGCTGAACGGCCTCCCACATCGGCCGTGTGTCGTGCAATCGCGCGTCAACTTTTTCTTCGAGCGATGTCACGCGCCCTTCGAGCGCCGTCATCCAATCTCCCAACGAGGCTACGCGAGTGTCGAGCGAATCGAAGCGCGCAGCATTCTCCTGCCGCATGGCAGACAGTTCGGCGAGGACGCGCTCCCCGAAGGATCGCGGAGGAAGGTTTTGCGTGAGGTCTTCGCTCATTGTGAGTCTCCTTTCAGAAGTCTGCCGCGATAAAAACCCGCACGAGGTCGCTCACGTTACAGCTCGCTCTCGTCGCGCTGGGTCAGCTCCTCGAAGGGGATTGTATTCCCGCGCGGGGTTTTTGTTGATGTCGGCTGTGGGCGCGCGAGGAAGTAGGCGAGCGATTCGAGCGAGACGGCGAGATCGACGTTCTTGACCTTGACGCCCGGCCGCGCGTGCAGGCGCACGGGCGCGAAGTTGAGCACGGCCTTGACGCCGGCAGACATCAACTGGTTGAGGACGCGCTGCGCCGAGCGCGCGGGCACGGCGATGACCGCCACGTCGATTCGCTCCTCGCGCACGGCCTGCGCGATCTGCGCCGCGTCTTGGACGAGAATCTGCGCGTCGCCGACGCGCTCTCCGATCTTCGCGCGGTCGGCGTCGAAGAGCGCGACGACCTCGAAGTTCGAGGCCCGCAGTCCCTTGTAGTCGGCCAGCGCCGTGCCGAGGCGGCCCGCGCCGACTATGCCGACGCGGTGCGGGCGGTCGAGGCCGAGGATTTTCGTAAGGTGGCCGCGCAGCTCCGCCACGCGGTAGCCGACGCCGCGCGTGCCGAACTCGCCGAAGTAGGCGAGGTCTTTCCTGATCTGGGCGGAGTTGAGGTTGAACTGATCGGCCAGCTCCTGCGACGAGACGGTCTTGATGCCGGCGTCGGCCAGCAGGTTCAGGCAGCGCAGGTAAACGCTCAGGCGGTTCGTCGTCAGCTCGGAAATCTTTTCCTGCTTCATCCCCGGTAAATCCCTGTCCGAAAGTATAACCCCCACCTGCGGCGCGCGTAAAAGACCGGGCCGCCGCTCTCCCGCCTGTGTAGAAGCCGGCCGGGCCGCGCGCGTTGCCGAAGATTTCCGCATCCACTACAATCGGGCGCGCAACTACAGAGACGCTCCCGAAATCCCTTCTCTCGTAACGCACAGCAAGAGGAATGATCGCTAACCTCTCCGGCAAGCTCATCGACCGCCACGCGACCAGCGTCGTCTTGGACGTCGGCGGCGTCGGCTATGAAGTCACCATCCCCGTCACGACCTTCTACGACCTCGAAGAGACGGGCCAGACCGTTTCGCTTCGCATCTACACGCACGTCCGCGAAGACACCCTGCAACTCTTCGGCTTCAAGACGCTGCGAGAGCGCGAGCTGTTCCAGATGCTCATCAGCGTGAGCGGCGTCGGCCCGAAATCAGCCGTCGCGATGCTCTCCGGCATGAGCGCCGACGAGATCATCACGGCCATCCGCACCAACAACCTCGCGCGTCTGACCTCGATCCCCGGCGTCGGCAAGAAGACGGCCGAGCGGCTCGTCCTCGACCTGCGCGACAAGATGGCCGCGCTCTCCTCGCCCGCCCTCGAAGAGCAGTTCGCCGCCGCATCCGAGGCCGGCGCCGTCGCCTCGGAAGACTCCCTTCGCGAGGACGCGCTCTCCGCTCTTAACAACCTCGGCTACCAGCGCGCCGCCGCCGAGAAGGCGATCACGCACGCCATGCAGGAGGGCGGTGATCTCTCCGTCGAACTGATCCTGCGCCGGAGCCTACGGACGCTGTCGAAGGGATGATCGAAAGAGCCGTAAGAGTTTTGTTCCACCTTAACGGTTACACGAAGGTCATCTTCGAGCAGACCGAAGGGGCGGGCATGGCCGACGGCGGCATCACGTGCGACATCCCGACAGAGGCAATCCCCGCCGGGCTTCGGAAGGTCGGCTCCCGCTTCACGGTTTCCGTTGCGACGACACCCGAGGAAGCGCGCGGAGGGTACAGGGTGCAACCGCTGTGCGAGGCCGAAAGTTAAACGGCCCGATCTTCGGCGTCTTCCACCAGTCTCCATGTCAGAAGAACTCGAACCGGCCGTAAATAACCGCGACGGCGCGGCGCTCGACGACGAGCGGCAGTTCGAGCTGTCGCTCAGGCCCACGCGCCTCGGCGAGTACATCGGCCAGCGCAAGGCGACCGACAACCTGCGCGTCTTCATCCGCGCCGCCACGCAGCGGCGCGAGGCGCTGGATCACGTCCTGCTGACCGGCCCGCCGGGTCTCGGCAAGACGACGCTGTCGAACATCATCGCCAACGAGATGGGCGCGGAGATTCGCTCGACCTCCGGGCCCGTAGTCGAGAAGGCCGGCGACCTCGCCGCCCTGCTCACGAACTTGCAGGAGGGCGACGTTCTCTTCATAGACGAGATTCACCGCCTCGCCCCGGCCATCGAGGAAGTCCTCTACCCGGCGATGGAGGACTACCAGCTAGACCTCATGATCGGGCAGGGCCACTCGGCGCGCTCGATCAAGCTCGATCTTCCGAAGTTCACTTTAGTCGGCGCGACGACTCGCGCGGGCCTGATCACAGCGCCTTTGCGCGGCCGCTTCGGCATCGTCTTTCACCTCGACTTCTATACCCACGAGGAGCTTGAAACCATCGTCTGCCGCTCGGCGGAAATCCTGAACGTCGAGATCGACGCGGGCGGCGCGAAAGAGATCGCCCGCCGCGCCCGCGGCACTCCGCGCATCGCGAACCGATTGCTCCGCCGCGTGCGCGACTTCGCCGAGGTCGAGCACGAGGGGCGCGTCACCGACGAGGTCGCGGCGGACGCGCTCGACCGCATGGAGGTTGACACCTTCGGCCTCGACGAGGTTGATAGAAAACTGCTCCTCACGATCATCGAGAAATTCTCCGGCGGCCCCGTCGGCCTCGGTACGCTCTCGGCCTCGATCCACGAAGAGAAGGACTCCATCGAGGAGATCATCGAGCCGTACCTGATCCAGATCGGGTTTCTGAACCGCACGCCGCGCGGGCGCACGGCCACGCGCCTCGCCTACCAGCACTTCGGCGTCGCGCCGCCCGCCTCCGCGCCCGGACTGTTCGGCTAGGTTAACCTTTGGTTGAGTGTGTGGATTGGCACTCACCACAGAGACACGGAGCACACGGAGGGGGCACAGAGAGATGGTTTTCTCTGTGCCCCCTCTGTGCTCTCTGTGCCTCCGTGGTGAGTGCGACGCGCCTTCATTCAAGTAGGGAGTGCTTTAGCCCGCCGCTCGCCACTCTCGCGCCGGCCGCCGCGGTTCGTGTATCCTTTCCCCAGCCCCTTCCGGCTGTCCCGGCCATGTGGAAACGAGTCCGACAGTTCAGGCGGCACCACTTCGGCGTGAAGAACCGCGCGCCGTGGCCCTCTATGTTCGGCCACGCGCTGCACCAGTTCCACGAGAACGACCTGTTCACCTCGGCCGCCGCGATGAGCTACTTCGGGCTGCTCACGCTCTTCCCGCTGTTGCTCATCCTGCTGGCGCTGAGCAATCACTTCGACATGGGCAGCGAGATGCTCGCGCGCGCCGTCGAGGTCTATCCCGGCTCGCGCGAGTTTCTGCGCTCGACCGTCCGCTCGCTCGGCAACGTCTCGACCGGCGTCGTCCTCACCTGCTGCCTGGTGACGGTCTGGGCCGGCTCGTGGGTCTTCAACGTCATCGAGCACGCCGTCAACCGCCTGTGGGGCACTCGGCCGCGCACCTTCCTGCACGGCCGCGGGATGATGATCGCTCTGATGGGCGGCGTCGGGATGCTGCTCGCGCTCTCGGTCTTCATCACGTCCGTGCTGGTCGCGCTCCGCAAGTTCGCCTCGCGCCTGACGCCGCGCCAGCTGGAGCGCATCGAGTGGCTGACGCCCGTCGGCGAGACCTTCTGGCAGACCGTCTTCGCGGTGTTGAGCACGCTCGTCACCGTCGCCCTCTTCATGCTCATCTACCGCGTGATGCCGAACGGGCGCGTTACTTTACGCGACTCGCTGCCCGGCGCGGTCGTCGCCGGCGTGCTCTGGGAGGTCGCCAAGTACGGCTTCGCGTCGAGCCTCTACTGGTTCCACTACGATCAGATTTACGGCTCGGTCGGCGCGGTCGTCGCCGTGCTCACGTGGAGCTACGTGTCGAGCCTGATCCTGCTCTTCGGCGCGCAGCTCTCGGTCGTCTTCCACCAGGAGCACTCGGCCGCGCACGTGGGGGTGGCGGCGCGCACGAGCGACGAACAGAACGCACCCGTCCCCGCGCCGACGCGCGCCGCCGGCCACTGACGAAGCGTCAACCGGCCAACCGCTCCGCGCCTTCGCCCTACTTATTTCACTCTCCGACCCGTGCTCATCTCCGACTTCGACTACGAGCTGCCCGAAGAGCTGATCGCGCAGCGGCCCGCCGCCGAGCGCGACGCCTCGCGGATGCTCGTTCTCGACCGCGCGACCGCGGGCTGGCGCGACCGCCATTTTTACGACCTGCCGTCCGAACTGACCGACCGCGACGTGCTCGTCCTCAACAACACGCGCGTCTTCCCCGCGCGCCTCGTCGGGCGGCGCGAGCCTTCGGGCGGGCGAGTCGAGATTTTTCTGATCGCGGAGCGCGAGGGGCCGTGCGTGTGGGAGGCGCTGGCGCGGCCCGCGCGCAGACTCTCGACGGGGCAGCGGATCACTTTCGGCGACGGGCGGCTGCGCGCCGAAGTCGTCGAAGCGCACGCGGACGGCCGGCGCACGGTTCGCTTCGAGTGCGACGGCGACTTCCGCGCGCTCGTCGGGGAGTTCGGGCGGATGCCGCTCCCGCCCTACATCAAGCGCGCGCAGCTCGAAGAGGGCGGGGACGCCGCGCAGGATCGCGAGCGATACCAGACCGTCTATGCGGGCCGCAGCGGGGCCGTCGCCGCGCCGACCGCCGGCCTCCACTTCACGCCGCGCGTGCTCGACGAGTTGCGCGCCCGCGGCGTCACCTTGGTCGAGCTGACCTTGCACGTCGGCTACGGCACGTTCGCGCCCGTGCGGGTCGAAGACCTGAGCCGGCACGAGGTCGAACCGGAGCGTTACGAGATCGCTGCGGAGGCGGCGGAAGTCTTAAACGCCGCACGCTCACAGGGCCGCCGCGTCGTCGCCACGGGTACGACCACCGTCCGCGCGCTGGAATCGGCGGCGGACGAGCGCGGCACGCTAAGCGCGGGCGAGGGACTGGCGGGCCTCACGATCACGCCGGGCTACCGCTTCAAAACGGTCGGCGCGATGCTGACGAACTTCCACCTGCCGCGCTCGTCGCTGCTCGTCCTCGTCTCCTCCTTCGCCGGCCGCGAGCTGACGCTCGCCGCATACCGGCACGCCGCGCGCTCGCGCTACCGCTTCTACAGCTACGGCGACTGCATGCTCATTAAATAGTGACGGGTGACAAGCGACAGGTGACAAGTTAAAATTTCTAACGGCCCGCGCCGGCTGATCTGCGGGGGCGGTGGCTCACACCGCGCCTCTTACTTGTCACCTGTCACTTGTCACCCGTCACGGTCTTCCATGGCTGTGCTCAAGAAAATCCGCTCACGCCTCTTCGCCGCGCCGGCCGACGCGCGTGAGGGCGAAGCCAGTCGCGCCGGCGACGCGGCGCACGTGCGCCGCGTCGGGGACGGCGAGCGGCAGCGGCAGTCCGCCGGGCCGCGCTACGACATCCGGCCGCTCACGCTAGCGCAGCTCGACGAGTGCTGGCGGCTCGACCAGCGCTGCTTCATCGACGGCGAGGCCTACAGCCGCGAGACCTTCGAGTACCTGCTGACCGCCGCCGAGGCCGTGGCCTACCGCGCCGTGATGACCGACGGCACGATGGTCGGCTTCGTCGTCGGGCTGGTCGAGCCGGATCACACGGGCCACATTACGACCATCGGCGTCGCGCCCGAACACCGCCGCCGCCGCGTCGCCGAGCGGATGCTCACCAAAGTCGAGGAGGCCTTCCGGCGGCGGGGCCTGCGCACCGCACGCCTCGAAGTCCGCTCCGTCAACACCGGCGCGCAGCAGCTCTACCGCAACCTCGGCTACGCGGTCACGCAGCGCCTCCCGCGCTACTACTCCAACGGCGGAGACGGCCTGCTGATGCTCAAGTCGCTCGACTGAGTCCTCCGCGCGGCCGGCAGGCGCGCGCCGGCAAAAATTTCCTTCCGCCCGCAAGTTTTTTTGCTATAGTTCGGAACACACTACCCCCGTGCCGCCGGATTCTCCTCACGGCAGCCGACGATAGTGTTTCAGTTTTCGGCGAAGGGCTGGCTAGAACAGCGTCAGAAGACTTTGCAGGATGTCTAGCGTCGCCTGTGAAGCAGTGGCCGTCAGGTCATACTGTATGATCCCCTGGGCCGAGGCTTCCTCCTCCGGCCCCTCCTGCGTGGCGTTCTGTGTCGCCGGAGGCGGTGGCGGGGGCGGCTCGTTTTTGTCGTACTGAATTATCCCGGCCTGCGCGTAAGCAGAGAGTGCCATCGCGAGCGCCGCGGCGCGGATGATCTTCGCCATCGTTCTTCTCCCG
>DATHBT010000321.1:0-18464 GCA_035295985.1 Pyrinomonadaceae bacterium | reverse complement strand
AGGGCGACGGGGGAACGAGTCGAGCAAATACTTGGTCGAGGGCGACGCCTCCTTGAGCACCATGGCGAGTTGACGGAAGAGGCCGTTGACAAGGCCCGCCACGCGGTGCAGGCGGCGCGTCAGGCGCGACTTCGAGAGCATCCGCGGCGTCAGGCCGGTCGCGCGCATGAACTTGCGGCTGCGCTCGATGTTGCCCCCGAAGTAGAAGGCCGCCACCAGCGCGGTCGTGATGACCTCGGCGTCCGACAACCGGCAGCGGCAGTCGTCGGCATGCCCGGCGGCCTTGAGCAAATCGGCCGTGATGCAATAAAGTGCGGTCGTGTGATCGAGCACCGGCCCCCTCCTACTTTCGTTTGGCGACGAAGTGGAGGGGAGTTTCCTTTGCTTTCAAAGATCGCGCCAAGTCTCTACTAGCAACTTGGGTTAAATAGGCGAACATGCAGCCGGTAACCTTCGCCGGCCTGCACGAGCGGTCCCGTTACGGTCACTCGACGCCCGGCCGGCGCGGCCTGCAAGGCGGCGGTGAGTTTCTCGTACGCCAGAGCTTCACCCTCTTCCGCCGGCTTGCGCTCCCTGATCATATGGTTCCACTGAACCTTGTTCCCCTCTCCCAGCGGGACTAAATGCACGGCTGGCCTCTGCGAGTGACCTGCCAAAAAGAGTTCATCGTCTCGCTCTTCGATGACCCCGCTTAAGGTGACCTCGACGCCGCGCAGCTCATACGTCCCGTTAACAGTACCGCTGAACTGTTCGGCCCAGCGCGACAGCGCGGGCAGTCGCTCATCCGCGAGGAAGACTTCGGCAGTCGAGTCGCCAGCATCGGGGATGGGGTTCACGAACTCGACGGCCTCCAACTGTGACAGCGCTTCGTAGGCTCCGCCCCAACACGCGGCGATGCCGTAAGGGCACGTGCCCGTGATGCCGACCGTGACCGCTGTCCCTTTAGCCGCTTCGACCACAGCGGCCCGCCGGGCGAATATCTGTACGGGCGCAGAGAATTCACGGAGTGACTCGCTCTCGGCCGCCATCGCAAGCGGCGCGG
This sequence comes from Pyrinomonadaceae bacterium, assembly GCA_035295985.1. GTDB lineage: Bacteria > Acidobacteriota > Blastocatellia > Pyrinomonadales > Pyrinomonadaceae > JAIVGV01. The sequence goes on along the minus strand of DATHBT010000321.1, from coordinate 17,422 downwards.
GGGGGATGGCGGCCTGAACCCGGATGATACTCGCCACCGAAGGCACGCCCCTTTTGTTCAGGACGAACATCATGTAGTGGCCCGGCAGGCAGACGTTAGCCGACTGCGGCGCGCTGACCGTCAGCTTCCCCGCGCCCGCCGTGAACCGCAAGAAGACGACGCGCTGGTTATGATCGAAGGAGTGTGTGACGGAGCCCAAGCGCACCCAGCTCACCTTGCCGATCTCGTTCGGCTGCGACGTGCCCACCTCGAAGGTCGCGTCGTAGTTTACGGACTCCGGGGCCGACGTGATCTCCGGGCGCGCGCCCTTAAACAGGTACGGCGGCGAGAAGACCTGCGCGTTGCGCTTGGTGTCCTTCGGGTCATTCTCGTGGACGTTGTCGGGCCGGTACTCGCCACCGCCGGCGCTGAGCACGGTCGCATCGGGCAGCAGCACGGCCGCCGCGTGGTAGCAGCGGTCTTCCGCCTCGGTTGCCAGTTCCGTCCACGTCTCCGTGGCCGGGTCCCACAGCTCGGCCGCGTGGACGGGCCTCCCCGGCCCCAGATCGTTAAAGCCACCGTTCGGGCCGCCGCCCCCGCGCGTGCCGCCCGTGACGAGGACGGAGCCGTCGGGCAACAGGGTGGCGTTGTGCTGTCGGCGGCGGTGCTTCATCGGCTGCGTCTCACGCCAGCGCGGCGGGTTCTGGCTCAGGTCGATGACCTCGGCCGCCGCGGTTGGCTCGTGCGTCCCGTGATCGTTGCCGCCGCCGATATAGATGACCTTGTCCACGTCGTACATGACGGACGGGCAGTAGTCCCGAAGGCCCTTGCCGCGCTTGCCTCCGGGGTTGGCGAGCGGCGTCCACAAGCCCCCGCCCGTCGTCCGCAGGAGGTAGGTCTGTTCGAGCGGGCCTGACATGAAGACGCGGCCGTCCGAGGCGACGTGCATGCGCGGGTAGAGCGGCAGGCCGTTGAAGTTGAGCGGCGAGCCGACGGTGTTGATGATCGGCGCCCACGCTCCGTTCTTCCACACCTGCAAGGTGTCGTTATTGACAATCGGGCCGTTGTTGTCCGCGCGGTAGCTGCCGGCGAGGACGAGGACGCCGCCATCGGGCAGGGCCGTCGTGGTTGGATACCAGCGGCCCCGGTTCATGCGCGCCGTGGGCGTCCAGGTGTTGCCGGCCGGATCGTAGATCGACGCCTGGTTCACGCCGTCGCCGTCGAACAGGTGGCCGCCGACCACGAGCAGGCGGCCGTCGGGGAGGAAGGCGTGGCCCGAGCAGAACAGGTTGACCTTGGTTCCGTCGGCCAGCTTCGGCTGCGGCGTCGGCGTCCTCTGGTTGTTCTTCGGGTTCCAGAGGAACGGCGTGCACTCGTGAACGTCGAGCGAGTCGGTCGGCTTGTCGCGGCGGCCCCACATCAGGACGAGGCCGTTGGGCAGCACGCTCGCGTGAATCCCCACGCCCGGAAGATCGAAGACCTGACCCCACTTACCCTTCGTCGCGCTCATCGTATTCACCCCCCGCGCCCTGTCGCGGCCTTGCCCGGAAGCCCCGTCCGGGTTCGGCCGCCGGATGTCGACGCCGCGTCGTGAGTGACGCCGCCTCCGGCTTAAAGAGGCCGCCGGGGTTGGGTCGCGACAACCCCGGCGGCGAGTCTCGGAACGAGCCGCCGAGCACATTCTGCGCCCGGCGAGAAGCGGCAGCGAGCCGCCCGTCGTGAGGAGACCGAATTCCGGCCGGCGTCACATAGCCGGCGGCGACGGCGGCGTCGTCGGCGGTATGGACGGCTGCGCGGGCGGGGGCGCGGCGGCGACCGACGACGCGACGGGACGCGGGGCGTCGGGTGAGAGCGGGCGCAACTCGCCGCTGCTTGCGTCAAAGGCGACCTTAAGCAGGTCGGTCATGCGGAACACGCCCGGGGTCTGGCCGAGGATCGGGCTGAACGTCAGGTCACGCAGGATGGAAACGTCGCTGCCCTCCATGGCGCGGTGGAAGGTCTCGGTCACGATGCGCCCGCCGACCGGGCCGAGTTTGCCGCCGTTCACTTCGGCCTCGCGCAGGATGTAGAACCAGAGCGGCGTGCCCTTCGTCAACTCCTTGCGCAGCTGGTTCGGCAGGCCGCCGAGTTCTTTGCCGACGATCTGCTTCGGGGTCAACTCCTTGACGCCCTTCACCCGCTTGCCGATGTAAGCGGCGACCTCCTGCCCCGTGGCGAGGCCGACCATGCGGCCGCGCACGAGGTTGCGGAAGGCGAGGTTGCGCTCGATGGCCGCGACGTTCTTACCGCGCGAGCCGAAGGAGCCGAGCGGCAGTTTCTTGAGCGGGTCAGTGAGGCGGATGTCTATCGGGCGGGCGAGGTTCAACTGCCCAAGCTCCGGCGCGAGTTCCGGCGTGCCTTCGGTGGCGAAGTCGTAGAGGCGCGTCCAGTCGGCGATCCAGTTGGTCGGGAGGCGCTCGAAATCGCCGTCGAGCGGGTTGTCCACGTTCGTCCCCGGCGAGAGGTTGCCGCTCGTGCCGGAGAAGCGGAACAGGTTTTCGAGCGTGCCCTCGTTGCCGAACGTGCCCCCGTTGCTGAACACGGCGTTCCAGTCGTATATGTCGCGGATCATCGAGTGGCCGAGGCGGTAGGCCGCGACCGAGAACTCGATGGGCATGGTCGGGAAATCGGTAGCCCCGACCTCGAACACCTTGCGGCCGTTCGTGAACACGTCGTCCACGATTGCGGGATCGACGATGCGCGGCAGGAAGTCGGTGCGCAGCATCCACTGGTAGTGCTTCACCACCATCTCGCGCGCCTTCGAGAAGAGCATGCTGCTCGGCGTGCCGCCCTGGGCGATGCGGTCACACACCTTGTTGTGGAAGCGCATGAAGGCGAGGTGGGTTTGCCCGATGACGAGGTTCTCGTCGTTGCGCGGGTCGGGTATCTGCGCCATCCTCGCTTCGAGCGGCTCGGCGGTCGAGGCCCCTTTGCGCGGCAGGTCGAAGCCGTCGAGTTCGAAGATGGCGACCGGCGGCGGCCCGGAACTCTGCGTGCGTCCAAGCGTCAAGCGCGCGCCGTCGGCGGAATAGAAGATGCGGTCGTTGGGGTCGTCGGGGCCGAAGCCATAGACCGAGTCGAGATCGAGCGCGGGGCTGCGCGCCTGCCTCATCTGGTCGGGCGTCACCGGCGTGTTGAACGCCCTGTCGGTTCGGTCGCGGGTCAGGTCGTGATCGATGAACTGGCCGAGGTAGGTGAAGCCGGCCGGGATGTCGCTGTCGGCCGTGTCGCCAGTCGCCGTCATCGCTTCGGCGAGCGCCTTGAGCAGCTCGTCGGACGGGGCCGGCGTCGTGCCGCCGACCATCTCGGAGAAGCGGAAGGCGCGCTCCCGCTCGCTGCGCGTGGCCGGGCGGTTGACCTCGCCGCGCACCTCTCTCCTGTCCGCAAGAAAGAAAAACCTTCGTTCGTGTCGTCTGGCCATGCTCGATTCCTTTCTGTGTTAGGTATGCTCCGACTCCAGAGCGGCGGGCTTGAGTTCGTCGGAGCGGGCGGGCTGACTGCTATCTCACAAGGTGGGTGGCCTCCGACCTAGGCCGCTACGAGGTCAGAGCTATCGTAATCGCCCCCCGAGGCTATCGGTGCTCCTTCAGACATACACGGTCGAAGCCTTCGGTTACGGGTTACGCACCAACTTGAACGAACCGCCGCCGGCGCGCCAGCACAGGGCCTCGGCCTTGCTGGCTCCCGTGACGACCTGACACGTCAGGGTGTTTAGCACGCGCAGGCGGAGGCGTCGCGCGTCGTCGGTCAGCCTCTCCCTCCGACGATCCTCCAGCTGGGCGAACACGAAAAGGTATCCGGGGCCGGCGAGCGCAGAGTCGCCGCGATCGCCCCGCGCCGTCCAATCGCCGACGGCTTCGGCCGTAGCGAGGTATAGGCTGGTCGTGCTAACGGCGTCACCGGAGGGGGGCAGCACGCGGACGCACGCACGTAAGGCTTCCATGCGCCGGATGAGTTCCGGGGCGTCTACCGCCGCAAGCGGCGCCACGCGGATGAGCCCGGCCAGCGTGTTAGACACGTAATCCGAGCGGTCGCGACTGACGTAGTTGACGAACAGCTCCCCGTTCACGGTCTCGAAGAAGGGCCCGAACTCGCCGTCCCAGCCGCGGGCGGAACGCGCCTCGCCGGCCAGCACCTTCGGGTGATCCGGGTGGTAGCCGAGTTCCTCGTCCAGCATGGGCTTCCCGGTCGGCGGGGTGTTGAAGCTGCGCGACATGTCGGGCGCGACGGCCGGCCAGAACGAATTCAGCGCGGCGCATAGTTTGGCATCTTCGGGGAACGGGCTCCCCAAACCGTAAGCCGCGTTGTACAGGCCGTTACCATCCCGGCCGCGGGAAACATCCCAGCCGGGGAAGAAGACGTTGGAGGCGTTATCGGGCAGGTGACTTATAGACTTGTCGGCGGGCTGCGGGCGGGCCGCGGGGCCAGTGCCGAATTCGACTGTGGAGACCACGGCGGTCAGGGTCATGTCGTCGCGCGCGAATGCTCGCTGCCCGACGAGGTCGGGGCGGATCAGCGTGGGGTTGGAAGCGAGCCTGCCGCTGGAGAGGGGCTCCGGCCCCCCCTGCGCGAAATGATCCTGCACGTTGCCGAGCACACTCATGGCCCAGCGCGCTATGACGATCTGGTCGGCCAGCGGAAAAAAGTCGGGCGCTGTGACTAGGGAGTACGCGGCGCGGTTAGGCAGATTTGACGACACCCCGTTGACTTCGACCCCCGCCACGACGCACCCGTCGCACGTGTCGTCGATGAAGTGGGCAGCTTCGTAGTTCCCCAGACGCAGTTTCCTAGTGAACGGATCAAGCAGCGGGTTAGGATCGATGGGTAGCAGGTTCAAATCCTCGGTCTTCATGCCACCTTGGCCGTCGGACACCACCTCGTGGCGGATGTTCACGTACTCGGGAGCCTCGCGCTCATCCCTCGGGGCGAAAATTTGATAGGAAGTCCAGAAGCGATTCCTCGCAGGACTAGGATCGTTGTCCGGCGGGACGACGAAGCGGACTAACTCTTCCCTCCCGGTGAGCGAGTTGACTTGCGTAGCCGTCCTGACCATCTGCGGCTGATCTTGGGGGACGACCAAGACCGAATCCCCGGCCCGTTGCAGCCGCAGCAGATCTGACGAGTTACGCGAGTCGCGCACGAACGGGGCCTCGTCGAGGCGGAACCCGGCGAGCAGGGGTATCCCGCCGTGCGTGTGGACCCGCCGCACCTTCTCGTTGCGGTGGAACTCCGCGAAGTCGAGTCCAACGCTAACGCCGCGCAGGCATTCCACCCCGGCAAACAGCTTGTGCCTCGGGAACAAGAACGTGCGCTGCATGTCGCTGGTCTTCTTCTCAAGGACGGCGTCGCGGACGCCCGGCTTTCTCGGAGACGCGAGGAAGGCTCCGTAGCGCGCGGGCATCACCGCGATGGCATCTCCGCCGTCTCGCGGCCCGACCCAAAAACTGCGGCGCGCCGGGTCGTAGTTTGCCGGGGCTGTCCCCACGCGTGAAACGCCCGTGCGCGAGTAGGCGGTGTCGGCGTATAGCCCGTGCGGCGTGCGTGCGCCGACCCGGTACTGGTAGGCGAAGACGGCGATGACGGCGCCGGGGAAATCCGCCAAGGAGCGGTTGGCCGCCGCGTAGATGTAATTCTCCAGCGCGTCGAGTTCGTCGAGAGTCGCATAAGCATCCGGACTGTCTGACGGGGAGCCGTCAGCGGTCGGGTGCACCGCCGGGCTTGCCAACGCATGATAGAGGAGGCTGTGCGAAGGCTTCCCCGGGTCAACCCCCTTATTGGCGTTGCGCGCGAAATCCTCGAACCCCGCCACGCCCCGGTCGACGTCAGGGAGTTCCCGGGCCAATTCCGCCGCCAAGTCAGAAGCGTCGATGTTAAGCCCGTGGCGCGCCAGTAACTCCCCCCAACCGAGACCGGAAAGGCGGGCACAGATTTTTTTCACTTCGTCGATTGCGGCCATATACCAGTCCTCACTTTAAGTCGGGTCCGGCGTATAGCCGGCACCTCACTTTTGAAGCTGCTCCGGTTAAAGAGTGCGTGCCACTTCTAAGTAAACGTTTTTGATTTTGCGTTCGTAATCCCTAGCCTGCTTCAAAAAGCTTTGAAAGAGCATGGAAGGATCAAGTGCTTCCTGCGGATCCCACCACCCCACCTGGTTTAAATGATCGGCCGGCAGCGGGAACTCTCGCCGCTCGACCGCCTTCCGCCTGCCGTCGGCTGCGATCAACTCCTCGTTCCACTGCTGGGATCTGAAAGGCACGAGACCGTCGTTCCGGCCCTCACGGCTGCGGATAAAGATCCACGAGGGGAGGAGCGGCGTGAAAATCAGGTGCATGCTCTCGGAGCTGGCATACGTTCGGTAGGAGACGCCGTTTCTCGCCTCCTGGGCCTCCGCGCGCCGGCTGAATTGGGCGCAGGCTTCGGTCGTTAAATCCAGAAACCCGCCGGCGTCGAGTTTCGTCACCTGCCGCAGCCCCTCGATGAGGAAGAACCCCCCCGTTCTGGACGACGTGGTCGGCCAGGACCATGCCTGGATGGGGCGTGCCGATGGTTGTCAGGCTGGCGACCCGTCCGGACATCCCCTCATCCACGATCATGTGGCGCGCGTCCAGCCCTCCCATGCTGTGGGCGATGATGTGCAACCGGGCGGCCCCGGTCGTCTCGATGACTTCGCCGACGCGATCACGGAGCTGTTCCGCCCTGAGCGCCACAGGGCCGGCGAAGTCCTGATCAGCGTGGAAGACCTCGAAGCCGTGGGCTTCGAGATGTGATTTGATCCCTTTGAAATACTGAAACTGGTAGGCGAACTCGTCGTCGTGCAGCGCCAACTTGTTTTTCAGCAGCTCCAGCCGTATGTCGAACTTGGCTATGCCGTGCGCCAGCAAGATGGGCAGCTTTCTTTCGGCAGACATTTAAGGCTCTCCTCTCAACCACGGAAGAGCCGGCTGGTGAAGCCGTTGGCGAATTTGCCTTCGGGGTCTTGCGCGGCGACCACGCCGAGGAACTTCGTAAAATGCTCCCCGTGCAGTCTCTCCATGTCGGCCTTGCCCAAGTTCTGGCAGAACTTTCCCAAGTGGGGGCGGGCGCCGATCTCTTTGATTAAGGCCTCGGCGGCCGCGTAATACTTCTCGAAGCCGTTCGAGTCGTTACACACCAGGTCGATCCAAGCAGAGCGACGGCCGCGCCCCGCGCCGATCAAGGTCAGATCATGATCCGCAGGGGTAAAACGTACTTCGAAGAGCGTGTACGGCAGGCGTCCTTCCCGGTACATGCTCTCGTAGAGGCGGATGAACTTCCGGCACGCGTCGAAGGCCTCCTCGTAAGGCACAGTGAATTCCAGTTCTTGGTGCAGGTGGTAGATCGTACGGTTATAAGCCTTGTTGCTCTCCAGCACGAGGTTCGTGCCGAGTTTGATGCTGTGGGTGATGGAGGAGAGGCGAGGCAGCAGCCCGGCGTACGCCATAAGCCCCCCGAACCAGGACGCCAGCAGCGCGTCGGTCGAGATGGCGACGAACTCCCGGAGAGGGCCCAGGGTCGATGGCCTCTTAGGCGTGCGATTCCACGTGCTGATCTGGCACTTACCCGTGAACGGGAAGAGGTAGAAGCTCAGGTGCTCGTGCTCCAGCATCAGACGCTCGAAGTTGGCTTCCACGAAAGAGAGGTCTGTGATCTCGAACCTCTGTTCGACGTTGAAGCGGTCGACGGCCTGCACGACCACCTCCGAGATGACGCCGGCCGCGCCGACGCCCCCGATTACCGCTTTGAAGAGATCATCCCCAGGTCGGCACTCGCGGACTTCGCCCCGCCCGTCGATGACTTTGAGGCTAGCGACCGACTCGCTGACGAAGCCCCAGTCCCTCCCGGTTCCGTGCACGTCCGTCGACAAGATCCCGGCGAGGCTCTGCGCGTCGTGGGAAGGCAGCGCCTTGAAGGCCAGCCTGTCCTTCAACAGTGTCCGCACGACGTCGCGTACCCGCGTGCCGGCCTTGAAGGCGACCTGCTTGTTCGCTAGATCTTTCCAGAGCACGCCGCTGTAGCGATCGAGAGAGACCAGGGTTTCTTCCGTGACCACCCCGTCGTTGAAAGAGTGCGCCGATCCGTAAAACCTGATCCGGGGGGAGTCTCTGACGAGGGCGACGAGTTCCGCTTCCGTCTCCGGGCGGTGGAACCTGCGCGGCTTGTGGCGGAACCGCCTGCCCCAGTTGCGGAAGACGCCGCCGCGCACCCTGCCTTCCAGCCAGAGATAGCTCCCGAGAGTGAGGGCGTTGAGGACGATGTTGACGGTGGTGGCGAGTGCGACGTAGAGGTAGCCTCGAGGTTCCATTGGCCCAATGCCCTTTCTGCCAGCCTACGAGCGGAAGGCACGGCCCGCCGCGGACGCCCCGCGGACAGAGGCACCAACGCGGGAGGAAGGAGGGGCGGCGCGGGGCGTGCGCCGCCCGGAGCCGCGCCATCGCTCCTACCCCTCGCGCACGTGAAAGACATCAACTACCTTCGGGCGGAGTTTACCGGGGCCGCCTTCGCCCTCCGCCCTGTCGATTGCGATAACGTACCCCGTAAGCCCTTCGCGGTTGATGCGGAAGCGGATGAAATGCTTGAACCCTTCTATCCTCGCCGCGCCGCCCGCCTCGTTGTTGTGGCCGTTGAAGGCGAGAGACACCGCAAGGTATGAGCCGAACAGGACGCAGCTCATCACGGCCCCGATGGCCCCCGCGTACAGGCAGAGGGCGAGCTTAGCCCACGCCCCCGCCGGGATGTTCAGCGACCCAGCGGCGGTGTACACGGACGAGGGCGGCGACGTGTTAAAGACGAAGGGGATCGCGAGCAGTATTGCGCCGAAGATCGCCCAACCGGCCGCGAGCGGCCATCCGCTCTCCATCCTCGCCAAGCGTCTACCGACGTACTTAAAAGCTGCGGCGGCTAGGAGCGCGGCCGCCACTGCCCAGACGAGGTGGCCCTTCCTCACCAGCAGGAACGGCACGGCTATTTGAAGCAGCGCGTGTGACGCACCGAGCACGGCGAAACCGACCTTGCCCGCGCCTTTCTTGAGGTGCCCCCCCGTACCGGCGGCGAAGTAGGTGAGCCCGCCGGCGACTGCCAGAAGAATTGTCAGGTGTAGCAGGTCTGACACGAGGTACGCTGCCTCGTGCCTGCCGAAGAACCACAAAGAGGCGCCAGCCCCAAGCACCGCCATGAGGAGCAGCGCCCAGAGCGGCCAGTAATGCCACGCTTTAACGTTCCTGGTGTACGCCTGCTCGAAAAGCCACTCCGAATGCAGGACGCTCTTGATAACGGCCAGCACGGCCCAGGCAAGTGCGACCAGCACGATGAGGCTGCGGCCGTAGCGGGTGAGATTCGCCTCCCAAGTGTGGAAGCCGAGTAGCCCATACATGAGCAGGGCGAAGCCGGCGAGCACCAGTATCCAGACGGTATAGCGTTGACGTCGGGTGACGGTCTTCAAAGGGGCCGTACCTGCCGGATCGTATTCCCTCCTGAAAAGTTTCATCGAGTAGCCCAGAGCGGCGCCCACCGCGACGACCGAGGCGGCGAGGGCTAGCGACCAGAGGAGGTACTGCGGAGGCGTTGGCAGCGCGTTCGGCCCGAAGGTGTACCTGGGCATCGGCTTCACGTAGGCGACCGACGGTTGGGGGCTCTGCGCGCTCGCCGGCGGCGAGATGCCGAGTTTGATCCACGGCGGGAAGCTGTCGAACGCGTCTTTGCTACTCTGCGGGAAGTTCGCGGCGAAGAAGAGGGAGAAGGCGATGACGAAGCCGAAGAGCCAGACCCACCCGCCCCCCCAGATGTTCCTGAATTTGAATATCTCGTCGGCGACCGTCCTGCGGGAAACTGCCGCCCGCGGGTAGAGAGCTTGCTGAGGGACTTCACCCACGTCGGTGTGGGACGGGTGGAAGAAAGCGCCGCCGCCGCCAGCCATTACCGAAGTGTAGTCGGCCGCCTCCGCCGCACCGGGGGGCTGCCCCCAGTGGCGCGCGTAATGGTGAACGTCGCCGGCGAGATCGAGCCTGCACTTGCCTGCGCCGAGCGGCTCTGGCTCTTTTAAGAACGGGCGCTCTAGTCCCAGTTCCTTAAACGTCTTCGACTGGTTCTCCTCGGCCTTCGCGAATTTACCGAATACCGTGCTCGGCTCAGGCGTGGCAACGATCAGCCTGCGCGGCGCGTGCCGCTTTTGGATACCCTTGAAGAACTGTAGCTGGCGGTAATCTATCTCACCCTCTTCCGTATCTAGCCCCCAGAACCACCAGTCGAAGGGGAGCCGGAGGGCGAGGAAGCTGGCCTCCTGTTCGCGCCTGAAGGTGGGGATCATCAACTGGGGCGCGCGCTGCCCCCCCGCCGACTCGTCACCCGTAGACGGACGGCGGAATTGTCGGTTGAACCCGTCGAGCGAGTCGTAGTAGTCGTGGTTACCGGGGATGCCGAAGAGCAGGCGTGGCACCTCGTTCGCTACGCTGCTCGCCCCGGCGGCGCTCAGATCGTCGTAGGCCCACCAGAACGGGTTCTGGAAGCGCTCGGCCAAGGTGCCGTAATCGGCGATGTGGTAACCGGTGTCGCCCCCGACGCAGAGGAACGTGCCGCGCGGAAGTAGCATTCTCCCGCCGGCATCTAAGCGCGGCGGATCCGGCCGCATGATGAACTCGGGCTCGTCGCCGGGCTGCGGGTCTTTGCCGACGACGAAGTCACTCAGGCACAAGTAGGCGACGCTGTAGACCGCCCTCTGGCTGTCGCCCGTGTCGGAGATGTAGTCGAACCAGAACTCTTTCCCCGAACTGGGGTCACCGTCTTCCGACTCTCTCCAGCCCTCGTTCCACTCCCTCCAGAACTGATCCACTTCCGCGGCTGATCCGGCAGTGGGGATAACCTCCGGCTTCATCCAGTCCCTTGCATCCAGCTTACCTTTGAAGGCCGTGTAGAGGAGGATCCACTTCAGGTTGGCGACGAGTTGCCGGCCGAAGAGCCACGCCACCGGGGGCTCGAAGTCTTCGGGCTTCGGCTTGGGCGGTATACCTCGCGGCGAGCTACTGGCCGTAGCAGGAGGCGGGTGTGGGGCAGGGGCCATTGTTCTCTCCCGTCAGGCATGGGGTCTGGAGTTTGCACGAGCCGCACGCCGCACTAGTCGGCCGCCTTGGCTGCGCGGCTTAACGCCTCGTATTAGTTTAGGAAGGCCAAGTCAACGAGTACCATGACGACGCGCAGGAGTTTTGTGACAGCGCAATTGAGTTCGCGAGAGGACGGCGGCGGCAAGTTCGCCTGAAAAATTAGCATGAGGCTGTGCGGGTCGGGGTCCCAGCAGGGCCTAATCTGAAGCGCGGCAACAATATGTTCAAGACCCCGAGTTGTCAACAAAATTAGTGCTACGGCTACAGGCCGTCGCAAGCGCCTCGGCACTTTGGGGAGACGCACTTGGAACTTTCGGGAGACGCGGGTGGCATTTTGGGGAGACGATCCCGAAGAAATTATCCGGCTAAGCCGGCGGATGCGGCATAGCTGTGAGACCGGGAACTAGCCCGGGCGACAAGTCCGGAGGCCTCCGCCCCTCAAGCGGGCGCGCGCAGCCCTGGCAGGCTTATGCCTCGCCCGCCGTCCGAGGCTCTCATATCGTGGTCAGGAAAGAGCGTGGCCGCCCTAAAGGGCGCGACCACATCAACGGTATCGAAGACTTTTGGAGTTACGCCAAACATTGGCTCTACATGTATCGCGGAGTGCCGCAAAGGTTTTTCCATCTTTACTTGGGTGAAATCTCGTTCCGGTTTAACCATCGTCACGAAGATTTACGCCCGCTGATTACAAGGCTATTGCAGCACACATCGCTTGCTCAAGTATCTAAAACTTAGTCCAGTTTCTTTAGGCATTACCTTAAATTAAACCCCTCCCCTCCGGCGACGAGGCTATCCTCCAGACGGCCGGACGTAGGGGCACGCCCGTTGCGGTCTTCAGTGGAGGCCGCCCGCGGGCGGCCTCGAAACCTGCCGCCGTCGCCCCGCCTCAACCTTCCGCGCGCGGCCGGGCCGTGAGTCATCGCGGCGATCTTCCGGGGTCGGGCCGCGCGCCCCCTAGGAGCCCCGGTGCCCGAGGGTCAGCGGCTATGAATAAACTAAGGAGTAAAGGTGATGAGCGAGCCAATCAACTTCGATTCTCTCATCCTGCGGCACATCAGCGACCAGCTCGACGCGAAGCTGCGCGGGGTCGTGTCCGAACACTTGAAGCGCGTTTCGCCGCCGCCGCTCTGGCTGACCGAGAAGCAACTGGCCGAGCACTGGCAGTTGCGGACGCCCGACGGCAGGCCCACCGTCCACTCGATCCGCAAGTGGACGGCCCGCGGCGAGGACGAGCACCCCCTGCCTTACGGGTCGATGGGGGAGATGCGCCGCTACAACCGCGACGAGGCGGATCGGTAGGCCAGGGAGGAAGCGGTGCTGCAGAAAGAGAAGAGGCGCCGCAGGAAGCGGCCCCCGGGAAGTCCCGCCGGCTGAATCTTCGCCGCCCCGGACGGCTCGTGATATGCTCCGCCGTGCTTTGACGGCTGCCATCACGAGGAGACAGAAGAATGGCAGTCTACAAACGATTCAACGGGAAACGGATCAGGCCTTCTGATCCGGCTTGGGACAGGGGCACGTGGGTGGTCGAGTTTAACCTGCGGGGTCACCGCGTTAAGGAGGCCATACCTGAGGCCGGCACGAAGAAGCAGGCCGAGCAGGTCGAGACGCAGATCAAGCACGCGATCTTTGACAGGAAGTACAACCGCGCGTCGGCCGTCACGAAGTTCTCGGACTTCGTCGACAGGGTGTTCCTGCCTTGGGCGCGCGAGAACAAGCGGAGTTGGGAGGGCGACGGGCAGAGGGCGAAGAGGTTCAAAGAGTTCTTCGGCCAGCGGGCGATCAGGGACATCACGCCGATGCTCGTCGAGAAGTTCAAGAGCGAGCTGCGCAAGTCCGACAGCCGGTACGGGCGGCCCTTCTCGCCGGCGACCGTCAACCGCTACCTCTAGGTGCTCTCGCGCATCCTCTCGATGGCCTACGGGAACGGCATCGTGGACTCCAACCCGATGTCGAGGGTCAAGCGCCTGAGGGAGCCGGAGCCGTGGCAGCGCTACCTGAATCAGTATTCGGACGATGAAGAGGAGCGGCTGCTGAAATCTCTGGCGGTCTACGGCGAGCACGTGGTAGCGCTCGCGGAATTAGACCTGGAGGTCGGGATGCGGCTGGGCGAACTGCTCAACGCAAGGTGGGCGGATGTGGATGAGTTTGACAAGCTCATCTCCATCACCCAGACCAAAAACGACAAGCCGCGCGTCGTGCCGCTAACGGCGCGGGCGCTCGCAATCCCCAAGCGCCTGCGGCAAGACGCGCCCGACGAGGAGTTGATCTTCGACCAGCACCGCACGGGTAGGAAGCGGCGCCAGTTGATGGTCTGCTTCGAGCGGGCGGTTAAGGAAGCCGGGATCGACGACTTCCACTTCCACGACCTCCGGCACACCTTCGCCACGAGGCTAAGGGCGGCGAACGTCCACGAGTACGACATCGCCGACCTCTTGGGGCACTCGACCACGCCGGGCGAGACGCGCAACACCAAGGTGACGCGCGGCTACGCGCACGGCGTCCCGAAGAGGCTCAGAGACGCGGTTGACAGCTTGGAACAGGGGAAACGCGCCATTCTGGAGGGCGCGCCAACTTCGCGCCAAGTGGCAAAAATGGCGTGAGCGGGAGGGAAAGCGAAGGCCCACCAATTATCCTGTAACTGGTGAGCCTGAAAGAAATATGGCGGAGAGGGTGGGATTCGAACCCACGGTGGCCGTTAGACCACTCCGGTTTTCGAGACCGGTGCACTAAACCACTATGCGACCTCTCCGCACAAAGCGTGAGAGATTAGAGGATAGAGGTTAAAAGTTAGTTGCACTCTCAGAGTCCTCACTAACCTCCGATCTCTGACCCCTGACCTCTGTTTTTCTGCGGGCGCGGAAGAACTGCTGCATCAGCCCGCGGCACTCTGCTTCGAGCACGCCCGCCGTCAGTTCGATCCGGTGGTTCAAGGCGTCGCTGTCGCAGACGCGGAAGACCGATTCGACCGCGCCGGCCCGCTCGTCGCGCGCGCCGTAAACGAGCCTTCGGACTCGCGCCTGCACCAGCGCGCCCGCGCACATCGCGCACGGCTCGATGGTGGAATAGACGGTCGCGCCCGTGAGCCGGAACGTGCCGGCGCGGCGCGCCGCCTCGCGCAGCGCGACCACTTCGGCGTGGGCCGTCGGGTCGCAGGCGGTGCGCGTGCGGTTACCGGCCGCGGCCAGCAGCTCCCCGCCTTCTGAGACGACGACCGCGCCGATCGGCACCTCGTCGAACCGCTCGGCCGCCTCGCGCGCCTCGGCTAACGCCGCGCGCATCCAGCGCGCGTCCGCGTTCTCGACGACTGCCCCGATCCCACTGTCACCCACGACCGTTTTCAATCAGCGGCAAACAAAAAGTGACTATAGGGGCCGCCCGCGCGGGCTGTCAAGCGACGACTTTTCGGCCCGCGCGCCGTGTGGATGAGGCTCGCCGCGCGGCGCAATCGCGCTTAACTCACCCGCGCGCGCGCGCGGTTAACGGGCGCGATCTTGTGGCCTCGCGCGCACGTTTCTGCGAAACTGCACGCGAGATGACAGACACCCTCATCCGCCCCCGCCCGCCGTTCGACTTCGACTCGACCGCACGCTTCTTCCGCTTCACAGAGGCCGAGATCGTGGACACCTTCGAGGCGGGCGCGTACGCGCGCGCGCTCCACGTCGGCGGAAAACTTTTCGTCGTCAACGTCAGACGGGAAGGAACGCCCTCGCGCCCCTCGCTGTCGGTCTCGCTCGCGCCCGCGCGCGGCGTCACGTTGAAGATCGAGGAACAGGCCGTCGGGATCGCGCGGCGTATGTTCAGCGTCGAACACGATCTCAGACGCTTCCGCGCGCGGGTCGCGGGCGACGAGATGATGAGCCGGCTGGAAGCCGAGCACCGGGGCTTGCGGCTGCCGCGCTGGCCGACGCTGTTCGAGGCCCTGGCCTCGTCGATCCTCTTGCAGCAGATCGCGACCTCCGTCGCCTGGACGTTCCGCCGCCGCTTCGTCGAACGCTTTGGCGAAACAGTAGAACAGGCGGGCAGAATTTTCTACGCGTTTCCGACGGCCGAGCGCGTCGCGCGGGTCGAGCCGGAAGAACTGCGGGCGTTGGGACTGACGAACGCGAAGGCGGTCAGCATCGTAGAAGCGGCGCGCGCAATCTGCGGCGGCGCGCTCGACGACGCCGGACTCGAAAAAGAGGACAACGAAACGGTCGTCGCCCGTCTCTCAAACCTGCGCGGGGTGGGCCGCTGGACGGCCGAGTGGGTGCTGATGCTCTACTTCGGCCGCACGGACGTTTTCGCAGCCGCCGATCTTTTCCTGCGCGGCGCAATCGCGAAGTACTACAACGACGGCGAGCCGATGAAGGAGCGGGAGGTGCGGGCCGTCGCGGCCGAGCGGTTCGGGGAGTGGGGTTCTTACGCGGCGCTCTACCTGCTGGCAGGGATGCGTTCGGGGAGCGTCACGCTCAAACCCGGCCGCGTGCTATCATCAGCCGTAACGGACGCCGGGCGTGGCTTAAGCGCACGGCGGCAGGCCCGACGCGGCCTTCGAGATGAAACCTGAGACGCGCCCCAGACAGACCGGCCCAGTGACCACAGGCAGCACCGAGCGCCAGACAGCGCCGCTCCCGCCCCGCCCGGCCGCCGCCGCAGCAGTACCTTCGACGCCCAAAGAGCCGCACTTCATGGAGCGTGAGACGGTGACCGTCCACGGCCGAAGGCTCTCGCCCGGCGAGTTCACCACGGCGATGGTGCACCTCCACCGCGCCGAGGTGCAGCGCTCGAACACCTGGCGCAACCGCCTCGACACGACCACCAACTGGGCCGTCCTCACCGCCGGCGCGACGCTCTCCTTCGCCTTCAGCTCGCCGGAGAACCCGCACTTCGTCATCCTCATCAACACGATCCTCGTCGCCTTCTTCCTGACGATGGAGGCGCGCCGCTACCGCTACTACGAAATCTGGGCGAGCCGCGTCCGCGTCGTCGAGACCGGCTTCTTCGCGCAACTGCTGATGCCGACGCAGCTCGGCAACGAGGCCGAGTGGGCCGAGCACCTCGCGCAGGACTTGCGCACGCCGCACTTCACGATCAGCCTGTGGGAGGCCCTGGGCCGCAGGCTGCGGCGCAACTACCTCTGGCTCTTCGCGCTGCTCGCGGCGAGCTGGAACCTGAAGGTCTATCTGCACCCGTTCCCGGCGCGCGATCTCGCCATGTTCATCCGGCGCGCGGGCGTCGGCATCGTGCCCGGCGACACGGTGCTGCTCATCGGCATCTTCTTCAACCTGTCGCTCGCCATCTTCGCCTTCGCCACCGTGCGGCTGAAGGAGGCGACGGGCGAGGTCCTGCCGACGCACGAGTTCCACCCGATCCGCACGATGACGACGACCGTCTCGAAGGTGGCGCAGACGCGCCGCGTCAGCTCGCGCCGCACCAAGCGCGCACGCGAGCGCACGCGCACGCTGCGCGCCGGCGCGACCTCGGCCACGCAGACCGGCGAGTTCAAGCGCATCGACACAGGCGATCTGACCGGCCGCGAGGCCGGGCAGCCCGTCGAGGAAGAATCGCTTACTTAAATCAGGTGACAGGTGAACCGTGACCGGTGACAAGAAAGAAGCTGTCTTCTCCTGTCACCCGTCACGGTTCACGGTTTACGGCCTCTCATGTTTGAGCTGAACGGACAGCGGCTGGCGCTCGAAGAGGTGGAGCGGGTGGCCGGCGGCGGCGAGGAGGTCGCGCTGGCGGGCGAGGCGCGCTCGCGCGTCGAGGCGTCGCGCCGCGCCGTCGAGCGCATACTCGAAGAGGGGCGCGTCGTGTACGGCGTCAACACCGGCTTCGGGAAGTTGTCGGAGGTGACCGTGCCGCGCGGGCAGTTGCGCGAGCTGCAACTGAACCTCGTGCGCAGCCACGCCTGCGGCCTCGGCCCGGCGCTCCCCGCGGACGAGACGCGCGCGATGATGCTGCTCCGCGCCAACGTCCTCGCGCTCGGCTACAGCGGCGCGCGCCCGGCCGTGGTCGAAACCCTGATCGCGATGCTGAACCGCGGAGTGCTGCCCGTCGTCCCCGAGAAGGGATCGGTCGGCGCGAGCGGCGATCTCGCGCCGCTCGCGCACCTCGCGCTCGCGTGCGTCGGCGAGGGCGAGGCGGTTTACGAGGGCGAGCGCCTGCCGGGCGCGGAGGCGCTGCGGCGCGCCGGTCTGGAACCGCTGCGGCTCGAAGCTAAGGAAGGGCTGGCCCTGCTGAACGGCACGCAGGCGCTGACGGCCGTCGGCGCGCTCGCCCTCGCGCGCGCCGAACGCATCGCGCGCGCGGCG
>DATHBT010000320.1:0-2590 GCA_035295985.1 Pyrinomonadaceae bacterium | reverse complement strand
ATGCTGGTGCTGCGCTGCGACGGGACTGACCCGGTCGAGTCGTTCGAGACGATTCAAAAAGCCGTCGAGCACTGCCGCGCGCGGCGGGGGCCGGCGGTCGTCCACGCCAAAGTCATACGCCCCTACTCGCACTCGCTCTCGGACGACGAGAAACTCTACCGGCCGGACGAGGAGCGCACGTCGGACGCCGAGCGCGACCCGGTCAAAAAATTCGGCGCGCTGCTCGTGCAGGAGGGCTTCGTCACGCAGGAGGAGTTGCAGCGGCTCAAGGACGAGATCGACGCCGAGGTCAACCGCGCCGCAGACGAGGCGTTAGCCAGCCCGCAGCCCGCGCCCGACACCGCGACACAGTTCGTCTATTCGCCTGAAGTCGATCCCACATCGGGCGAGTTTGACAACGAGGCCGAGCTTGGGCAGCAGCTTTCGGGCAACGCCGGCACGATGGTTGACAACATCAACCGCTGCCTGCACGAGGAGATGGCGCGCGATCCGCGGATCGTCGTTTTCGGCGAGGACGTGGCCGACGTGTCGCGCGAGAAGTATCTGGATCAGGTGAAGGGCAAGGGCGGCGTCTTCAAGGTGACGGCGAACCTGCAACGCAAGTTCGGCGGGGCGCGCGTCTTCAACTCGCCGCTCGCGGAGGCCAACATTGTCGGCCGCGCCATCGGCATGGCGACGCGCGGCATGAAGCCGGTCGTCGAGATACAGTTCTTCGACTACATCTGGCCGGCCTACCACCAGATCAGGAACGAGCTGGCGCTGATGCGCTGGCGCTCAGGGAATGATTGGAAGTGCCCCGTGGTCATCCGCTGCCCGGTCGGCGGCTACCTGAAGGGCGGCGCGGTCTATCACTCGCAGTCGGGCGACACGATCTTCACGCACGTGCCGGGCCTGCGGGTCGTCTATCCGTCGAACGCGCTCGACGCGAACGGGCTGCTGCGCACCTCGATCCGCTGCGACGACCCCGTCCTCTTCCTCGAACACAAGCACCTCTACCGGCAGGCTTACAACAAGTCGCAGTACCCGCCCGACGGCTTCCTCATCCCGTTCGGCAAGGCCAAAACGGTGCGCGAAGGCACAGACCTGACGATCATCACCTACGGCGCGACCGTCCAGCGCTCGCTCGTCGCCGCCAAGCAGGCCGAGCAGCAAGGCATCAACGCCGAGGTCATCGACCTTCGCACGCTCGCGCCGTTCGACTGGGATTCAATCGCACGTAGCGTGAAGAAGACCAGCAAGCTGCTCGTCGTCCACGAGGACACGCTGACGCACGGCTTCGGCGCGGAGGTCGCCGCGCGCGCGTCGTCCGAGTTGTTCGAGTGGCTGGACGCGCCCGTGCGCCGCGTCGGCGCGCTCGACACCTTCGTGGCCTACGCCCCGCAGGTCGAGGACGCGATACTCCCGCAGCCCGAAGACGTGCTGCGCGCCATCACGGAACTCTACAGCTACTGACGGCGCACCCCGCGCCGCGCTTCGCCTCGGACATCCGTCTCCGCCGCCGAGCGCGCGCGACGCGACGACGCCCACGCCAGCCCCGCTCTTCCCAGGGACTTTCTGAAACGGAGCCTGCCCGATGAAACGGAGACTCTTCTGCGCCGCGCTGCTCGCCGCGCTCTTCGCGGCCTCGTCCGACTTCCGTGTTGTCGGCCACGCGGCGCAGCGTCGAGCGGCGCAGAGGCGCGAGCGGCCGTCGAGAATCTGCCACGACCCCACGGTCGCCTGCCGGACCTCGACCGAGTTCCTGCCGCACGATCTGCGCTTCGAGCTGCCCCCTCGCGCGGTCATCTGGGAGACGCAGGAGTTTTACGCGGTGATCCTGAAGAGCGTTCGCGCGCGCGACGATCTGGACTGCGACACCTTCGTGCCCGAGGACGAAAGGCTCGCGGCGCAGGAGCTGTTCCCGCGCCGCAAGGTCTTCACCTCGCGCTGCAACGAGCCGGTCAGCGTCTATTACACGAACGCTGCGCCCGGCCAGCGTTTCATGGCCGTCTATGCGGGTGCTACGCGCGCCGAGGCCGAGAAGATACTTGCGGCCGTGCGCGCCACGGGGAAATTCCCCGGCGCGAACCTGCGCCGTATGCGCGCCGGCTTCAACGGCACGTGAGGGCGGCGTGCGCCGGCGGCGCGGCGCTTGTCTCACGGCCGGCGTCTGGTTGATACTTGTCAGCGGCAAACATCTCTCCCTTAAACAACTCGGAAGGTTTTCTCAAAGGGGGGTTTGATCCGATGAAGAGACTTCTGTCCGTACTGATCGTTCTGGCCGTGCTGGCGGTCGTAGCGCCCGCCACTGCTTCGGCGCAGTGCGGCACGCTGCGCCACCGCCACGGCAATTACACGCACCGCC
The DNA here is from genome assembly GCA_035295985.1 of Pyrinomonadaceae bacterium. GTDB lineage: Bacteria > Acidobacteriota > Blastocatellia > Pyrinomonadales > Pyrinomonadaceae > JAIVGV01. Next base: position 246 of record DATHBT010000320.1, on the reverse strand, counting down.
ACCGCTCCTGCGTCGGCGACCGTCACAAGCACGGCCGCAGCTTCTGGCAGAAGCACCGCGACAAGCTGACGACCGCGGGCGGGGCCGGCGCGGGCGCGCTCATCGGGGGCATCGCGGGCGGCGGTAAGGGCGCGGCCATCGGCGCGGCCGTCGGCGGGGGCGGCGCGGCCGTTTACACTTACGGCATCCGCAAGCGCCGCCGCCCGGCGCGCCGCTACTGAGCCGGCGGCATCGAAGCGCTGAGGC
>DATHBT010000319.1:0-15878 GCA_035295985.1 Pyrinomonadaceae bacterium | reverse complement strand
GTGCTGTGGCAGCGCAACAACCAGTTGCGCGCAGACCTCGCGCGCATCTCCGCCCAATACGAAGATGCGTTCTCGGAACTCGCCGCGACGCGCACGGAGCTAGCCAGCGCGCGCGGCGAGGCCGAACTGCTCTCCGCGCCCGACTCGCACGTCGCGGAACTGACCGGCACCCCGGCCGCGTCCGAAGCGCGCGCCCGCCTCGTCTTCAGCGAGGCGACGGGCGAGGCCGTCCTCGTCGCCGCGAAGCTCCCGCCGCCGCCCGCCGGCAAGGCTTACCAGCTCTGGTACATCGCCGGCGGGAAGCCCCTGCCCGGCTCCGTCTTCACGACCGATCAGGCGGGGCGCGCGCAGATGCGCGAGAGAATTCCGCCCGAAGGCCGACGCGCCGAACTCTTCGCCGTCACGCTCGAACCGGCCGGCGGACTCCCCGCCCCGTCCGGCGACATCTACCTCAAAGGCCCGGCCTCCTGAAGCCCGAAAACCCGGCCTTTTTGCCCGAAAAATCGCCTATTTCCGCGCGCGCGGGCCGCCCCGGCGAGGCATATTTTCGCCCCCCGGCCGCATCTGAATTTCTACATGCGGACGCTTTTCGGCCTTTCCATCGACCCCAAAAAATTCGGTAACTCGCGCGGCCCCGCGGCCGTCTCCGCGTAGTTAAATCGCGCGCTGGCCCAAGCCGGCATAAGACGGCAGAAACGGGCCGTCAGCTTTGGCCGGAACTTTACGGACGCCGCGCGGCGTATTCACTTCGGGCCTGCGAAATCTCTCGCCCCGGACAGTCAATAATCAATTCAGTCTCAATAAGCAGTAATTACCGAATCTTGAATAAAGCACTCATCGTCTCCCTGGTCCTCCTCTCGGCCGCAACGTCGGCCGTCGCGCAGAAGAATCAGGCGTCGGCCGCCAGGGCCGGGCAGACCGCTCAGGCGCAGGAGACCGCGAGCGACCCGGCGCAGTTCCGCAAAGACTTCGTCAAGGCGTCGGAGGAGTACCGCGACAGCCTGAAGGCGCTGGCCGCGCTGGAGGAGAAGAGCCTCAAGCGGCTTGAAGAGAAGCACGCGCAGCTCAAGCAGCTCCACTCCGAAGGACTCATCGCCCGCCGCGAGCTTGAGGAGAACGAGACCGCTCTCGCCGACGCGCGCGCCAAATTTGAGAACGCGGGCAAGCAGCTCGCCTCGGCCGAGACCGTGCTCGAAGCCGCGCTGAAAGCCCCGGCGCAGCCTGCCGCGAGCGCCGCCGCGCTCGAAGTCGCCTCGGCCGGCACGGTCGTCCGCTCCTGGACGACGGGCCACAAGGGTCTCGATCAGTTGATCAACTACTACGGCAACCAGTACGGCGTCGATCCTTACCTCGTCTATTGCGTGATGCACCAGGAGTCGCGCTTCAGCGCCACGGCGACGAGCCACGCGGGCGCGCAGGGGCTGATGCAGTTGATGCCGGGCACGGCCGCGCGCTACGGCGTGACGAACCCGTACGATCCGGCGCAGAACGTCCGGGCAGGCACGCGCTACCTGCGCGACCTGCTGCGCCTCTTCAACGGCAACGTGCAGCTCGCGCTGGCCGGCTACAACGCCGGCGAGGGCGCGGTGATGAAGTACGGCAACAAGGTTCCGCCCTACCGCGAGACGCAGAATTACGTCCGCACCATCGGCACGCGCTACGGCTCCGGCCTCCACCCGACGATCAAGAGCTACGCGCCGAAGGGCGGCAAGGCTAAGTAACTCTCAGGGCCATCTTTTTTCCTTGGGTCGGGGCGGGGGCTAACCTCCCGCCCCGACTTTTTTGCTTGGTGAGACGACAACGCCGCCTCGCGTCTTAAAGTGGCGGCTCGGTCTGAACTTGAGTCTGGCGTCCGGCATTCACCACAGAGGCGCAGAGGGCGCAGAGCCGGCACAGAGGGTTGAAAGGTTTTCTCTCTGTGTGATCTCCGTGTCCTCTGTGCCTCTGTGGTGAGTCTTCTCTTACCTGATGCTGACGAATCCACACGCGCGCGAAAAATTGCTAAACTGTCGGCCAGAAAAAAATTCCGGGCGGGGACAACTTAAGGGGGAAGCGTCGTGGACGAGAAGAAAGAAGAGAAGCCCAAACTCACCAACAGGATTTCCGATCACACGGGGCAGTTCGACGCGCGCTTCCTGCTCTGGCGCAAGTTCTGCGCCGAGAACGGCGTGGACGTCGATTCCCTCCCCGGCGATCTCACCGGCGAGACCCGACAGAAGTGGGATGAGCTGAAGGCCAGCGAGCTGGATAAGAAGTGATGATTAGCTTTTAGCAGTTAGCGATTAGCTTTTAGCAAGAAAAAGGATTTCTTGTTTGGCTAACAGCTAAAAGCTAATCGCTAACTGCTCCTTTTAAAAGAACCGCCCCGGCGTGTGGTGGCCCGTGAGGAAGGGGTTGGTGCGGCGCTCGCGGCCGACGGTGGTCGAGGGGCCGTGGCCGGAATAGACGGTCACGTCGTCGCCGAGCGTGGCGATTTTGTTCAGGAGCGAGTCCATCAACTGCTCGTAAGACCCGCCCGGAAGATCCGTCCTCCCGATTGAGCCTGCGAAGAGGCAGTCGCCGACTAAGGCCGCGCGCTCCCGCGGCTCGAACAGCACGACGTGGCCCGGCGTGTGGCCGGGGCAGTGGAGGACTTGAAAGTTGAGCCGGCCGACCGCGTAGGTCTCGCCGTCCCGCCAGTGGCGCTCGACCGGCGGCGGCTGTTCGTACTCGAAGCCGAGCGCCGGCCACTGCGCGCGCGGGATGCCGATCCAGGCGGGCTGTTCGGGCAGGCCGTAGTAGAGCGGCTCGTCCGCCTCGTGCAGAATGATCTCCGCGTCCGGGCGCAGGCGCTTGAGCGCGGCCACGCCGCCGACGTGATCCATGTGCGCGTGCGTGAGCGCGATTGATTGCAGCTCCAGGCCGTGGCGTTCGAGCGCGGCGACTATGCGCCCGGCGTCGTCGCCCGGATCGACGCACACGGCGCGGCGCGTCTCCTCGCACCCCAGGACGCGCGAAATCTGCTGGAAGGCAGTTACGACGATCTCTTCGATAATCATTCCGAACCGAACCCGCGAGAGACAATTAACCGGCCGCGGCCGTCATCCAAAGGGAGTATAAACAGACGACTCCGAATCCGCTAACACGGCGTGTTTTAGAAAGAGGTTTTACTGAAAATGGCCCTCGGCAAGAAATCCTCCTCACTGGCCGCAGTCCTCGACGAGATGACGGCGGAGGCCGCGCCGGAGCTGACCGAACACCTGGACAACAAGGCGTTGCGCTGCTACGCCTGCGGCCACCGATGCCTGATCGGCGAGGGACGCCGCGGCATCTGCAAGGTGCGCTTCAACGAGGGCGGCCGTCTGATGGTTCCGACCAACTACGTCGCCGCGCTGGCATGCGACCCGACCGAGAAGAAGCCCTTCTTCCACGTCCTGCCCGGCTCGGACACCCTGACATTCGGCATGCTCGGCTGCGATCTGCACTGCGGCTACTGCCAGAACTGGCTGACGAGCCAAGCTCTGCGCGACGACGCGGCCGGGACTGCTCCGCGCGTGGTGTCGGCCGACAGGCTCGTGGCGATGGCGAAGGCTTACGGCGCTTCGATGGTCGGTTCGAGCTACAACGAGCCGCTGATCACGGCCGAGTGGGCGGCCGAGGTCTTCCGCAAGGCGAGGCCCGAAGGGTTCAAGACCGCCTTCATCTCGAACGGCAACGCGACGCCGCAGGTGCTCGATTACCTGCGCCCGCTAACCGACTGCTACAAGATCGATCTCAAGTCGATGTCGGACAAAAACTACAGGCAGTTGGGCGGCGTGGTTGATAACATCCTCGACACCGTCAGGATGGTTCACGAGCGCGGCTTCTGGTCGGAGATCGTGACGCTGATAGTTCCCGGCTTCAACGACTCGGAGGACGAACTCAAGCGCGCGGCCGACTTCATCGCCTCGGTCTCGCCCGACATCCCCTGGCACGTAACGGCGTACCACCAGGATTACAAGATGACGGAGAACGCGAACACGACGGCCGAACAGCTCGTCCGCGCCTGCGAGACGGGACGCGCGGCCGGGCTGCGCTACGTCTATGCGGGCAACCAGCCCGGCAGGGTCGGCCGCTGGGAGAACACTTACTGCCACAACTGCGACGAGCTGCTGGTCGAACGCTACGGCTACGTCATCCGCCAGGCGCGCGTCACGGCGGAAGGCAACTGCCCGAAGTGCGCGACGCGGATTCCCGGCGTGTGGTCTTGAGGGCGGGAGGCGGAAACGGGACGGCGACGGGCTGGGTAGCGGGCGCGCGGCGAGTGTCAGGACGAGCAGCGCCCGCGCGAAGTTGCCGGCATGAAATGGGGAAGGGCGGAGACGATTCAGTCTCCGCCCTTCCCCATTTAACGGGCGCGGGCTGTTTCTTCGTTCGCGGCCCGGTCGCGCGCCGTCACCTGGCGGGAGTCGGCGGGGGCGGCGGCTCGATCCAGGTGCCCTGGTGGAAGGCGGCCTGCCAGCGCCCGCCGCGGTTGACCCAGATTGTCGAGTGGCGCGAGCCGCGCGGGCCGAAGATTTGGGCCGGGCCTTTGACCTCGTAGGTCACGGCCGTCGCGTTGTCCGTGAGCTTGACCGTGCGGAAGTTGCTCAAAGTCACGCCGGAGAAGTCAATCGCCTGTACGCCCCTGACGCTCTCCGCTTTATTCCAGGTGCCTATCGGCTCGACCTCGATCTGATCCTCGGCGAGGTGGCCGGCGAAGGCGTCCCACTGTTTGTTCTTGAGCAGATCCCAGATCATCCGCTCGTTAGCCTCCGCGTCGGCCGTCGTCGCGGCTGCGGGGCTGGCGGCGGTCGCGGGCGAAGCGGCCGGCGAAGCCGTGGTCGTCGCGGCGGGCGAGGGCGAGGCCGCGGGCGGCTTCTGCGCGACCGTCTCCTGGTGGAAGGCGGCCAGCCACCGGCCGCCGCGCCTGACCCAGACGGTGCTGTCGCGCTCTGTGTGGTCGGCCGGGATGGGCTGGCCGGCGTAGTCGCCCTTCACGGCCGCCGTGTAAGTGACGACGGCCGCGTCGTCGCCGAGGCGGACGACGCGCCAGTCGCTCGTGGTCACGTCGGTGACGTTGAGCGGTTTGACGCCTTCGAGCGTCTGCGCCTTGTCCGAGACGCTGCCGGGGCCGACGTAGAGCTGATCGTCGGCGAGGGAGGCGGCGAAGGCGTCCCAGTTCTTCGCCCTGAGCGCGTCCCAGAGTTCGCGCTCGCGGGCCGTGATGTCGGACTCGCTCCAGGCCGCGCCGGTCGCGGCCGTGTTCGCGTTGGCCGCGTTCGCGTTCGCGGCGTTCGTGTTGGCGTTGTTGGCGGTCGGCACGGGCGTGCAGGCCACGGCGGCGCAGATGAGCAGCGCGGCGGGCGCAAATATTCTTTTCATGGCGGGCCAGACTCCTGTGCGAGGGCGGATGGTAAAGCGTCTGGGTTTTATTTCAAAAGCCGCGGCGAGTCAATAGCGGCGCGCGGCGGGATTCGGAGGCGGGCGACTGAGGGCGCGCGAGCCGTGTCAAAGGCGGCGGGTGGACTTGAAGCATCACGCGCCGAAAAAGATCGGGGCGCGACCGAAAAAGTACGCGGCGCGGGAGACTACCAGCAGCCTCCCGCGCCGCGTTTGAACTTATCGTCAGTCTAACCGTCCGCGTGCTCACTCCTCGCCGACGCGGCTGACGTGCAGCGCGACCAGTTGCCAGCGGCCGTCGCGGCGGACGTAAGTGGCGGTGCGGCGGAACTGCTCATCGAACGCGCCCTCGCGGCTGCGCCCCTTGATCGTATCGACGGCCGTCGCGACGGCCGCGTCGCCGAAGACGCGCGTGCGAAGGCCCCCCACCTCGACCGACTCGAAGCGCGTCTCGCCCTCCACGAAGTCCTTGACATACTCGTCGCCCGTCATCAGCGCGCCGCCCGACGCGAAGGTGGCCTCGGCCGGGATCAGTTTCCGCAGGGCGTCGGCGTCGCGGCGGATGTGCGCCTGGTGCCACGCCTCGTCGAGCTTGCGAATCTCCTGCTCGACCTCGTTGGCCGGCTGCGCGCCGCCCGCCACCCCTTGCGCGTTCGCGCCGTTGGCGTTCGTGGCGGCGGGCTGGCGCGAGCAGCCGGCCAGAAGAGCGAGAGCACACAGGGCGAGCGCGGCGCGGAGCGACGTTTTCATCCCTCTCACTTCCCCCGTTTGGACTTCGAGCGCGTTCGCACGCTTCTGTAAGTCAGACGGCGGAACGGTGTCAAGGCGCGCCCCGGCGTTTCAGTCGGCGCGCCGGAGCGAGTCGAGACGCGAGGCGCAGTCGCGGCAGAGCCAGACAACGATCTGCTGCGCGTCCGACCAGAAGAATGAGGTGACGCGGTTGGCGAGTTCCGCGGCCGGCGCCGCGCGCAAACGCATCAGCGACTGCACGTAGCTCGCGCCCGAATAGAATTCGCCCTCGTCGCCGCGGGCGCGGTGCACGCACTCGCGCTCGCGATAACCCTGCTCGCCCCTGACGGGCCGCACCCTCAAGATCGTTGCCGACATGAAAACCCTCCCGCACATAACGGCGGCTCGCGTCGGGCGCGAACCGCGTTGAGAGTTAGCCGGCCCGGAGTCCCCGCCTCGGCCTGCGTACGGTCGGGGACGCCGAGGCATGAACCCCGGGCCTCTGCGCGCGCCGCGCCGTGCCACGAGGCGGCGCGGGCGCGTCCGCCGGGGCGCGGGCGCAGCGCCGGCCGTACGTGTCGCTCGTAGCCGTCCGGGCGCGGCGCGCGACTTCAGGCCGCAGTCTTAGAACGGCTGCGCGCCGCCTCGCCGCCCTCGCGCTGCCGGCTCATGCGGCAGTTGCCCTCGAAGATCGCGCCGTCCTCGACGACGAGCGCGGGCGTCTGGATGTTGCCCGACACGCGCGCCGTCCGCCCCAGCTCGACGCGCTCGGCGGCGGTGATGTCGCCCGTCACCTCGCCGCTGATCTTGGCGACGGCCACGAAGACTTCGGCCTCGACCCGCCCGCCCGAGCTGACGATGAGCGTCCCGTCGTCCGAGGCGACGCGGCCCGTCACTTTGCCGTCAACGCGCATCATCCCGCGGAAATTGATCTCGCCGGAGAGCGTGCTCGTCCCGCCGACGAAGCCGCCGACCGCGCCCTCCTTCAGGCTGCGGGCCAGCGCCTCGCTCTCCGAGACGGCGCGCGAAGTCAGCGCCTGCTGCTCGACCTGAGCGCGCTGCTGCGGCTGCGGCGTCGCGGCCGTGCCCTGCTGCGTCGGCGCGGCCTGCGCCGGGCGTGCTTCGGGAGTCGCCATTGCGGGGGCCGGCTGCGGGCGCGCGGGCTGAGTGGGCTGTTGTTGCGCCGTCTGGCTCTGCTGCGGGGCGGGGGGTTGCGCCGGGGCCGGCTTCGGCTGCTCGGGCGCATCCGTCTTGCTCTTACCAACTCTGAACATCTTGATACTCCTGCCTTGATGGAAGTCGAACGAACCGCCGCAGAGGGCACCTGCGACGTAAGAACTTTTGCCGGCCGCCTCACGCACTCCGACGCCGTGCGGGGCGTTTGAAAAAGCTTTGTGAGAGCTAAAACTGGATGAGGCCGGGCCGCGCCCGCGCCCGAACGGGCACGAGCTGAGAGCACTTTGCAATCTTAAACGCCCGCCGCCATCGGTTTATTGCGACGCGGTTGCGATGTCGTTACCTTCTCGCGAACGAGCACAGTCAACCCGTTTTCCTCGCGCCTTCGCGTGAGCCTTTTCCAACACGGAAGGCTCGCGCAAAGGCGCGAAGGGGTTTGAGTAGTTGTACTCGCGTGCGTGGGGCTAGAAGTTTGACGAGCTGCGCTCCGTGCCCTCTGGCGTGCCGTAGGTCGGCGCGTAGGGGTCTTCGCATTCCGCGGCCTTCAACTCTTCCTTGAGCTGCCGCATCGCGGCGGACGCCGCGTCGAACTCCCTCTGATCGAACGGCTCGTACTCGCCGGCGAGCGCGAGCACGCGGTCGATGCGCGCGTTCGCCGCGTCGAGCATACGCAGCGGCACGCGCCCCTCGCGCACCGCCTCGCAGATCAGGTCGCGCGCCTCGACGTAGTTTTCCGCGCTCTCGCAGATGAGCACCATGTCCGAGCCCGCCTCGACGGCGCGCAGAGAAGCCTCGGCTACGCTCAAGGTCTGCACGACCGCGCCCATCTCCATGTCGTCCGTGATCACGAGGCCGTCGAACTTAAACGCCGTCCGCAGCATACGCATCACCACGTTGCCGCTGATCGTGGCGGGCAGTTGGTGAATCTGATCGAGCGCGGGCAGCTCCGCGGTCCTGCGGAACCACTGCTGCAAAAACTCCGAGACCTCGGGGAAGGCCGCGTGGCTGACCATCACCGAGTGCAGGCGCTCGCCGGGGCGGTGGAACAACAGGTCGAGGAAGGGTACGAGATCGCGCTGGAGGATTTCTTCCCACGAGTGCTGTATGACCGGAAGCCGACGGTGCGAATCGACGCACGAGCCGCCCAGGCCCGGAAAGTGTTTGCCGCAGCCGACGACGCCGCCCGATTGCAGGCCGTCGAGGTACGCGCCGGCGAGGCGCGACACCTCGCCGGGCGTGTCGCCGAAGGTTCGGCCGCGCAGCCCGTTCTCCTCGTTGCCGCCGCCGAGGTCGAGGACGGGGGCGAAGTTGAGGCTGAAGCCCATCAGCCGGAGCAGCCGCGCCGAGAGCGCGCCGAACTTGCGTGAAAGCTCCGAGCGCCCGGCGAGCCTGACCGCCTTGGCCGCGGGCATCGGCTCGCAGATTTCGCGGAAGCGGTCAACGAGACCGCCCTCCTGATCGACGCCGACGAGCGCGCGCCCGCCCGTCGCGTCGCGTATCTGCGCGCTGAGCAGTGCGACCTGCTCGCCCGACTCTATGTTGCGGCCGAACAGGATCACGCCACCCGGCCGAACCTCGCGCAGCAGGTCGCGCCGCGGCTTGTCGAGCGACGTGCCCGCCAGGCCGACGAACAGGAGGCGGCCGGCCCTGCGCCTCAGCTCGTCGGCGCTCACGCTTTTAATTTCTTCCGTCATCGGGTGTTGAACTTTCCGCGCGATCAAGCATAAGCGTTCGGCCGCGCGCCGCGCAAGAAACTCTCCCTCACGTTTTTCTCACGCGCCGCGGCGGGAGAGCAATTCCAGATTGAATGTGGGCGGAAGGCACTCACCACGGAGGCACAGAGAGCACAGAGGGGGCACGGAGGGTTGAATGCCTCTCAGCTCTCTGCGCGTCCTCCGTGTTCTCTGTGTCTCCGTGGTGAGTGCCTTCCGCCAACTTAAGTGCCTACCATTAACCATAAGCTAATCCACCTACGTGCCTCACCCGCACCCAGCCGCTATAATTCAAACTGATGTCCGCCGCGCTACAGACAACTCCGACGCCCGCCGGAGCCGCCGCGCTGATCAAAGAGCGCGCCTTGGCCTTCGGCTTCCACAAGGCCGGCGTCACGCGCGCCGCGGCCCTCGAAGAGGAGGGCGCGCGCCTCGATGAATGGCTGCGCCGCGGATACCAGGGCGAGATGCGCTGGATGGAGCGCGCGCCCGAACAGCGCGCCGACCCGCGCCTCCTCTTTCCGGCCGCGCGCTCCGTCGTCGTCTGCCTGCTCAATTACTACACGCCGCACGAACACGCCGCCGACCCCGGCTCAGGCAAGCTCTCGCGCTACGCCTGGGGCGACGACTACCACGACGTTCTCGGCGAAAAGCTGAGAGGGCTGCTCGCCTGGATCAAACGGGAGTGGCCCGGCTCGGACGGCAAGGTCTGCTGCGACATACAGCCCTTCATGGACAAGGCGTGGGCCGTCCGCGCCGGGTTGGGTTGGATCGGCAAGCACTCGAACCTCATCACGCGCGACCTCGGCTCGTGGGTCTTCATCGGCTCGCTCCTGCTCGACATCGAGCTTGAGCCTGACCGCGGGCGCGAGGACGACCACTGCGGAACCTGCACCCTCTGCCTCGAAGCCTGCCCCACCGGCGCGATCCCGGAGCCTTACGTTGTGGACTCCAACCGCTGCATCTCGCACGCGACCATCGAGCTGCGCGCGCCGGAGCTGCCTGCCCAAGTCGCCCGGAACCTGGACGGCTGGCTCTACGGCTGCGACGTGTGCCAGGACGTTTGCCCCTGGAACCGCTTCGAGCGGCCCACCGACGAGCCGCGCTTCGAGCCGCGCGCGGGCGAGACCTCCGTCGGCCTCGCGGAAGTCTCCGAACTCACGCCCGAAACTTACGCCGCGCGCTTCCGCCGCAGCGCCGTCAAGCGCGCGAAGCTTTCGGGGCTGCAACGCAACGCCCTCGCGCTTCGTCGCGCGTCGCGGGGCGCTGGAGGCGGAGGCGATTGATCGTCTCGACGATCTTGCGGCCCCGCCATCGCGTCTCCGTCATGGTTTGTCGCGCCGGGGCGGCCCGTCGTAAACTCGCCCGGCTTAACGCCAAAACAGATTACGGCCGCGTGCAGATGATCGACATAAAACTCAGAGACCTCTCCGCCGGCCCCGTCTATCTACAGGTGCGCGATCAGATCGCGGCGCTCATCTCGGCAAAAAGCCTCGCGGCCGGCGACGCGCTGCCCGCGCCCGCGCGCCTCGCGCAGCAACTCTCCGTAGATCGCGGCGAGATTCAGCGCGCCTACTTCGAGCTGGAACGGTCGGGCCTCGTCCGCAAATCCGCGCGCAAAGACTTCCTTTCGGGGCGCGAGATCGTCACCTACTCGGTCGCTTGAGGAGTCCCGCGCGCCCCGCCTGCCCGGACGGCCGCCCGCTTCAATCCGCACCGCCTTCAACGCCCGGCCCGCCGGCTTGGAACTCGCCCCCGCGCCGCGTATCATTTGACTTTAAAGCAAGACGCCGCTCCCGTTCGTCTTCCGTCGCAACCGTTAAAGCCGAAGACTCGCAAGTGATCGCAGCCCTAACAGACTCCTACGGCCGTGCCATCCGCGACCTCCGCGTGTCGCTGACCGACAGGTGTAATTTTCGTTGCTTCTACTGCCTGCCTCACGGCGAGCCGCCGATGGCCCCCAAGAGCCAAACGCTCTCCTACGAGGAGATCGAGCGGGCCTGCGAAATATTCGCCTCGCTCGGCGTCGAGAAGATTCGCCTGACGGGCGGCGAGCCGATGCTGCGCCGCGATATCGAAATCCTCGTCGGCAAACTCGCCGCGCTCAAGCAGCGCGGCTTGCGCGATCTCGCGCTCACGACCAACGGCTACTTCCTCGCCGACCGCGCGCAATCGCTGAAAGACGCCGGCCTCGACCGCGTCACCGTCAGCCTCGACAGTTTGAAGCCCGAAACCTTCCGCAACACGACGGGCGCGGACGCCCTGCCGCGCGTGCTCGAAGGGATCGAGGCGGCGAAGCGCGCGGGACTCGCGCCCGTCAAGGTCAACGCCGTCATCGTCCGCGGCCACAACGACTCGGAGGTGGCCGACTTCGCCGCCTTCGCGCGCCGACACGCCCTCGCGATGCGCTTCATCGAGTTCATGCCGCTGGATTCCGGCCACGGCTGGTCGCGCGCCGGCGTGGTCTCGGGCCGCGAGATTCGCGATCTGATCGAGGAGCGATTCCCGCTCGTCCCGGCCCGCGTGCGCCGCGGCGCGGAGACCTCCTCGCGCTGGCTCTTCGCCGACGGCGCGCCCGGCGAGATCGGCATCATCGCGCCCGTGACCGAACCCTTCTGCGGCGCGTGCTCGCGCATCAGGCTCACGGCCGACGGCCAGATCAGAACCTGCCTCTTCTCGACCGTCGAACACTCCTTGCGCGACGTGCTGCGCTCGACCGAGTCGGACGAAGAGGTCGCGGACTTCATCAAGTCGGTCGTCCTCAAAAAGGAGCCGCGCCACTACATCAACGACCCCGGCTTCCGCCAGCCCGCCCGCACGATGAGCTTCATCGGCGGCTGAGAATTTTTTACGGGTGACCAGCATGAGCACGAAGACAGAAGCCACCATCGAAGACCTCTACAAAATCGAGGGCAAGGCCGAACTCGTCAACGGGGAGATCGAACTGATGTCGCCCACAGGCAGCAGGCCCGGCTACGCCGGGGACGAAATCTTCGCCTCACTCCGCGAGTACAGCAAACGAACCAGGTCGGGGCGCGCGGTCGGAGACAACAAGGCATTCCGCGTCGATCTACCGCACCGCAAGTCGTTCAGCCCCGACGCCGCCTTCCACGTCGGCGCGGACACCGGCATGAAGTTTTTTGACAGCGCGCCCGTCTTCGCTGTCGAAGTCCGCAGCGAGGGCGACTACGGGCGGAAGGCCGAGGAGAAGATGGCGCGCAAACGCGCCGACTACTTCGCCGCCGGCACGCAGGTCGTTTGGGACGTTGACCTACTCGGCGAGGACGTGGTGCGCTCCTACCGCGCCGGCACGCCCGACCGACCGCTGATCTTCCGCCGCGGCGAGGCGGCCCACGCCGAGCCGGCCGTGCCCGGCTGGTCGATGCCGGTGGATGATTTATTCCCGGAGTGACCGCGGGGCGTAGTTGATTTTTGTCGTCGGAGTTATTTCTCACAGTCAGATGATTGGCATTCGCCGGGGCGCGGCCAAAGCTTTACGCGCTCGCGTCTCCGCCAAAGAATTTTTCGGAGGGAATAAAGTGAACGAAGGGAGACGAACCCCTCGCGCGGCCGTGCGTGCCCTTGTCTGCGTGCCGCTGCTCGTTTTCTCAACCGCCCCGGACTCGCCCGCGCAGGCCGGTAGGACGCGGGCGCGCTCGTCGGGCATGAGCGTGGAGCTGCCGACGCCGGTCGCCGAGACGCCCGTGCCCTTGATGGACGAGGGGCCGGGGCGGCGCGTGCAGACGCTCAGCTTCACGACGCCCGACTCGAACTTCGACCGCAAGGTGGTGAAGAACTCGCCCTTCTCGGCCGAGTCCGTGACCGAGCACGTGCAGACGTTCGCGGACGGCAACCGCGTGGGTCGCAAATCGACGGCGCGCCTCTACCGCGACTCCGCGGGCCGCACGCGCCGCGAGCACACCGTCACGCGCGAAGGCGCGGGCGTCCTTGCGCCCGACGGCCAGCCGCCGCGCCTCATCTTCATCAGCGATCCCGTGGACGAGATCGAATACCGGATCGACACGCGCGCGCAGACCACGCACAGGCAGGAAGTGCCGGCGGCGATGCGGAAGATGCGCGAGCGCGCGATGGGCGACGACAAAGCGCCCTTCAGCGTCCTGATGCCGACGAGCACGGCGCGTCGCCGCGAGGCCGGCGAGGGGGGCGAGATGCCGCAGCCCAAACGCGAGAAGCTCGGCCGGCAATCAATCGACGGCGTCGATGCGGAGGGCACGCGCACGAGCATCACGATCCCGGCGGGCGAGATGGACAACGAGCGGCCCTTCGAGATCACGCACGAGGAGTGGTACTCGCCGGAGTTGAAGATGATCGTGCTGATGCGCCACGTCGATCCGCGCTTCGGCGAGACGACGTTTCGGTTGACGAACGTCTCGCGCGGCGAGCAGGACGGCGCGCTCTTCCTCCCGCCGGCCGGCTACAAGGTCGTCAACCCGTTCGCGGGGCCGCGCGGTCTGCCCGGCCGCCCCGTGCCGCCGGACATGATTCCGCCGCACCGGCGGCCGTAAGCACAGTCGAATATTTTTCCGGGGGAGCCGAGGCCACGCGGCCCGGCTGAGAGTCCGCACATTGCGGATTGCGGATTGCGGATTGCGGATTGAAGAACAGATAACGCTTAGCTGCGAGACCTGTCTTTTAATCCGCAATCAGCAATCAGCAATCAGCAATCGAGGAGACCCTTTGAACCTGATGCGGTTAGTACCGCCGAAGGGAGAGGCAGACGGCCAAAAAACCGTCCAGCTCTTCTACGGGGTTGGACGGTTTTTCCGTTTTTGAGCCGCCGCCGAGCGGCCGAAAGGTTTTCAACACATGAGCATGACGAAAGACGAGAAGCGCGAGCGGCAGAGTTCCGAGGTGCAACTGCCGAACTCGCAGAGGGTTTATGCCGAGGGCGCGACCGCGGGCCTGCGCGTCCCCTTCCGCGAGATCGCGCTCAGTCCGACGCGCGGCCGGGAAGGGCAACTGGAGGAGAACCCGCCAGTCCGCGTTTACGAGACGGCCGGGCCGTGGGGCGACCCCGCGTGCTCGCCGGACGAGCGCGAGGGACTGCCGGCGCTTCGCCGCGGGTGGATCGTCGCGCGCGGCGACGTGGAAGAATACGAGGGCCGCGAGATCAAGCCCGAAGACGACGGCTACTCTTCCGAGACGGCGGTCGAGTTCGCGCGCCACAAGGATCGCGGCCGTCTCGAATACTTTCCGGCCCTGCGCCGCGCGCCGCTGCGCGCGAGGGCGGGCCGCCGCGTCACGCAGATGCACTACGCGCGGCGCGGCGTCGTCACGCCCGAGATGGAGTTCGTCGCGCTGCGCGAGAACATGGGCCGCGAGGTGGCTTTGCACGCGATGCGCGGGCACGAAAAGGACGACCGCTCGTCGCTGCTCCACCAGCACCGGGGCGAGAGTTTCGGCGCGTCGATCCCCGACTTCGTCACGCCCGAGTTCGTCCGCGACGAGGTGGCGCGCGGGCGCGCGATCATCCCGGCCAACGTCAACCACCCGGAATCGGAGCCGATGATCATCGGCCGCAACTTCCTCGTCAAAGTCAACGCCAACATCGGCAACTCGGCCGTCGCCTCTTCAATCGAGGAGGAGGTCGAGAAGATGCGCTGGGCCACGAAGTGGGGCGCGGACACGGTGATGGACTTGTCCACCGGCAAGAACATCCACGCCACGCGCGAATGGATCGTGCGCAACTCGCCCGTGCCCATCGGCACAGTCCCGATCTACCAGGCGCTCGAAAAGGTCGGAGGCCGCGCCGAGGAGCTGACGTGGGAGGTTTACCGCGACACGCTCGTCGAGCAGGCCGAGCAGGGCGTTGACTACTTCACGATCCACGCGGGCGTGCGACTGCCCTTCATCCCGCTCACGGCGCGGCGCACCACGGGCATCGTCTCGCGCGGCGGCTCGATCATGGCGAAGTGGTGCCTCGCGCACCACCGCGAGTCGTTCCTCTACACGCACTTCCGCGACATCTGCGAGATCATGGCGGCCTACGACGTGTCGTTCTCACTCGGCGACGGCCTGCGCCCCGGATCAATCGCCGACGCGAACGACGAGGCGCAGTTCGCGGAACTCGACACGCTCGGCGAGCTGACGCGCATCGCCTGGGAGTACGACTGCCAGGTGATGATCGAGGGGCCGGGCCACGTCCCCATGCACCTCGTCAAAGAGAACGTGGATCGCCAGCTCGAAATCTGTCAGGAGGCTCCGTTCTACACGCTCGGCCCGCTCACCACCGACATCGCGCCCGGCTACGACCACATTACCTCGGCCATCGGCGCTGCCATGATCGGCTGGTTCGGAACCGCGATGCTCTGCTACGTCACGCCGAAAGAGCACCTCGGCCTGCCCGACCGGAAGGACGTGAAAGAGGGCGTCATCGCCTACAAGATCGCCGCCCACGCGGCCGACCTCGCCAAGGGCCATCCGGGCGCTCAACTGCGCGACAACGCGCTCTCGAAGGCCCGCTTCGAGTTCCGCTGGGAGGATCAGTTCAACCTCTCGCTCGACCCCGAAGTCGCGCGCGAGTACCACGACGAGACGCTGCCGCAGGAGGGCGCGAAGCTCGCGCACTTCTGCTCGATGTGCGGCCCGCACTTCTGCTCGATGAAGATCACGCAGGAGGTGCGCGACTTCGCGGCGCGGAAGGAACTCGAAGAAGCGGACGCGCTCGCCGAGGGGATGCGCGAGAAAGCGGCGGAGTTCGTCTCGACCGGCGCGGAGATTTATCAGGGCGAGCGTCCGGCGAACGCGCATCACGATCATTAAGCGCAAGGAGATGAGTTGACGAAGCGGGCGCGGTGACGGCAACGCGTCGGCTTCATGTGGCGGAGACAAAAGGACGGC
>DATHBT010000318.1:0-25531 GCA_035295985.1 Pyrinomonadaceae bacterium | reverse complement strand
TTCATCGCCGGCAAGGTCAAGAGCAACATACGCGAGCTCGAAGGCTCTCTCGTCCGCTTGATCGCGATCTCTTCGCTGCGCGGCGTGCCCATCTCGAAGATGCTCGCGCAGGACGCCATCCGCAACATCGCGGACGACGATCAGCCCGCGGGCGTCACCATCGAGATGATTCAGCGGGCCGTCGCCGCGCATTATCGGTTGCGGATCGACGAGCTGAAATCGAAGAACAACTCGCGTCAGGTGGCCGTGCCGCGCCAGGTAGCGATGTACCTGTGTAAACGTTTGACCAAGCACAGCTTCCCGGAGATCGGCCGCGAGTTCGGCGGCAAACACCACACGACCGTGATCCACTCGGTCGATAAGATCGACGGGCTGGTTTCCAAGGATCAGAATTTCCACAGGGTCGTCAGCGACCTTATGGACAGTCTTTGCAAGTAGTTAGCTCTAAAACGCGGCGAAAGTTTTCCACAGTCCGGTTTTCGGATTACGCCTTTCGTCTCTTACACTTAACTTCAAGTTTTCCACATTTCCACAGGAGGGTTGAAAATAGGGCCTGTGGAAATGTGGAAAACTTCTTCGCAAAATCCTTTTCCACAGATCGGACGAAGTTTTCCACAACAATATCCACAGGGGTTGTGGAAAACAAATCCTTAGCCTTCAACAGTAAAGTCGGTTTTCCACATTTCCACAGGCCCTACTACTACTACTAGATATATAAATAAGATTGTAAAAGTATTAGAAGTAGTAAAAGCGTCGCTTGTCTCGAAGCATTCCGAAGCAATAATCTTCAAACTTCAAAACTGGTTTCAGAGGGGAGTGGTTGAATGGAGTTCAGCATCAGCAAGACGGCCCTGCAAAAGGAGCTGGGATTCGTCCAGGGTATCGTCGAACGCAAGAATACGATTCCGGTACTCTCGAACATCCTCATCGAATCGGTCGGCGAAAACACCATCCGCCTGATCGGGACTGACCTCGACGCCACGCTCCGCTGCGAAGCTGAGGCCGAGGTGCGCACGCCCGGCGCGATGTGCGTGGGCGCCCGCAAGCTCTTCGAGATCGCCCGCTCGCTCCCGGACGCGCCAGTCAACTTCCGCAAGGAGGAGAACAACTGGGCGACGGTCAACTGCGAGCGCTCGAACTTCCGCGTCGCTGGCGTTGACCGCGAGAGCTTCCCCGAAATCCCGAACTCGCGCTCCGCCCCGGTCAAAATGCCCGCCAGCGTCTTCAAAACCTTCATCGACCGCACCATCTTCGCCATCACCCTCGAAGAATCGCGCTACACGCTCTCCGGCGCGAAGTTCATGCTGGATAAAACCGGCGCGCGCATGGTGACGACCGACGGCCACCGCCTCGCCTACATCGAGCGCAAGGATTTGGGTGAGGCCGGAGCGAAGGAGAGTTTTGACACGCTCATCCCCCGCAAAACTCTCGCCGAGGTCGCAAAACTCACCGCCTCGCACGAGGGCGAGATTAGTTTCGGGGCCGACGAGAACCACATCTACTTCGAGGTCGGCCCGCGCCTGCTCATCTCGCGCACCCTCACCGGCCAGTTCCCCAACTACGAGATGGTGATGCCGAAGAACAACGACAAGTCGGCCACCTTCGACGGCGCTGCGCTCGGCCAGGCCGTCCGCCGCGTCGCGCTCATGTCGGACGACCGCACGCACGCCATCCGCCTCCACCTCGTCCCCGGCACGCTCAACATCACCTCGCAGACGGCCGAAGAGGGCGAGGCCAAAGAGACGGTCGCCACCGACTACGACGGCGAGGAACTGGAGATCGGCTTCAACGCCCAGTACCTACAGGATTTCCTCAACGCCACCGGCGACGGCCAGATCGCCTTCGAGTTCAAGGACGGCAACTCGCAGGCCCAACTCCGCCTCGTCTCCGACGCCGACTACGACTACAAGTACATCATCATGCCGATGCGCCTGTGACGCCGGAACCCCCGCGGCTTTTTCGAGTGTCTCGCGCCATTAAAGTTCTACACTGAGGGTTAGATCTTCAGACTAAAAAGGGGCGTGCTGTTCAACAACAGCACGCCCCTTTTTAGTCTGAAGAGAGATAGTGATTCGGGATATTAAAGTCTGCAACTGACAAATAAAGTCTGCAACTTTAATTCCTGACCAAATAAGCCTCACAGTGTTTGAGGTCACCGGTTGACACTGAAATCAACCGGTGACCTTACATTTCTGGCACCCAAGATGGATGATTATGGCAGATATACCTCCGCCTACTTCTGCTCAGTTGAGGACACTGCTCGAGATGCTGCTCCCGCCCGACGAGGAGATGGATGAGGTGTCGTCATCCGTCATACTCGAAGAGATGGGCGTCGACACCAGAACGCTGGCCGACGACCTACGGGTGAGGGTGGAGCGGGAAATTCAAAAATTGCAAGCTAAGGGTGAGGACGTGCCGGAGACGCTATACAAGGTAGCGGCTGTTCTTGTGTCGTGAACTTGCTCTGATTGTCGTTCGGGAATAAAGTCGGTAACTGAGTTAAACAAAAAACAATTTGCTGACTGCCTATCGGGGCGAGCTGTTGTTAAACCGCTCGTCCCCTTATTGCTTTGAGGGAGGCTGAATGGCTTCATGATATTAAAGTTCCTAAAGGGCTGCCAATAGACCAACCACTCTCACTTATCTCCTTTCGCATTCCTAAAGGCCCCGCCACGTTCGCAGAGTTGACGTGTAGCTGCGCGGACAGGTGCGGCGCGGGCCAAGGCCACCAAAACGATCCCGGGACGATTCTGTGCCAAATCTTGAGGAGATCCCACCTCGCGCATTCCGATTCTCACGAAAGGCATAGGCGGCAAGAATTCTTACCGTCGTTCGGGGATAAAGTCCTAAACTGAGGATGTAGATTCAAGGGCGGACTCATAGGATGTCCTCGCTAGCTGTTCACAGACACCGGAAAAAATGCGGCCGGCAGTGCTAATGGAGAGTTAGCCATGCCGCGAAAAAGTAAAGAACGCAAGAGAAATCCCGAGGACGAGGGCCCCCGTAAGGAGTTCGGGGCCCCTGAGACTGACGATATGACACCCTCGTCGAACTGGAGTGCGGACACCGCCTCTACAGAACGTGTCCCAGCAGGCCTATGGAAGCTGCTGATGCGGGCGGGAGTAAGCAACGAAATGATGGCCGATCTTGAAGTGAAGGCTGTCTGCGAGGGTAGCGTCCGTGCTTTACGAGAATTGAATGAAGCTGGTTGGGCAGGTTCGGCAAAAGGGCCAGGGTAAAAATTTCAATAAATCCAGTAAGGGAGGTTCCTCGATGCCAAGATCAGCCGGAGGGAGGCGGCGGGTCGGGCGGCGGCGCGGAGCACCCTTCAAGCCTGCACGCCGCCCGGAGCCACGTCCATCCCGTCTTCGAACGACTGCTTCACCTTACGGAGGACTTCCTTGCGGGGCGTGTCCAGTTCTGCGACAGCCCCGATCCAGCCGGCGTAGGCGGCGTAAGCGCTCGTGGGCGGCGGAGGCGAGCAGGACGCGAACCCTCGTACCGCTCGTAGCGCGCCCTGCTCGTCACCGTTAAGGGCGCAGGTGAACGCTAGGTCGCCGGCCGCCCAGAAGTCGTTAACTCGGACACCGGCGACCTCCCGCTCCAACTCCTGCCGCAGTTCAGTAAGGGCCGCGGGCACATCTACGAACTCCAATTCGCCCACGCCCCGGAGCACGTCGGGGTCTGACAGTGAGTCGGGACGCATCAGTATCCGCGTAACCAAGCGGTTCAGCGTATTGTAGGTGTTGACGAACCCATAGCGCGGATCGGACTCGTACCGGAAGCCATGATCGTAGGCGGCGGCGGCCCGCATGAGGTCGCCCTGCTTCCGGCTAGCGCCGCCGAGCATCCCGTACAGGTCAGCGAGTTCCATGGCGAGGCGGGCCTCTTCCGCGTCCGAGGGTGCTGACGACAGGGTGGCGCCCCCCCCGCCGCCCTCGGCCCTCGCCAGCGCCTCTTCGAGGGCCTTAATGGCACCGCGTAAGTTTCGAGCCGCGGCCTCGTACTGACCCCGTTCGGATTCACTCCGCGCCGAAGTCTTCAGCCTCCGTACCTCGTCAATGATCTCAGACATAACACTCTCCTTGCAGGGTGAGCTTCTTTCGGAACGTGGCGAAGCGTCGGATGAGGCGCGCGAGTTCGCGGTCGCCGGGGTAAGTGCGCCAGTCGCCGCGGTCGGGTAATCCGAGGAGCGCCGCTATCGCGGGTTTCAGGCGGATGCGTTCGAGTTCCTGCCGCCCCTCGTCCGTCTCCGGCACGTAAACGCAGTACCGGCCCCCGCCGCCCTCGATGTAGACGTAAGGGCGGTCGGGCACGACTGACGACAGCTCCTCCGGCCCTGACAAGCTTAGGCGAGCATGGCGCGGGGAGAGCAGGGCGTGTAAGTCTACGGCGAGGGGTAGGCAGCATAAGTGTGCGTGATGCGGGAACCCGCCGGCCTCGTCGAAGCGAGCGCCGCCCCCGGCCCTGCCCTGCTCGTAGAGGGTCGCTTCAGTCGCGCCGTACGCCTCGCGGTAGAAGGCCGAGACAACGCCCTTCAATACGTTCAGTTCCGCGTACCACCCGGCCGGAAAGGCCGAGAGGCTCCCGGTGCAGGTGAGCGGTGCGATGACGAAGTAGCCCTCGACGGGCTGGCCCCGCGGCGCGCAGAGGTACAGGTGCCGGCCACGCAACAGGACTTGGTTGGGGCGCAACTCGCCGTTGCACAGACAGTACACGCACCTCTTCCGGATCGCCTTAGGGACGTGTGACGTTTGCGCTTGCGGGACGTTCACAGTGTTCACCCTCAACTGCTACGGGGCTTTGACGGCGGCCAGCGCGAGTGTCATCAGCGTGAGCGCGGCGAGGGCGAGAACTTGTGCGACGGGACTGGCCATCCAGAGGCTGTCGCGCGCGCGTCCCCTCAGGTGGGGCCACAGGAAGATCGCGAAGACTAGGGCGAAGTAGGCCACCCAGTACGTCCAGCCCCCAAGGCCGAAGGACAACGCCAACAGATGTACGAGCGCGAGGCACACCGCGGCGGCGCTCAGTGCCACGGCCGGCGCTCTCAGGCTGGATGGCACCGCAGTGTTGGGGCCGACGAAGCGGCGGGCAGGCTCGAACGTGAAGGTGGGTTCCTTGATTCTGGGGGCGGCACCGAGGGCCAGCCCCGCCAGCCCGTAGTTGAGGACGGTTCGCGCCGGGGAGTCACGTGAGGTGCGAATCCATTCCCTCACCTGAGATTCGAGTTCCGCCTCATCCGACCAGAAGCTCATTTGCATGTCGCTGATCGAGAAATACGGATACCTCCGCGGCTCCTGACTGCACAACATTAGCTTCCGGCCGTAGGCGATGGTCATGCCGATCTCGTGCGCGCGGCTCGGGTTCTCACGCTCCGGGCTCTCCTTGCCGAGCGTCAGGTCAGCGATGACGAAGGCCGAGTGCCGGATCAGTAGCCGCGTCCTCTCGCGAATGCTTTCCACTTCGAGCCGGTGTCGGCCGTCGTCCGACCACAGGCAGGGGATGCCGGCCTCTGACTCGACCGCCGCCCTGACGGCCTCCCGCGCGTGCGCGAAGTCGCGCTCCAGCCGGCCGACGAAGAAGGCGTAAGGGCGTCCGCGCCCGCCGCGCTTCAGGGTCGCGGCCAAGAACTGTTCGAAGGGGAGGCGGGACTCCTCCCCAAAGCCGCACTGCTCCACGTACCTAACGGGGCCGTAGACCTGCCCGCGGCCGACGATGATCGGTGGCGCGTCGCCGAATTGTAGGGCGTGTCCGCCGCCGAACTCGCCCACGCAGGTGCGCACGCCCTGCTCGCGCAGGATGAGAATCGGCAGCCCCAGTTCGGCCGCCGCGCTTACTTGTTCGACCAGCTCGGGACTGGTGCTGCACGCCTCGTCCCCCCGATGGGGCAAGACGGCTACGATTGCCGAGCAGCCGGAGATGATCCGGCGGACGCGCCGCCCGTCCGGCTCCAAGGCGTGCGCGTCCGCGATGGCTCGCACGCGCGACTCATCGAGTCGCCTGACGACCGGCCAAGGAACGGCCCCCCCGGCCGGGCAGGCGACGAACACGTCGGCCCTCTCCGGGGTCAGGATCTCCATCTCGAAGCTTTCGCTCTGCATTGGTTCCCCGCTCAGAGAAGGGAGAGGGGGCCGAGGCCCGAATGATTCGCTACCACCCGTCGGCAGGCTTCGAGGTCCTGCTCGCTCCAGACGTAGAAGTAGGCCGCCTCAATGGAGCTGTCAGCGCGCGACTCCAAGTAATCGACGGCGGCGGCGAAGCAGCGCGCGGCGTGCGTCTCCACGTCGCCCCCGGACGGGCCGGTGCCGAAGATCGGGAAGAGAACCGACTTGATCCTGTCCTCGCTGAACCTTTCATCGTCCGCCCGCCTCAAGGCGTTGGTGACACACCGCTCGATCCGCGCGATGGGCTGGTAGCCCTCGCGCGGCTGGCCTATCACCGACGCAACGTGGAACACCCACTTGACGTTGTTCGTGCGCCGCAGTTCGCCGGGCCCGGTGACGATCACCGCCGCGGGGTCAACCCCCTTCCCCGAATGCACCATCCGGGCCAGCTCATTGGCGATGAGGTCCTCGACCACGCGCTCCGTCTCCGGGTCCTTCTTCGCCCCGAGGTAGCGGATGGTCGCCGAGGTCGAAGTCCCGTAGAAGCGATCCATCTGCATCTCCGTGTTCTCGGAGTTGACCCAGACGTCACCGACCTTGATGTTCCCGCGGTCTCCCGTGACCAGGCCGAGGCGCTTGCCGGGGCGGTTGATGAGCGGGGCCTCGAACATCTGCACTTTCGTGATCGGCGCGCGCGGCCCGGGTTCGACGCGCAAGTTGGGTAGCACCTCGTAGACGAGGCTGTCTACGTGCGCTGGCTTCTGCAGCGCGTTGGCGATGAAGGCGGCGATGTCGTTAATCGCCTTGTCCGCGCCCCCGAGGTCGGTGGTGTAGGAGATCGAGTTGAGACCTGCGATGTTGAAGGGCCAGGTCGTCCCCTTCCGCTGGATGAGGACGGTCACGCCCCGCTTGAGCGCGTGGCGGACGCCCAGCTCGTAAAAGACGTTCGCGTTCAACGTGCTGGTGTCCACGATGGCGACGCGGTCCTCGGATATGTGCTGCACCATCCGTTTGTGGACCCACCCGGGCTCATCGATGTTGTCGCAGCGGACGCACTCGAACCCTCCGAGCCGGGCGACGGCTTTTTCGATGATGTACTTGTAGATGTCGTCG
This sequence comes from Pyrinomonadaceae bacterium, assembly GCA_035295985.1. Classification (GTDB taxonomy): domain Bacteria; phylum Acidobacteriota; class Blastocatellia; order Pyrinomonadales; family Pyrinomonadaceae; genus JAIVGV01. The sequence continues at coordinate 18,314 of DATHBT010000318.1, read as the reverse complement.
AAGTTGATCATGTTCCCGTCGACGTCCTTCTTCTCGCCGTAAGGCATGATCACGAAACAGTTGTTATTCATGGCGCGAACTGCCTCCAAGTTTCGTCGGCCGCGCGCGGGTCGGGACGATCCCGCCAGTTCCATCTCTCGGCGCGCCCGAGCGCGCGCGCGAAGATCTTCCGCATGAACTGCGACTCGAAGCCATCGCCCTCTGCGAGGAGCAGGCGGCCGCCCCCGCCCGGCGGCTCGTACAGGATGTACTCAAGCCCGCCGGTGAGGCGCGCCAGCTCGCCGAGCGACCCGTCGAACTCCACCCAGGGCAGCCGCCCGATGGCCTCGACGCCGCACCGGCGGGGCAGCAGCACGAAATGCAGGTGCGCGTGGTCGGTGCTGCACATCACGCGGTCGCCCTCTGCCGCCATCCCGTGTTCGAACAGGTGCACGGGTGAGTCGTACCGGCGCGACAGAGCCTCTCGCAGTTCGTCCTTTACGGCCCGATACTCGTCCTCCAAGCCCGGCCCGAGTTGGGTGAAACTCCTGACGTGCGCCTTCGGGCAGAGCAGGGCGTGTCCGCTTACCAGCGGCCCGAGGCTAGGGATGGCTGCGAACGACTCGCTCTCCAGCATGACCCGGCGGACGTAGGGCTCGCCGGGTAGCATACGGGCGATAAGGTCGTTGGACTCCTCTCCCGCGACTTGGCTGCACAGGCAGCATTCCCTAATCTTCAGCATGTCCGTCTCCTGAGCGCCTGATTAGTTTACCCCGTGAAAAGATGGAAGGCACCGTTCAACTTCTGGCGAGAACCGCCGACAACTCCGGCAGATACTAGCAAGGATTCAGTGTTTAGGCGCTAAAAACAGAAGTTGCTGCGACTGTGGGAGCAAAAACCGTCCTGTTAGGAGTTGGTGGGAGGGTTCGGCGAAAGGGTCAGGGTAAAAATTTAGGCAATAACTCGCCGAGCAACGCAGCGTCAGGTCGCTTGCCGCCGATGAGCGTATCAGATACCTCCATGAATCGCGAACGATTAGGCCCGACAGCGAACCCACCCACAGCGCTCTCCGCCGGTAACCTTATTGCGCGATCGCCCGCAAAAGATGCGCTACGCCATAACCGCCGAGCATTCCAGTATAGAACTTTAATTGCGCGATAACGGGCACGCTGCCGTCCCCGGCGACACTCAGTATAGAACTTTAATGTCGAGGCCGGCAGAACGTCTCAGCCTAGTTGCAACAACTTACAGTTGTCGCGGTATAGGACTTTAATTGCGCGTGACATCGAGCGACAGGCGACTTGAGGGCGTAGAAGCTCAAACTCGTCACCAAACCGCGACGCGGAAAGCCGCCCCGTGCGCCGTACGGGGCCGCTGGCGGCTTTTCGCGTGCGGGCGAAGGGCGCGGCCTGCCTTCGCGTTCGGACGACGCATCAGGGCGGCGTGTGTTAAAATTCGCCCATGCTGCTCGAATCGCTTGAGGCTCACTGTTTCAGGAACCTGAGCGGCAAGATCAGTTGGGGGCCGGGCCTCAACGTCATCTTCGGCGAGAACGGGCAGGGCAAGACCAACTGGCTCGAAGCCATCTACCTCCTCGCCACCACCAAGTCCTTCCGCACGCAAAAGCCCCAAGAGGCCGTCTGCTTCGGCGGCGACCTCGCGGTCGTACGCGGCACGGTCGCGCGTACGGAAGAGGTGCGACGCGAGCTACAGGTCGCCGTCCAGAACAACTCGAAGGCGATCTCCGTCAACGGCAAGCGCGAGTCGGTCGCGCGCTACCTCGGCCAGCTCCACGTCGTCTCCTTCACGGCCGACGAACTCGAAGTCGTGCGCGGCGCGCCCGAAGCGCGAAGAAAGTTTTTAGATCGCGGCATCGTCTCGCTCCACCACGCCTACGTCCAGACCATCGCCGATTATCAGCGCGTCATCCGACAAAAAAATCGACTCCTGCAAGACGCCTCTGAGGCCGAACTCGAAGCCGACGAGACGGCCGAACGACTCGCCCCTTGGAACGAACAACTCGTCAAACTGAGCGGCGAGATTCACCGCGCGCGACTCGACTACGTCTCACGCGTCAATGAAGCGTTAGAGCGCCGCCTTTTCGAGCGCGAGGAGATAACAGTTCGTTACGTCTCGTCGCTCGAAGGCAAGGGCGATCTCGGCGATTACGAAGGGCTGATCGCGGAGCGTTTAAAGCTCAGAATGCAGGCCGAAATTTCGGCCGGTTATTCGCTTATCGGCCCGCACCGGGACGAGTTGGAGATACTGTTCGACGGGCGGGACATACGTCAGTTCGGCAGCTCCGGCCAGCAGCGTAGCGCGTTGATTCTACTTGATTTAGCGGCGATTTCGGTGTATCATTCCTGGCACAGCGAGTATCCCGTCTTCCTGCTGGACGACGTGGACGCTGAACTGGATCGCAAGCGTGTCAGCCGCCTGTTGGAGTACCTCGAAGGGCGCACCCAGACGTTCGTCACGACCTCGAAAGAAGACCTCGTTGAGCAGTACGCTGCGCGCGCGCGCGTGTTCGAAATCGCTGGTGGCATGGCGGTTGAGACGGGGGCTTTGAGGGAAGAGGTTCAAAGCGTCTCGCAGGGCGTTTCGGGCATCTAAAAGGGACACGTTTTCAGGTCTGCGGGGAGTCGATTTTCCGCCGCGCCGAGGGGTTAGAAAGAGGGGTTAATTTGTCCACAGCGATTACGACGAACAGCAAGAAGAGCATGTCTTACGACGCGAACACCATCACCGTCCTCGAAGGGCGCGACGCGGTGCGTAAGCGCCCGGCGATGTACATCGGCTCGACGGGCGATATCGGCCTGCACCACCTCGTTTACGAGGTCGTGGACAACTCGATTGACGAAGCCCTCGCGGGCTACTGCGACACGGTCGATGTGACCATCCACATGGACAACTCGATCACGGTCATCGATAACGGCCGCGGCATCCCCGTGGATTACCACAAGCAGGAGAAGAAGTCGGCGGCCGAGGTCGTGATGACGAAGCTGCACGCGGGCGGCAAGTTCGACTCGAACGCCTACAAGGTTTCGGGCGGCCTGCACGGCGTCGGCGTCTCGTGCGTCAACTTCCTGGCCGAGTGGCTGCGCCTCGAAATCTGGCGCGAGGGCCACACCTACGAGCAGGAGTACAAGCGCGGCATTCCTGTCATGAAGTTGGAGCAGACGGGGAAGAGCCGCAAGCGCGGCACTAAGATCACCTTCAAGCCCGACGCCGAGATTTTCACCGAGACAGTCTTCAGCTTCGACCGCCTCTCCGAGCGGCTGCGCGAGAAAGCCTTCCTCAACAAGGGCATCCGCATCACCATCACCGACGAGCGCGAGGAGAACGAGCGCAAGCATGAGTTTTACTACCGGGGCGGCATCGCCGAGTTCGTCAAGCACCTGAACAAGAACAAGACGGTGCTCCACGACAAGCCCATTTACTTCGAGCGGCAGGGCGACCAGCTCTCCATCGAGGTCGCCATCCAGTACAACGACGCTTACGACGAGAAGGTCTACTCGTTCGCCAACAACATCAACACGGTTGACGGCGGCACGCACCTCTCCGGCTTCCGCTCGGCCTTCACCCGCACGATCAACGCCTACGCGCAGTCCTCCGGCCTCGCCAAGAACTTCAAAGGGACTCTCAGCGGCGACGATGTGCGCGAGGGCCTCGTCGCAGTCATCTCCGTAAAACTGCCGCAGCCGCAGTTCGAGGGGCAGACCAAAGGCAAGCTGAACTCGGACGTGAAGGGGGCGGTCGAGTCGTTCCTCAACGAGCGCCTGACCGAGTATTTCGAGCAGAACCCGACCGTCGCCAGAAAGATCGTCGGCAAGTCCATCGACGCCGCCCGCGCGCGCGACGCCGCCCGCAAGGCCCGCGAGATCGTCCGAAAGGGCGCAATCGGCTCGACGATGCTGCCGGGCAAGCTGGCCGACTGCCAGGAGCGCGACCCCGCGCAGTGCGAACTCTATATCGTCGAGGGCGATTCGGCGGGCGGATCGGCCAAGCAGGGGCGCGACCGGCGCAACCAGGCGGTTCTTCCGTTAAAAGGTAAAATCCTGAACGTCGAGAAGGCCCGCTTCGACAAGATGCTCAGCCACACCGAGATCAAAACGCTGATCACGGCGCTCGGCACGGGGATAGGCAAGGACGATTTCGACCTCGGCAAGCTCCGCTACCACAAGATCATTTTCATGACGGACGCCGACGTAGATGGTTCACACATCAGGACTTTGCTCCTGACCTTCTTCTACCGGCAGATGCCTGAGCTGGTCGAGTCCGGTCACGTCTTCATCGCGCAGCCGCCGTTGTTCAAAGTGAAACGGGGCAAGCGCGAGGAGTACATCAAGGACGAGCGCTCGCTCGTCCGCTACCTGATGCGGGCGGCGACGAGCGAGATCAAGCTCAAGTCGGCCGAGACCGGCGCGGTCGTCGAGGGGCGCGAGTTGGCGAAGTCGTTAGAGCAGATGGTCGAGTACAAGCGCTACTGCGAGAAGCTGGTGCGGCGGCTGGCGGGTGAGGAAAAGTTGCTCGCGGCCCTACTCGACGCCTTCGCGGGCAACAAAGGCGTGATGCGCAAGGACGGGATCACCTTGCGCGGCGTCTTCGACGGTAAGAATGACCTGATGGCGAAGGTCGAAGGCCGGATCGCGAAGGCCGGCTACAAGACTGACCTTTCGACCGACGAGGAGCACGGCCTCTGGGAGATCGAGGTGGCCGCGTCGAACGGCACGCGGGTCTGCATCGACTGGGATTTGGCGAGCCACGTCGAATTCCAGAAGGCGGTCGAGCTGCACAAGGCGCTTGACGAGCGTTTGAGTGCGCCGTTCGTCATCGGCGAGAACGGCACGAGCGAGCAGATCGAGACGCGCGAGGCGCTGTTAGAGCGCGTGCTCGCCGCCGCGAAGAAGGATTTGACGATCCAGCGTTACAAGGGCCTTGGCGAGATGAACCCGGAGCAGTTGTGGGAGACCACGATGAACCCGGAGAAGCGGACGCTCCTTCAGGTGAAGATCGACGACGCCGTCGAAACGGATCAGATTTTCACCGTACTGATGGGCGACGCCGTCGAGCCGCGCCGGAAATTTATCGAGGACAACGCACTGGACGTGAAGAACCTGGACGTTTAATTTCTTACGAGACTGCGGCGAGCGTGGCGGCGAGTGAGCGGAAGACGCCGCGGCCGTCCGAGGAGCCGAGCAGGTCTTCGCAGGCGCGCTCCGGGTGCGGCATCATCCCGACGACGTTGCGCGCGCGGTTGCAGACGCCGGCTATGTGGTCGCGCGAGCCGTTCGGGTTGGCCTCGTCGGTCATGCGCCTCTCCGGGTCGCAGTAGCGCAGCACGACGCGGTCTTCTCTTTGGAGTTCCGCGAGCGTCGCGTCGTCGCAGGTGTAGTTGCCCTCGGCGTGGGCGATGGGGACGCGCAGGATTTCGCCGCGCGTGAGTTCGTTGGTGAACGGCGTGTCTGTGGTCTCGACGCGCACGTTGACGTGCTCGCAACGGAAGTGCAGATCGCGGTTGCGGATGAGGGCGCCGGGCAGCAGCCCCGCCTCGCACAGAATCTGGAAGCCGTTGCAGATCCCTAGGACGAAGCCGCCGCGCGCGGCGAACTGCTTGACCGACCGCATCACGGGCGAGAACGAGGCGAGCGCGCCCGCGCGCAGGTAGTCGCCGTAGGAGAAGCCGCCCGGAAGGATCACGGCGTCGTAGCCCGACAGGTCAGTCTCCCTGTGCCAGACGAACGAGACGGGCTGCCCGACGTGCTTCGAGATGACGTGGTAGGCGTCGTGATCGCAGTTCGATCCCGGAAAGACGATAACGCCGAATTTCATCACTCCACCTCCACGCGGTAATCCTCGATCACGGGGTTCGACAGCACCTCGCGCGCCATCCGCTCGGCCGTCTCGCGCGCCCGCCCGGAGTCGAGCGATTCGTCCAACGCGATCTCGAAGTACTTACCCTGCCGCACGTCCTCGATGCCGCCGTAGCCGAGCAGATCGACCGAGTGCTGGATGGCCTTGCCCTGCGGGTCTAGCACGCCCGCCTTTAACGTGACGTAAACTTTCGCTTTCATCGGTTTGTCAGTTGTCAGTAGTCCGTTGTCCGTTGCCCATCTTGCGGAACTGGACTTTTTACCACACGGGCCGGCGGCCTCAAAACAACGGACAACGGACAACGGACTACTGACCACCGTTGTTGAAGACGCGCGCGAAAATCTTGTCCACGTTGCGCGTGTAGGTGTCGAGCGAGAAGACGCTCTCGATCTGCTCGCGCCCGAGTTTCGATGCGATGTCCGGGTCGGCGAGGGCGCGCTCGCGAAGGCTGCCGCCCTCGTCCCAGACCTTCATCGAGTTGCGCTGCACCCACTCGTAGGCCCGCTCGCGCGCAACACCCGATTGCGTTAAAGCAAGCAGGAGCTGCTGGCTGAAGACGAGGCCGCCTGTCGAGTTCAGGTTTTCGAGCATCCGTTCGGGATAGACGACGAGCGTGTCGAGGAGCGAGGTCGCCTTGGCGAGCATATAGTCGAGCGCGGTCGAGGCGTCGGGCAGGACGACGCGCTCGGCCGAGGAGTGCGAGATGTCGCGCTCGTGCCAGAGGGCGACGGATTCGAGGCCGGCGACGGCGTAGCCGCGCACGAGCCGCGCCATGCCGCAGATGCGCTCCGAAAGTATGGGGTTGCGCTTGTGCGGCATCGCCGAAGAACCCTTCTGGCCGCGCTTGAACTGCTCCTGCGCCTCGCGCACCTCGGTGCGCTGCCAGTGGCGGACTTGCAAGGCGAACTTGTCGAGCGATGAGGCGACGACCGCCAGCGTGCAGAGGTACTCGGCGTAGCGGTCGCGCTGGATGATCTGTGTGGAGACGGGCGCGGGCCTGAGGCCCAGACGCGCGCAGACTTTTTCTTCGACCTCCGGGTCGAGGTGCGCGAACGCGCCGACCGCGCCGCTGATCTTGCCGACGGCGACCGACTCGCGCGCCCGCAGCAGTCGCTCGCGGTTGCGCCGCGTCTCGTCGAACCAGAGCGCGAAGGTGAGGCCGAAGGAGGTCGGCTCGGCGTGGACGCCATGCGTGCGGCCGACCTGCGGCGTATGTTTGAACTCGTGCGCGCGGCGTTTCAACACTCCGAGCAGCGCGTCGATGCGTTTGAGCAGCAGGTCGCACGAGTCGCGCAGGAGCAGGGCGTTGGCCGTGTCCACCACGTCCGACGAGGTCAGGCCGTAGTGGACGAAGCGCGCGGACTCGCCGATTGATTCGGCGAGCGCGGTGGTGAAGGCGATCACGTCGTGGTCGGTCGTCCGCTCGATCTCGTTGATGCGCTCGACCGTGAACGCCGCGCGCGACCTGATCTCGGCGAGCGCGTCGGCGGGGATCGTCCCCATCTCGGCGTGGACCTCGCAGACGGCGATCTCAACGTCCAGCCACTTCTGGAAGCGGTTGTGCTCCGACCAGAGCGCGCCCATCTCGGGCAGTGTGTAGCGTGGAATCATACTCAAGCTGTTAGCTGTTAGCTGTTAGCTGTTAGCAAAACCGGAACCGGAATCGAAACGAGGGCTGACCCCTTCCGGCCGAAAGCTAACAGCTAACAGCTTCTTTCCACTCATCACTATTTCAGTGCGTCAGAGTTGACGGTGTAGCGCGCGAGTTGCCAGCGGCCGTCGCGCTCGACGAGCGTGATCGCCTCGTGCGCGTCGGCGCGCTCGAACTTGGTGTTGTAGTTGACGGAGACGCTGCGCGCGCCCGTCGTGCCCGCGCCGTTCTCCTGCACCGCGGCGCGGACGGCCGCGCGGCTGACCACGCGGCCGAGCCGTTCGCGCGCGCGCTCCAGGGTGGCACGGCTCTGGTCGGCGGTCGCCGCCGCGCGCCACTCGTCGGCCGCCTCCGAGTAAATCTCGGCGAAGCGCCCTTCGGCGTAGTGCTCCGTCAGCCGATCAATCGCGGCCTGCGCTCCCGGCGGGAGACTGCCGCGCCGCTCGTCAACCCCGCAGGACGAAAAGAGCAGAAGGCAGAAAGCAGAAAGCAGAAGGCAGTCAAGACGGAAAACCGAGCCGGTCTGTCCTGACTGCTTTCCGCCTTCTGCCTTCCGCCTTCTGCCTTCCGCTTTCATCTTCAGAGTTCGATCCACGGCGTCGGCTCTTTCGGGTGCGAGAGCGTGATGCGGGTCGTGGTCTGGAAGAGCGTGCCGCGCTCGCGCAGGGCCGACTCGGCCGTGATCTGCGCGACGTGCGGGTTGTTGGCCCGCTGCGAGAGGTGCGCGAGGACGACGTGCTCGGCAGAGCCGTCGAAGTCGTCGCGCAGCCACAGGGCCACGTCCTCGTTCGACAGGTGCCCGGTGCGCGAGAGTATCCGCTGCTTCAGCTCCCAGGGATAGACGCTGCAAGCCTTCAGCATGTCGCGGCTGTGGTTCGACTCTATGACGACGGCCGCGCAGCCGCGCAGCCGCTCCTTGATGAGCGTGGTAACGCAGCCGAAGTCGAGGAGCGTGGCGATGCAGACGCCGCCGTGGCGCGCGGTGAAGCCGAAGTTGTCGGCCGCGTCGTGCGGGACGGTGAAGGGGTGGAAGTCGATCTCGCCGACGCGGAAGTCCTGGCTCGAAGAGATTTCGACGGTACGCCCGCGCAGGGCGTCCATGCGCTTGCGCGGCTCCTCTTTGGAGGTGCCGTGCTCGCGCCCGCCGAGGTAGGCTTCCAGCGTCTCGCCGGAGATGAAGACGGGGCAGTCCAGAGACTTCAACAGGACTCGCAGCCCGCCCGCGTGGTCGCCGTGCTCGTGCGTGATGATGACGCCGTCGATCGCGGCCGGGTCGCAGCCCGTCAGGTGCAGCCGGCGGATCGTCTCCTTCGCCGACAGCCCGGCGTCCACGAGCACGTTCGTCCGCCCCGCCGAGATGAGCACGGCGTTGCCGGTCGAGCCGCTGCCTAAGACCGTCAGTCGCATAAGAGCCGTGACAAGTGACAAGTGACAAGTAAGAATGATTTTACTTGTCACTTGTCACGGTTTACTTGTCACTTAATCTTCTTCCCCGTGTACTGCTCGCCGTCCTGCGTGAGGACGAATCCCGTCACCGCGCCCTGCCCGTCTTTGCTGAACTTGATCGTGTTGCCCGAGGAGGTCGAGAAGAACTCGGTCTCGGAGGAGGGGAGCCATTCGCGCTTCGGCCCGCCCTGCTGCTGCGCGAGCAGCTTGCCGCCCTCGACGGAGAAGTTGAGGACGACGGTCAGTTGCGGGTTGACCTTGATCTCGTAGTCGCCGGCGTAAGCCTCGTAGATTTTCGGATTGACACGGGCTAGTTCGCGCTCGACCGATTTGAAGTCGTCCCAGCCGTACTCACGTGCGATTGAGCGGAGAACTTCTGTGGCGAGCGCGCTCCCGCGGTCGCCGTTCGTCATCACGGCCGCGCCGCGCCCGTCGCCGTAGCCGACCCAGAACGCCTCGAAGCCCTCGTCCTGACCGCCGTGCGAGAACTTGACGACGCCGCTTCGGACTTCGACCGCCGGGCCGAGTCCCCACTCCTGAAACTGGCGCGACATCATCTGCGCCGCCATCTCCTTCGAGATGATCTTATTCGAGAGGCCCGCGAGCGCGTTCTGCAATTCGACAGCGAGCAGCGCGAGATCGGTCGGGGTCGTCCATAGCCCCGCGGCTGCCATTTCAGGGTAGGTGTGGAAGCGGCCCTTGATGGGCTGGCCGGCGCGGTGCGCGGTGGCGGCCTGCGCGGCGAGTCGCGGGGGGAGCGGTTGCTCGTACGTGCTGTGCTTCATGCCGGCGGGGCCGAGCACGAGCTGCCTGGCGGCCTCCGCGAAGGGCTTCTTCGCAACGTCTTCGACGAGTTGCTGCATGACGGTGTAGCCGCCGCCGGAGTAGCGCCAGCGCGTGCCGGGCACGGTGTCAACGCGGATCGCGGCCGTGTTGGCCGGCTTCTCGCCGTTGAAGATTTGGATGACGGTGGGAACCGGCGCGTCGGCGGCGTAGCCGGGGAAGCCGTGGACGGTCAGGCCCGCGCTGTGCGTGAGCAGGCCGCGCAGCGTCACCTTCTTCTCTTTCGTGAACTCGTTCTCCGGGACTTTCCACGCGGCGAGCTTCGCGTTCACGTCCTCGTCGAGCGAGAGCTTGCCGTCCTGCACCAGCCTGAGCGCGGCGAGCGCGGCCACGGGCTTGCTGATCGAGCCGGCCTGGAACAGCGTCTCGGCCGTTACGGGTTCGTTCGTCCCGGCGTCCTTGACGCCGAAGCCGCGCGCCCACTCCACGCGGCCGTCGCTGACGACCGCCACGCTCACGCCGGGGATGCGGTAAAACTTCATCCGCTCGGCGAGCGTCGCCGCGGGCGACTGCGCCCCCTTGATCGTGACGGCCGGCAGCAGCCCCGACTCGACGCGGCGGATGCGCTCCTCGACCGACGGCGCGGCAGCGGCGGGCTTCGTCGCCTCCTGCACGGCCGCGACTCCGACGCGCGCGAGATCGGCGCTGGCGACGAAGGCGAGGAGCGCCAGCAGTGTGATCGAGAGCTTCATAAAAATTTGTAGGGGCAGGGCTTGTCCCTGCCCGTCGAGCGCGAATGCGCGAACACCCTTGCAGGCTCAGTTAACCTTGAAAGCACACCCGCGTTGATGAGCGTGCTCGCGCACGCTACGGGCAGGGGCAAGCCCTGCCCCCACAGTGCTCGCGCAACTCAGATCTCTAATCGGGAGCGATCAACCTTGAAGCCGTTTAGATCGCCGAGCGCGCCGACGGCGATCCGCTCGGTCGTCAGGTGCTCGCGGGCGACGCGCAGCAGGTCGTCGGGCGTGACCGACTCGATCCGTCGGATGATCTCTTCGGGCGCGGTGCGGCGGCCGTGGACGATCTCCTGGCGGGCGAGGGTGCCGGCGCGCGCACTCGTCGATTCGAGGCCGAGCAGGATCGACGAGATCGACTGATCCTTGGCTAACCGCAACTCGTCGTCCGAGACGGGTTCGCGCGCGGCGCGGCGCAGCTCGGCGAGCGAGAGATCGAGCACCTCGTCGAGTTGTTCGGGCGAGGTGCCGGCGTAGAGGTGCAGGATGCCCGTGTCGGTGAAGCCGCTGCCGGCCGCGCCGACCGAGTAGGCGAGGCCACGCTCCTCGCGAACGGACTGCCAGAGGCGGCTGGAGGTTCCGCCGCCGATGACGGAGGCGAGCAGAGAGGCGGCGTAACGATCCTCGTGGCGCGCCGAAGGCCACGGCGCGGCGATGAGCAGGTGCGCCTGCTCCAACTCCTTCTTGCGTTCGAGCAGGATCGGCGCGGCCGGGCGCGGCTGCCCGCCGCCCTCGGGGTCGTCCGCAGTTGTCTGCGAGTCTGCTGTTGCCTCAGCCGGAGAGCCGGCAGCGGCGAAGGCGCGCTCGGCCATTTCGACTAGCTCGTCGTGGTTGACGTTGCCGGCCGCCGCGATGACGAGGTTCCGCGGCGCGTAGGCCGCCGCGTGGTGGCGCGCGGTGCGCGCGCGGTCGAAGGTCAGGACGGTGTCGGCCGTGCCCTCGATGGGGCGGCCCAGCGGGTGGCCGGGGTAGAAGGCCGCGCTGAAGAGTTCGGTCAGAAACTCTTCGGGCGTGTCCTCGACCATCTTCATCTCTTCGATGATGACGCGCTGCTCGCGTTCGAGATCGTCGGCGTCGAAGCGGGGCGAGAGCAGCATGTCGGCGAGGAGATCGAAGGCCTGCGGGAGCGCGGTGTCCACGACTTTGAGCGAGAAGCCGGTCAGCTCGTGCGTCGTGTAGGCGTCGAAGTTGCCGCCGAAGCGGTCGCTCTCAACCGCGATGTCGAGCGCGGTGCGGCGGCGCGTGCCCTTGAAGACGGCGTGCTCGATGAAGTGGCAGATGCCGTTCGCTTCCGGGCGCTCGTGGCGCGAGCCGCGCCTGATCCAGACGCCGACCGTGCAGGAGCGCAGGTTCGGCATGTGCTCCGTGAGGACGGCCGCGCCGTTCGGGAGCCTGGTGATTCGTACCTCGTCGATCATTCTTTCGGAAAACTGTGACGCGGGAATTTTGCCGGGCCGGTAATCCATTCTTGCGGCAAGCGGCATCGTAGCACGCAGACGGAAGGCCGGGCAAAAGCGGAGGACGGAACAGGTTCGGGCACGCCGCGCCGTCCAAAAATCGGACAGGCCGCGGGAACGCCGCGTCGATCCCGCAGCACTCCTCCGATCTCGCCGAGTCAGGTGCGGAAGCCGCGTAGCTTCATCTGACGATCCGCGCGCCCGTCGAATTGATGGGCGCTAGGCAGGTTACTTGGGCCGCTTGGGCGCAAAAGGCCGGCTTGACAGCCCTCGCGGCGTGGCGGAAAATGACACCTTCGCCCGCGAGCCTGGGTCGGGAACGAACCTCGTGGAAGTCCGTGCCGCAGGCACGGAGTTGTGGCTGTCGTCCGCCGGCGGAAGTTTCCCGCGTCCGCCCGTCCGAGAGACAACAGGAGGGAACGCTTTTCGGGCGTGCGCGCAACTCACACTCGCGCGCGGCGCGCCGGGAGGTTGGTGCGATGAGGAAAAGTTTCTGGCGTGTGAGTCTGGCGATGCTGGCTGCGGCACTGGTGTGCGCACAGGCCGGCGTGCCGGAGGCTCGCGCGGCGGGCCGGAGCCGCCTCGGCACAGTGACGGGCCTCGTGCGCGACAACAAAGGGCAGCCGCTCGCGGGCGCGATCATCCAATTCGCCAAGGAGGGCGCGGGCCACGTCGTCAAGCAGACGAGCACCGCGAAGGACGGCACGTTCACGGCCCGCGTGCTGCCCGGCAAGTACCTGCTGACCGCGCTCGCCCAGGGCTTCAACAGCGTCAGCTTCAACTCCGTCCAGGTCAACCCTTCCGACGAGATCAGTTACCGCTTCAACCTCGAACCCGTCGGGCAGGGCCGCACAGCGCCGGAGCGGCGCACCGACCGCAACGATCCGAAGTGGCGCCTGCGCTCGGCGCAGTCCCGCCGCTCCGTCTTCCAGATGGACGGCACGACCATCGAGACGGTAGAGACGGCCGAACTCGAAGGCGAAGAGACGGGCGAGACCCGGGGCGATGAAGCGCAGGCGACCGAGTCGGCCGCCGTCGATCCGGGCGAGCAGGTCGAGCATGTTCAGGTCTTCTCGCGCGGGCGGCAGTCGCTTACACACGGCTTCCTCGAAACCTACACGGCCTTCTCGGCCGACCCGCGCTCGCCCGCATACGCCGGCACGAACTTCGCCGTTTCCGCGCCCGCGGGCGACCGTCTCAACCTGATCTTCGCCGGCCAGCTCGCGTCGAACGGCCTCGGCCGTCTCGAGACGACCGCGCGCTTCGCACACGCGGGCAGACACCGCCTGAGCGCGACCGTCGGCGGCGCGACCCTGCCCGTCTCGTCGCGCGCCCCGGACTTCCGGGGACGCCGGCTCAACCAGGTCTCGGTGCGCGCCGTTGACGAGTGGATCGTGCGCGACGGCATCGTCGTGGTCTTCGGCCTCGACTACTCGCGCCTGCTCGGCGGCGACGGCACGGGCAGCGTCAGCCCGCGCCTCGGCTTCCAGTTCGACGCCGACGCGCGCACGCGCCTGCGCGCGGCCTACGCGCCCTCTACAGCGACCTCGCGCTCGCAGCAATCGGCCGTGGGCTTTGAGGGCGGCCCGGTCATCTTCGGCGACGCGGGCGAGCAGACGGTCGCCTACGTTGACGGCCGCGCGGTGCTGGAGCGCAGCCACCGTTTGGAGTTCGGCGTCGAGCGCGTGCTCGACAACTCAAGCTCGGTCGAGGCGTCGGCCTTCTTCGACGCGGTGGACGGCCGCGGCGTCGGGCTGCTTAGCGCCCCGCTCGACGTTTTCGACAACGACAACGGCGCGGGACTACTTGAACTGGCTAACCAGCGGGGCGCGGCGCGCGGCCTCCGCGTCGTTTACACGCGCCGCGTGGGGAGCCGCCTTAAAACCTCGGCCGGCTACTCCTTCGGGCGCGGCCAGCAGCTAGCGGCCGGCGCGCTCTCGCGCAACCCCGCCGAAGTCTTCCGCTCCGGCTTCTTCCAGACGGCCGCCGCCCAAGTCGATTCCTCTTTCGACACGGGCACGCGCGTCCGCACCGTCCTGCGCTTCTCGCCGCGCGCCGCCGTCTTCGCCATCGACCCGTTCGCCGGCCGCGTCGCCGTCTTCGACCCGTCCCTGAGCATCCTCGTCACGCAGGAGCTTCCGACCTTCGGCCTGCCCTTCGCGGCCGAGGCCGTCATCGACGCGCGTAACCTCCTCGACGCGCAGGCCATCGCGGACGACGGCGAGACCGTGACCACTCTCAACTCGACCCGCCGCGCCGTCCGCGGCGGCATCTCGCTCAGGTTTTAAGAGCCGTGCCAGGTGAGCCGTGACAGGCGACAGGTGAGAAGCCAGGTTTCTTACCTGTTACCTGTCACGGTTTACGCTTTACGGCTTTCGATCCGTCCGAATTCTCGGATGAAATACGAAAACTCGGATTGAAGTTTTCAGGCCCGGCGCGGGTTTTGTCAGAGCGGGACTTGGGGATGAACTGTCTGGGCCGTGCGTCCGAAGCGCGTTTCGGCGCGCGGCGCGCGCGGGCGGGTGTCGGAACGCTGGCCGGCGCGGCGAGGGCGGGGCGGGTGGAACGTCAGTTGCTCTTTTTCTAATGATTTAGCCGGCCGCGGGGCCGAGTTTTTCGAGAGGTTGTGAGGGGCCGTGAAGGGTAGCTTGCTAACGACGCGCGCTTGGGTGCTGCTGATGGCGGCGGCCCTGCTCGTCGTGGCCGGCGCGCTCAACTTCCAACAGCGCCTCACGCGCGAGCCGCCCGTCACGGACGGCGTCGTCTGGAAGCAGACCGGGGACGGCATCATCGCCGCCTCGGTCGATCCGAACTCGGCCGCGGGCCTGCCCGGCCTCTTCGGCGTCCAGGTCGGAGACCGGCTCGTCGCCGCGAGCCTCGACGAGCGCCACTTCGAGCCGGTGGTCAACTCCTCAGAGGTCGCCATCTACCTCGAAGAGGCAAAGGAGGTGGGCGGGCGGCTCTCCTACCTCATCGAGCGGCGCGACCCCGTCGAGGGCTGGCGGCCCTACGAGATCGTGCTCGACGATCTCAGGCCGATCCCCAATCGCACGACGCGCGACTACTACGTCAACCTCGTCGGCGTCGTCTATCTCTTCGTCGGCTTCTTCGTCCTCTTCAAGCAGGGGGAGCGCGCGCCCTACGTGCTCCACTTCGCCACGCTCTGCCTGACCGCCTTCGTCTTCCACTTCTACAAGCCGGTCGGCTTCTACGAAGACCTCGATCAGTCGGTCGCCTTCCTCGACGACGCGGCCTACGTCCTCTTCGCGCCCGTCTTCCTACACTTCTGCGCGCTCTACCCCGTCGGCCGCAAGCTCTCCGAGCGGCGCTGGCCCGCCGCGCTCCTCTACCTGCCGGCCGCGGCGCTCACCCTCGCGAGCGCGCTCGTCTATTACCCGAACGAGATCGAGCGGCTGACCACGCTCAGGCCGAACCTCTCGGACGACTTCGTGCGCGCGCTCTGGACGGCGGAGTTGGCGCACCTCTCCGTCGCGCTCCTCGCGGGCGCGCTCGTCCTCCTGGTTCGCTTCCTGCGGACGGGGACGGCCGTCGTCCGCCAGCAGTTGAAGTGGGTGGTTTGGGGATCGCTCGTCGCCGTGACCCCCTTCACGCTGCTCTACGCCGCCGGCTTCCTCTTCGGCGATCTGACAACGCCCGCGAGCGCGGCCGACGCCCAGCGCGCGCGGTGGCTGATTGACGCCGCGGTGCTCCCGCTCGTCCTCATCCCGCTCACGTTCGGCAACTCCGTGGTGCGCTACCGGCTGATGGACGTGGACATCGTCGTGCGCCGTGCGGCCGTGTACGCGCTCACCACGGTGCTCATCGCGCTGATGATTGGCACGGTGGTTTACGTCGCGGGCGTTGCCGCGTTCGGCGGCGAGGGTGGGTCGGACAAGGCGATCACGCTGCGCGTGCTGGTCTCGGTCCTCGCCATGTCGGTCATCGTGATGATGGCCGCGCCGATCAAGAACTTCCTCCAGGAGCGCATCGACCGCATCTTCTACGGCGAGAGCTACGACCTCCGCCGCGGCCTGTTGGACTTCGGCCGCACTCTCTCGGCCGCGACAGCGCTTGAGCCGCTGCTCGACGCTCTGGTCTCGCGCCTGCGCGAGGTGCTCGGCGTCGAGCGCGTCGCCATCTTCGTCGAGGACGCGCGCTCGACGGGCGACTACCGCGTGGCGCGCTCTTCGGGCCTCTCGAACGACGTGATCGTGCCGCCCGACTTCCGCGAGATGATCCGCGCCCGCTCGGCCGCCACGGGCATCGTCCGCGCCGACGACATCGACCTCGCGCCCGAAACCTCCGGCTTCGTCCGCCGCGCGCTCCACTACTACGTGCCCTGCGTGGTGCGCGGCCGGATGGTCGCCGTCATCGGCCTGGGCCGCTCGACCGGGGGCGCGCTCCTTTCGTCGGAAGACCTCGAAATCCTCCGCACCATCTCCGGCTACGTCGCCGTCGCGATTGAAAACAGCCTGCTCTACCAGGAGCAGAGCGAGCGCGCCGCCGAACTGGAAGCCCTCAAAGACTTCAACGAGTCGATCGTCGAGTCGATCAACACGGGGCTGCTCGCGGTTGACGCCGAGGGGCGCGTGACGGGCTGCAACTCGTCGCTCGAACAGGTGCTCGGCGTCGGTCGCGAGGAGGCCGTCGGCCTCCACGTCGAAGAGCTGTTCTCGGAAGACTTCGCCGAAACGCTCAGCCAGGTTCTGGGCGAACGGGGCTGGCGGCTCGAAGAGCAGCGCAGCATCTACAAGCTCCACACGGGGACGCGCAGCGGGAGACCGCTCATCCTCAACATCGCGCTCGCCCCCTTGCGCCGCGCCGAGTCGGGCGAGGCGACGGGCGCGCTCGTCGTGCTCGAAGACGTGACCTCGCGCGTGCGCCTCGAAGAGCAGTTGCAGCAGCGCGAGAAGCTCTCCTCCATCGGCCTCCTGGCGGCGGGCGTCGCGCACGAGATCAACACGCCGCTCACGGGCGTCTCCTCCTACACGCAGATGCTTTTGGGGATGTTCGCCACGCACGATCCCAAACACAAGCTGTTGGAGAAGATCAACCGGCAGACCGAGCGCGCCACGGGGATCGTCAACAACCTGCTCAACTTCTCGCGCGTCGGCGGCGTCACCGAGTTCGGCGGGGTGGACGTGAACCACGTCCTCGAAGACACGCTGCAACTCCTGGAGCCGCAGATGCGCCACGCGCAGATCGAAGTCGTGCGCGACTTCGACGCCGGACTCCCGCGCGCCTACGGCAACGCCGGCAAGCTCCAGCAGGTCTTCACCAACCTACTGCTCAACGCGCGCGACGCGCTGCCCGACGGGGGGCGCATCACGCTCCGCACGCGCGCCGAGGAGTCGGACGCCGTGACCATCTACGTCATCGACGACGGCATCGGCATCGCGCCCGAGAACGTCGCGCGCATCTACGATCCGTTCTTCACCACGAAGGGCGTGGGGCGCGGGACTGGCCTCGGCCTCGCCGTCTCCTACGGCATCGTGCAGGAGCACTCCGGCCACATCGCGGTCGAGAGCGCGCCCGGCCGCGGCACCACCTTCCGCATCACCGTCCCCACCGTCCAGGCCCGCGCCCGGTTGCAGGCGGCGGGGGACTGAAGCTGCGACGCGGGGGCGGGGAGACGCGGCGACGCGGCGTGAGGACGTGAAGTAAATCGAGCAAGTCCCCCGGCCTTCCTTCGATCAACTCTCCGACCTTCTTTCTTTAACCTCTCACCTCAGCCTCCCGTCTGCTTTCTTCAATCTCTCTCCTCAGTCTCCCTCTCTCCGATCTCGCCTTCCCTTCGCCGCGTCCCCGCGTCGCTCTTTCCCACGCTCGCCTTTGGTGCTAATCTCTCGCACGCTCGGCCACGACAACTGAATAGGTCAGGTTCCAAGCCCCCATGTCGCACCCACAAAGTCCGCAGCGCGTCCGCGACGCGGGCGCACGCGCGTCCGCCGCGAGGCTGGTGCGCGTCTCCGTGTCGATCTGCCTCGCACTCGCCGTCTGTTTCGTCTGCGTGGCGGTCGAGGGGACGGGCTGGGTGCAGGGCGGCGAGGTGGTGGTGCTGCGCTCGTTCGCGCCGCGTGCGTCGGCGCGGGTCGAGATCGGGGCCGGCGTGCGCGCGCGGCTCGTCGCCGAAAACCTCCCGCACCCCGGCGCGCTCACGCCGGACGCGCGCGCCTACGTCGTCTGGGCCACGGGCGGGACTGTGCGCCGTCTCGGCGTGCTGCGGCGGAACGAGCGGGGGGGTGGCGCGCTCGATTTCCGTCACCCGGCGGGGCTGGCGCAGTACGGCGTCGTCGTGACGGCCGAGGCCAACTCCGACGCCGCCCGCCC
>DATHBT010000317.1:0-6999 GCA_035295985.1 Pyrinomonadaceae bacterium | reverse complement strand
GTGCAGGATCGCGCCGCCGCGCTCCTGTTCGAGCGAGACGACGCCGCTCAGGCGGTGCGTCCCTTCCCGAATCTGCAGCTCGACGCGGAAGGGCAGGAGCGTCGCCGCGTCAACGTAAGAGTTGATCTGATCGCGGATGGGGAAGACTTTGTCGAGGGCCTGGCTCGTCGCCATCGTGGCGGAGAACTGTATGCCGTCGCGGTTGAAGTAGCGCGCGCGGGCGCGCACCTGGAACGAGGCGGTGCCGACCGGCTGCTGCGAGTCGCCGAGGAAGAAGTTGAAGTTTAACTGCTCGCCGACGGAGAAGGGGAGATCGCTCGGCACGGTAGAGGGGACTGCGGCCGGCGTCGGCGTCGGCCGCGGGGGAGTCGGGCGCGGGCGCGCGTCCGGGCTGCCGGGATCGGCCGGCAGGGTCAGGGGCGTCGGGGAGGGTGTGGGGGCCCCGGCGAGCTGATCGGGCGCGAGGGGGAGCACGATCTCGTCGCTGGCGAGCGCGGCGCGGATTTCGCCGGGGCGCAGGCGCGCGCTGAGCATGACGGGCAGGCGGCGCTCGTCGTCGCTGAAGTGGATGCGCAGGCGCATGTCATCCGCGGCATCGTTGTTGCGGACGCGCACGCGCGCGACGAGCGTGTTGAAGGAGCCGGCGGGCGTGTTGACCCGCTCGCGCCCCTCGACGCGAAGCTCCGCGTCGTAGCGCACGCCCGCGTGCTCGGCCGCGAAGTCGAAGCGCGCGCCGGGCGCGAGCGGCAGGGCGCGCAGGCGGAAGAGCGCGGAGAGCAGATCGGGCGCCGCCCCGGCGGGCGTGGCGGCGGGGGGCGTCAGAATCGTCGTCAGGTCGGGCGGGGGCGCGAGCGCAGACTCCTGAATCTTCGCGGGCGGCGTGGCGTCGGCCGTCTGCTCGTGCGTGCGGTACGGGAGGCCGGCGACGGGATCGACGAAGGAGAAGTGGTACGTGTTGAGGCGGAGCAGCGCGGCGCTGACGACGCCGACCGTCTCGACGTGCGCGCGCAGCTCGACGCCCTCGCGGTCGAAGTAGCGTCCGCGGCCGGCGACGTAAGTCTCTGCGTGAGCGGCCGACGGGAAGTTGGAGAAGGAGACGCTGTAGGTGAGTTTTTCGCCGACGCGGTAGGGCGCGGGCGAGACCGAGACAGTCGTAACGTCGGCGGGCTGCTGCTGCGCGAAGGCCGCGGCCGCAGCGAGCGCGAGCGAGGCGAGCAGGAGCGTCGGGGTCTGCGGCAGTCGTCTTCGGAGCAAAAGTTGGCGTCCCTCTTCCGCTTCGTGTCGTCGGCGCGCGGTGCGGCGGCGCAGGCCCGGCTCGAAGCGGGCACGGCTTACACGCGCCGTACGTGCGCGACGTTCCCAAAGATTGCGCCGGGAGAAAACACTGACAGATTACAACAACGCACGCCGCGCGCGCCACACAAGGGAAACGATGAGCGGAACGATGAACGATGAGTTAAAAACTTGTCAGTCGTCAGTTGTCCGTCGTCCGCTGTCCGGGCTTCGCAGGCTCGACGCTTGCGACGTGACGCGGAAGCTGTTTCACCGCGAACAACTTACGACGGACAACTGACGACTGACTGCCTTCCAGCTCATCGTTCCGCGTCCGTCGTTTCCCCTCAACCGGCGGCCGACTGTTCGGCGGCGGCGATCTCCTCGCTGATCTCGCGCGCGGCGGCGGCCGGGTCGGGCGCGTTGAGGATCGCGCGGCCGACGACGATGTAGTCGGCCCCGGCGCGCGCAGCCTCGCCGGGCGACATCACGCGCTTCTGATCGTCCTGCTCGATGGCCCTGCGCCTGACGCCCGGCGTCACGACGAGGAAGTTCTCGCGCATCGCGACCGAGCGCACCTGCCTGACCTCGTGCGCCGAGGCGACGACGCCGTCCATCCCGCTCGCGGCGGCGAGGCGCGCCAGCAGCGTGGCCTGCGACTCCGGCGTGAAGGGCAGCCCCAGCTCCGAGAGCGTCGCGGCGTCTGAACTAGTCAGCACGGTGACGGCGATGACCGCGGGCCGTGCCAGCCCCTCGCGCTCGGCCGTCTCCGTAACTGCGTCGGCCGCGCGCCGCATCATCTCGCGCCCGCCGAGCGCGTGGACGTTCAGCAACGAGACGCCGAGGCGCGCCGCCTCGCGCGCCGCAGCCGCGACCGTGTTCGGGATGTCGTGGAACTTGAGATCGAGGAAGACGCGCGACCCGGCAGTGACGATCTCCCGAACGATCTCCGGCCCCGCCGCCGTGAAGAGCTGCGAGCCGATCTTGAACATCCCCGCCGACTCGCGCACAGCCGCGAACACCTCCCGCGCCCTCGCGGGCGTCTCCACGTCGAGCGCGACGATCAGTTTGTTGCTCATCGGAAAGAAGCTGTTAGCTGTTAGCGATTAGCTGTTAGCAAAACCAAATCCAAAGGCGAGGTGAAAGGTGAGAGCTGCTTTCTTCAGGCTAAAAGCCAACGGCTAAAAGCCAACAGCTTCTTCCGCCTTACACCCGACCGCCGCGTCGAGCGAAGCGAAGCCGTCGCGGCGCGCGAGTTCTGCCAGTCCGTCGTTGATGTCGCGCGCGGCCGTCGCGCCCTGATAGACGAAGCCTGTGTAGATCTGCACGAGGCTCGCGCCGGCGCAAACCTTCTCCCAGGCGTCGCGGGCCGTGAAGACGCCGCCGACCCCGACGATTGTCAGCGCGCCGCGCGAGAGACGGTACAGCGAGGCGACGACCTCTGTCGAGCGCGCTCGCAAGGGTGCTCCGCTCAGGCCGCCTTCGCCGCAGGCCGCAACGCGGGCGGGCGCGGTGCGGCGCAGGCCGTCGCGGCTCGTCGTCGTGTTCGTCGCGATGACGCCGGCGATGCCGGCGCGCAGCGCGACATCCGCGATCAACTCAAGCTCCCCCTCGCCGAGATCGGGGGCGACTTTAACCAGCAGCGGCAGCGGCCCTCGCGTGACGGCCTCCCCCGAAGGCTGACTATCCACGCCTGACTGTTTCGCGTCGCCGTCGCCGGCCGGTCTCGCGCCCGTCTCGCGGTTGCGCCGCTGGATCAACGTGAGAAGTGATTCGAGCGCGTCTGCGCGCTGTAGCTCGCGCAGGCACGGCGTGTTGGGCGAGCTGACGTTGACGGCCACGTAGTCGGCGAACGGGCGGACGAGATCGAAGCTGGCGAGGTAGTCGGCCGCGGCCTCCTCGACGGCGACGGCGCGGCTCTTGCCGATGTTGACGCCGAGCACGCAGTCAGGCTTCCCGTCCCGCGCGATCCGCCGCGCGAGCGCCGCCGCCCCCTCGTTGTTGAAGCCAAGCCGGTTAACGAGCGCGCGATCTTCCGGCAGCCGGAAGAGGCGCGGGCGCGGATTCCCCGCCTGCGGCAGGTGCGTGACCGTCCCGACCTCGACGAAGCCAAAGCCGAGCGCGGCGAGCTGCCTTGCCACCTTTCCGTTCTTGTCGAAGCCCGCGGCCAGCCCGACCGGGTTCTTGAACCTGAGTCCGAACCTCTCGATCTCGCCGAACGGCGAGCGTGAGAAGCGCCGCGACGCGGCGCGGCGCGCGGCCTCCGTACCGAGTGCCGTTGAAAGTGTGTGGAGCGCGAATTCGTGGGCCGCCTCCGGCTCAAGCCGGAAGAGCGCGGGGCGTAAAAGGGAGCGGTAAAGCACCGTGCTGAGGAATGATTCGAAGCCGGATCGTCAGAGCAAACGCGAGTTTAACTTGTCTCTTGTCACTTGTCACACGCTCTGTTAGTATCCGCCGACGATGGAGTTCACCGAGAAGGTTCGCATCATGGACGGGGCGCGGATCAACCGCGCGCTGGCCCGCCTGGCCTCCGAGATCGTCGAGGAGAACCACGGCGCGAGCGATCTCTACCTGGTCGGCGTGCAGCGCCGCGGCGTGCCGCTGGCGAACCGCCTGGCCGACAAGATCGCCGACCTCGAAGGGCAGCGCCCGCCCGTCGGGGTGGTGGACATCACGCTCTACCGCGACGACCTTTCGACCGTCGGCGCGAACCCCATCGTCAACCGCACAGACCTGCCGGGCGGCGTCGATAACCGCAACATCGTCCTCATCGACGACGTGCTCTACACGGGCCGCACCGTGCGCGCCGCCCTCGATCAGCTCATCGACTTCGGCCGCCCGCGCCGCGTGCAGTTGGCCGTGCTCGTTGACCGCGGGCGCGAGCACCGCGAGCTGCCGATACAGGCCGACTACGTCGGGAAGTTCGCGCCGACGAAGCGGAGCGAGATCATCAAGGTGATGCTCAACGAGTTCGACGGGGAAGAGGCGGTCGCCATCGTCGAGCGGCCCGCGGGCGAGGGGGGCTAGCCGCCGAGGCGACCTTAACGGGTCGCCTTTTTCGTGCCCGCCGGTCGTGGGCGGCCGGGCGGATAAGGAGTCGTGCGGGAGAAGTGGAGGCCGGGTTGCAGCGCAGACACCTGCTGGGCATCGCGGAGCTTTCGCCCGAAGAGATCGCGCACGTCCTCGACACGGCCGAAACCTTCCGCGAGATCAACGCGCGCGAGATCAAGAAGGTCCCGACCCTGCGGGGCCGCACCCTCGTCAACCTCTTCTTCGAGCCTTCCACGCGGACGCGCACCTCCTTCGAGATCGCCGGCAAGCGCCTTTCGGCCGACACCATCAACATCAGCTCATCGACTTCGAGCGTCACCAAGGGCGAGACGCTGCTCGACACCGCCCGCAACCTCGAAGCGATGGCCCCCGACTTCATCGTCATCCGCCACCCCTCGGCCGGCGCGCCGCACGCGCTCGCCCGCGTCTGCCGCTCGGCCATAGTCAACGCGGGCGACGGCGCGCACGAGCACCCGACGCAGGCGCTCTTAGACGCACTCACCATCCGACAGCAGAAGGGGCGGATCGAAGGGCTGGAAGTCGCCATCCTCGGCGACGTGCTCCACTCGCGCGTCGCTCGCTCGAACACGCACCTGCTTACCAAGCTCGGCGCGCGCGTCCGCCTCGCGGGGCCGGGCACGCTCGCGCCGCCGGAGTTCACGTCGCTCGTCGAAAGCGGCGGTGTCAGCATCGCGAACCGCGTCGAGGAGGCGGTCGAGGGCGCGGACGTGGTGATGGTCTTGCGTATCCAGCGCGAGCGGCAGTCGTCGGCCTTCCTGCCTTCCTTACGCGAGTACGCGGTTCACTACGGGCTGAACCTGAAGCGCCTCGGCGCGGCCAGGCCCGACGCCATCGTGATGCACCCCGGCCCGATGAACCGCGGCATCGAGATCGCGTCCGACGTGGCCGACGGCACGCGCTCACTCATCCTCGATCAGGTCGCCAACGGACTGGCCGTCCGCATGGCCGTCCTCTACCTGCTCGCGGGCGGCTCGCTCCTCGCGCAGCACGGGGACGAACGCGCCAAAGCCGAGCAGCAGACTTCAGGCGAGACTTCATCAGCCGGCGACTCAGCAAGCGAGCCGCAGCGCGCCGTTCAACCGAGCGACGCGGCGACACGGGCGGCCCTATCCACAACTGACGACGGCGCGCAGTCGGCACTCGAATTCGAAACAGTCACCGCCGGCATCCCCCAAGATCGTCACCGCCGACTTCGTCCCAACCGCCCGAAGCTCGCGGCCCCGACGGCCAACGCCCAGCCGCCCACCGACCACGGACAACTGACAACTGACAACTGACTTCTTACGGCTAACGGCTAACAGCTAATCGCTAACAGCTTCTTTCCCATGCGCCTGCTCATCGCAAACGGCTACGTGATCGACCCGACGCAGGGCGTCAACGGCGAGAAGAGTCTGCTCGTCGAGGGCGGGCGCGTCGCGGCGGTGCTCGGACGCAGCGACGCGCGGCCCGAAGGCGTCGAGGCCTTCGACGCGACCGGCCTCGTCGTCGCTCCGGGCTTCATAGATTTGCACACGCACCTGCGCGAGCCGGGGCAGGAGTACAAGGAGACTGTCGAGTCGGGGACGGCCGCGGCGGTCGCGGGCGGCTGGACGAGTGTCTGCGCGATGCCGAACACCGATCCGGTGAACGACAACCCGGCCGTCACGCGCTTCGTCATCGAGCAGGCCGAAGCCGCGGGCCTCGCGAACGTCTTTCCCGTCGGCGCTATCACGAAAGGATCGAAGGGTGTGGAGCTGGCCGAGATGGGCGAGATGAGGCGGGCCGGCATCGTCGCCGTGACGGACGACGGCCACCCCGTCCCGTCTGCCGGCCTGATGCGCCGCGCGATGGAGTACGCGCGCGGCTTCGATCTGACGGTGATGGATCACTGCGAGGATCGCACGCTCACCGCGGGCGGCGTGATGCACGAGGGCGCCTGGTCGCTCCGTCTGGGCCTGCGCGGCCACCCCGCTCTGGCCGAAGAGCTGGACGCGCTGCGCGACTGCGCGCTCGCGGAACTCACCGGCGCGCGCCTGCACCTCGCACACGTCTCCACGCGCGGTGCGCTCGAAGCCGTCCGCCGCGCGAAGGAGAAGGGGTTGCAGGTAACGTGCGAGGCGACGCCGCACCACTTCACGCTGACGGACGAACGGGTGCGCGACTACGACACGAACACGAAGATGTGCCCGCCGCTGCGCAGCCCCGATCACCTCGAAGCCGTCCTCGAAGGTCTGCGCGACGGGACGGTTGACGCCATCGCCACGGATCACGCGCCGCACCATGCCGACGAGAAGGCGCTCGAATACGACAACGCGCCCTTCGGCATCACCGGCCTCGAAACCGCGGTCGGCCTCGCGCTCGACAGGCTCGTTCACACGGGCGTCATCAGCCTCGAACGGCTCGTCGAACTCTGCTCCACGAACCCCGCTCGCATCTTCCGCCTCGAAGGGCGCGGCACGCTCCGCCCCGGTGCGTGGGCCGACGTGACCGTCCTCGACCCCGGCTCGACGTGGACTTTCGACGCCGCCCGCTCGCGCTCGAAGAGCCGCAACACGCCCTTCGACGGTTGGACTCTGCGCGGCGCGCCCGTCGCCACCTTCGTCGCCGGCCGCCTCGTTTACAACCGCGCCGAAGAAACCTCACCCGCCGAAAGACGCCCGTCTATCACTGCCTGAA
>DATHBT010000316.1:0-8566 GCA_035295985.1 Pyrinomonadaceae bacterium | reverse complement strand
AGCGGCCGTGCACAGCTCAACCTGCTGCGCGCCCGCCTCGCGCGCGGCCGCCACCTGCTCGCCGTCGGGGTCGATGAAGACGCTGGCGAAGAGGCCGCCCTCGCGCAGGCGGTCGATTGCGACGCGCGCCGCGTCGAAGTTCGCGCGCACGTCCAGGCCGCCCTCGGTCGTGATCTCGTTCGGGTTTTCGGGGACGAGCGTGACGGCGTCGGGCCGCGCGTCCAGGGCGATCTGGATCATCTCGTCGGCGACGCTTATCTCGACGTTCAGATAAGTCGTCACCGCCTGGCGGAGCGTGTACACGTCGGCGTCCTGTATGTGGCGGCGGTCGGCGCGCAGGTGGATGGTGATGCCGTCGGCCCCGGCCTGCTCGCAGAGCATCGCGGCGGCCACGACGCTCGGCTCCGGCGCGCGCCGCGCCTGCCTGACGGTCGCCACGTGATCGATGTTGACGTTGAGGCGCACAGAAGTCATCCCGGTTCTTACCTCCTCCCGCGAGTTGCCCCCGCCTGTCATTCCCGCGCGGCGGCCTTACAGTCAGGCGCTCTGAATTGCCCCCGGCTCAAATCCTGCTGGAGTCGCAGACGAGTTCGGGCGAGGCGTCGGAGGGCGCGGGCGCGGAGCCTTCGAGGGGGACGGGCGCGCGCGCTCCGGGCCTCGCCGCGGCGGCGCGCGCGCGCGCGACCGCCTCGTCGTACACGCCGCGCCGCGCCTGCCGGCGCAGCTCGCGCAGTTCGAGGAAGCCTTCGATGCCGTTGCGGAGCGTGACCTTGCTGCCGGCCACGTCGTCCCAGCGAACGGCGCGCTCTTTCAGGCGCAGGCCGGCGAGGTGCGCCACGTAGAGCAGCTCCACGTCGAAGCCGAAGCGGTCGATCCGCAGGCCCTCGACCACGGGGCGGCACACGTCCATCCGGAAAGCCTTGAAGCCGCACTGCGTGTCCCAGAAGGGCAGGCGCGTGGCGAGGCGGACGGCGAGGTTGAAGACCCGGCCTGACTGCTCGCGCCGCCACGGCTGGTGGACTCCGATCAGCTTGCGGTCGAGCGCGCGCGAGCCGAAGACGATGTCGTACTGCCCCGCGCGGATCGGCGCGACGAGCTTCGGCGTCTCCGTGATCGGCGTCGAGAGATCGGCGTCCGAAAAGAGCGCGACCGCGCCGCGCGCGGCGAGCAGGCCAGTCCGCACGGCGTAGCCCTTCCCCCGGTTCGGCTCGACGCGGATGACGCGCGCCTCCGTCCGGCCCGCTGCCGCGAAGCCGCGCTCGGCCACGGCCGAAGTGTCGTCCGTCGAGCCGTCGTCCACGACGATCAGCTCGGCCGCGTAGGGCTGTTCGGCCAGGTAGTCGAAGACGCCCGCGAGCGTGCTGCCGAGGCGGGCCGACTCGTTGTAGGCCGGGATGACGAGGGAGAGCGACGGCTGCTGCGACATCAAATGCTCCGAAGTGCGGACGGATGAACGGCGAAAAATGAGATGGTAAAGCGTGCGGCCGGAATCGTAAAGAAGCTGTTAGCTGTTAGCTGTTAGCTGTTAGCCGGAAGAAATCAGCCTCTCGCTCCGCCTTCAACCTTTCGGTTTTGCTAACGGCAACGGCTAACAGCCTCTTCTCACGATTTACGGCTTTCGGGCTTCCCTGCTAGAATTTCGGCGGAAATTCTCCACGGGAGCGGAAGACAAAGGTTTTGGCCGAGCGCGACGCGAAAAGCAGGGCGGCATTCCTGGCGGCGGCGATCTTCGTCGCCGCCGCGGCCGTCGCGGGCGGCACGGCCGCGTACTTCCAGCGCCGCGCCGCGAGCGCCCCGCCGGCCGCGCGAGCCGCGGCCTCGGGCGAGGCGGCCGTCGAGCGCGACTACGACGAGGCCGTCTCAA
The DNA here is from genome assembly GCA_035295985.1 of Pyrinomonadaceae bacterium. GTDB lineage: Bacteria > Acidobacteriota > Blastocatellia > Pyrinomonadales > Pyrinomonadaceae > JAIVGV01. The sequence continues at coordinate 6,702 of DATHBT010000316.1, read as the reverse complement.
TCGTCACCGAGAACTACGCCGACGAGATCGACTACGAGAAGGCCACGCAGTCGGCCATCCAGGGGATGCTCTCCACACTCGACCCACACTCGAACTACTTCACCAAGGCCGACTTCGACCGCCTCCGCCAGGATCACGAGTCGAAGTTCTACGGCATCGGCGTTTCGATCCTGCGACGCCGCGACGCCGTCTACGTGCAGGCCGTCGTGCAGAACACGCCGGCCGCGCGCGCGGGCCTGCGCTACGGCGACCGCATCGTCGAGGTTGACGGGCGTGACGCGCGAGAGTGGACGAGCGAGCAGGTGTCGAAGGCCGTGCGCGGCGAGCGGGGCGAACCCGTCCGCGTCAAGGTCGAGCGCGCAGGCTCGCAGGCCCCGCTCTACTTTACCATCGTCCGCGACGCCGTGCCCCTCCCCTCGATCCGCACGGCCTTCATGATCCGACCGGGCACGGGCTACGTGGCTCTCACCGGCGGCTTCACGCAGACGACCGGCGACGAGTTGCAGGAGGCGCTCTCCGCCCTCGAAGAGCAGGGCATGCGCCAGCTCGTTCTCGACCTGCGCAACAACCCCGGCGGGCTGCTACAGCAGGCGATCAAGGTGGCCGGGCAGTTCCTGCCGCGGGGCCACAAGATCGTCTCCGTCAAGGGGCGCACGGAGAACGGCGGCCAGACGGTCGTCTATAAGAACACGGAGTACGACGCGCCGCAGGAGCACCCCCTCGTCGTCCTGGTCAACCGCAACTCGGCGTCGGCCAGTGAGATCGTCGCCGGTGCCATTCAGGATCACGGGCGCGGCCTGCTCGTCGGCGAGACGACCTTCGGCAAGGGCCTCGTCCAGCACGTCTTCGAGCTGAAACCCTGGGGCAGCGGGCTGACGCTCACGACGCAGAAGTACTACACGCCTTACGGCCGCTCGATCCAGCGCGACTACTCGTCGGGGTCGATCTACGACTACTACGTCCGGCACGACGCGGACGACGAGCCGCGGCCACAGACGCCGATCTCGCCCACCAGGGCGCAGGAGCACCCCGCCGGCGACGGGCCGCTCGCCACGCCGACGCCGGAGGCCAAGCCCGAAGGGCCGCCCGTCACGACGGCCGCCGGCCGCGTCTTCTACGGCGGCCACGGCATCACGCCCGACATAGAGGTGAAGCCGCTCGATCTCACCCGCCCCGCGCGGGCGCGCATCTTCGACGCGGCCTTCTTCTTCACGCGCGAGCTTTCGGCCGGCCAGATCACCGGCCTCGAAAACTACCGCGTCGAGCGGGTGCAATACGGCCAGCAGCCGCGCGCCTCCGACTTCCCCGTCAACGAGCGCGTCCTCGAAGCCTTCCGCGCTTACGTCCGCAAGGAGTCGGCGCGGCTCGGCCTGACGGCCGCGCAGGTCGATGGCGATCTCGACTACGCGCGCCTGCGGCTGCGCGACGAGATCATCACCGCCGCCTACGGCCAGGAGGCCGGCCAGCGCACGCTCCTCGACTCCGACCCGCAACTCCTGCGCGCCCTCGAAGCCTTCCCCGACGCCCGCCGCCTCGCCGAGATGGCCCGCAACACCTCTACTAGTTGAGCGCCGGGCAAGCGAAGAATTAACCACAGAGGACACAGAGGGACACGGAGCAAATCAACTTCCTCCGTGTCCCTCTGTGTCCTCTGTGGTTAAAACTTAACCCTCGCCACACTCAAGCGAAAAGTGCCGCGTCTCTTGTCGCCGCGTCGCGCACCGCAGTATCATCCCGCCGCCCGTACCGACTCCGCGCCCGAAAGGAGTTTTCGCCCCATGTCGCAGACTGCCCCCACGGTCGAGCAGGCCGGCGCGCTCGCGGTCATTGACGACCCCGTCAGGACTGAAGCGGCACCGCTCCGGCCCGTCTCGGCGCAGGAGCGCATCCAGTTGATCGACGTGCTCCGGGGCTTCGCGCTCTTCGGCGTGCTCCTCGCCAACATGGCTTGGCTGAGCGGCGACTGGGTGGTGATGACTAAGGAGCGCGCCGCGTCGCTCCCGACCGCGGCGATTGATCCTTACGCGAAGTACCTCATCAACTTCTTCGTGGACATGAAGGCCAACACGATCTTCGCCTTCCTCTTCGGCCTCGGCTTCTCCGTCCAGATGATGCGCGCCGAGGAGCGCGGGCAAAGGATCGCCCCCGTTTACGCACGCCGCCTCCTGATCCTGCTCGCCCTCGGCCTCGCGCACATGCTGCTCCTCTGGTACGGCGACATCCTGCACCTCTACGCGCTGATGGGCTTCGCCCTGCTCTTCTTCCGCCGCCGCAGCACGACGACCCTCCTGGCGACGGGGGCGACGCTCGCCGTCCTGCCGTGGGCCCTCTTCATGGCGCTGCCGTGGTTCTTCGCGAACGTCGGCGGGCCGGAGGCCAGGGCCGAGATCGAGGCGTTCGTGGCGAACCGCGAGCAGGGGTTCGAGCCGCGCCTCGCCGTCTTCCAGCACGGCGGCTACTTCGACGTGCTGCGCGAGCACTTTACTTTCAACCTCGAAGAGTACGTCTTCTCCGGCTTCGTCTTCTGCTTCGCCTTCTACGTCACGGGCCGCTTCCTCGTCGGCCTCTACGTCGGCCGCCGGCGACTCCTGCACGACGCCCCCGCGCACCTGCCGCTCTTCCGCCGCCTGCTCTGGTGGGGCCTCGCCGTCGGCGTCGTCGGTAACGCGGCGTTCACGGCGCTCTCTGTGCTCGAAGACAGGGGCGCGATCAGCATGGCTTCGGGCTGGATGGCCGCCGGGCAGGCGGTCGCGGCCGTCGGCATCCCGGCGATGTCGTGCTTCTACGTCTCCGCAATCGTACTGCTCTACCAGAGAGAGCGTTGGCAGCGGCGTCTGCTCTGGCTCGCGCCCGTCGGCCGCATGGCGCTGACGAACTACCTGATGCAGACCCTCTTCCACCTCTTCATCTTCTACGGCTACGCGGGCCTCGGCCTCATAGGGAAGATCGGCACCTCCCTGTGCATCCCGCTCTCGCTCGCCATCTTCGCCTTCCAGATCGTGTTGAGCCGCTGGTGGCTCGCGCGCTTCCGCTTCGGCCCGATGGAATGGCTCTGGCGCACGCTCACCTACGGCCGCCGCCAGCCGATGCGGCTCGCGGCCGAGCAGTCCGCGTAAGACTGAACGGGAAGGATTAACCACAGAGGACGCGGAGGATCGCAGAGTAAAGACAGAGAAGACCGGTCTGAGATTTAAAATCTCAAATCTTCTCTATGTCTTCCTCCGCGGCCCTCTGTGTCCTCTGTGGTTAATTTCTTTCTCGCCTTTCCACGTCAGTCAATCACGCGCGCGACAATACACTTGAGGTAATAAGTTTCGGGGACTCCGACGAGGATGGGGTGGTCGGACGACTGCGCGCGGCGCTCGATGATCTGGACGCGGCGGCGTGCGTCCGACCCGGCGTCGCGCAGCACGTCGAGGAAGAGCGGCTCGGTCATGTGGTGCGAGCAGGTGCAGGTGACGAGCACGCCGCCGGGCGCGAGGAGTTTGAGGGCGCGCAGGTTGATCTCCTTGTAGCCGCGCGCGGCTGCGGGCACGGAGGCGCGGTTCTTGGCGAAGGCCGGCGGGTCGAGGACGATTGTGTCGAACTGCTCGCCCGCCTCCTGCAACTCGCGCAGCGCGTCGAAGACGTTGGCCTCGCGGAATTCGACGTTCGACGCGCCGTTCAGCTCCGCGTTGCGCCGCGCGGCGGCGACGGCCTCGCCGGAGATGTCGAGGCCCAGCACGCTCTCGCACGCGCCGGCCATCGAGAGCGCGAAGCCGCCGTTGAAGGTGAAGCAGTCGAGCGCGCGGCCTCGCGCGAGGCGCGCGGCGGCCGCGTGGTTCTCGCGCTGGTCGAGGAACGCGCCGGTCTTCTGCCCGCCGAGCGGCGCGACGCGGAAGCGCACGCCGTGCTGCACGACCTCCAGCTCACCCGGCGCTTCGCCCCACAGCACGCCGGCCGTCAGCTCCAATCCTTCGAGCCGCCGCACGCGCACGTCGTTCCGCTCGACGACCGAGCGGGGCTGTAGCTCCTCGGCCAGCAACTCGACCAGTAACGTCTTAAGGCTTTCAGTCCCCTGCGAGAGCGTTTGCACGACGAGCACATCCGCGTACCTGTCCACGACGAGCGACGGCAGGGCGTCGCCCTCGGAATAGACGAGCCGGTGGGCGTCGGCCTCTTTCCTGATCCCTTCGCGGCGCGCGATTGCCGATCTCAATCGCGCGCGCCACCAGTCGCGATCCGTCTCCTCGTCGCGCAAGGTGAGCAGGCGGATGGCGATCTCGGAGCGGTCGCTGTAGAGGGCGCGGCCGAGCGTGCGCCCGCGCTCGTCTTTCAAGCGGACGGTCGAGCCGCCGGCCGCTCCGGCCGCTTCGGCCACATCGCTGCGATAGACCCACAGGTGGCCGCCGCGCAGCCGCTCCGCCCCGCGCCGCGTGATCGTCACGGTCTGAACGCTCATCGCATGAGTGTCATCAATTACCCGCGTCAATTCAAGCCGCCGCACTGCCGTCGGCCGGCCTTTAAAGTTGAGTGTTACGCATCGGATTCACCACAGAGGCACAGAGGACACGGAGGGGGCACGGAGAAAGACAAGACCCTCTGTGCATCCTCTGTGTCCTCCGTGTCTCTGTGGTGAGTGTCTTACACCGCGCCCAAGCCCGCCTCCCCGCCGCCGCGCACGTCTTGAAATCGCCCCCGTTCGGATGTAGCCTTGTGGCATCGTTCCACAAACAGTTTTCAGGGAGGTACGTCGCCCCATGCCGGAAGTCGGAGACATGGCCCCGGACTTCGAGTTGAAGAGCCACCTGGAGAAGGACAAGAAGGTGCGGCTCTCGGATTTCCGCGGCAAGAACAACGTGGTGATCGCTTTCTACCCGCTCGCGTGGACGCCCGTCTGAACCGCGCAGATGCCGGCCTACGAAGCTGACCTCGAACGCTTCAAAGGCTACGATGCCCAGGTGCTGGGCATATCAGTTGACAGCGTCCCGTGCAACGCCGCCTGGGCCAAGTCCCTCGGCGGTCTCTCGTACGATCTTTTAAGCGACTTCCACCCGAAGGGCGAGGTGGCCCGTGCCTACGGCGCTTGGCGCGAGGCCGACGGCATCTCCGAGCGCGCCCTCTTCGTCGTGGACAAGGACGGACGGCTCGCCTACAAGGACATCCACGACATCGGCGACCAGCCCGACAACGAGGATCTGTTAGAGGTGCTCCGCAAGCTCTGAGCCGGCGCGCGGCCTGATGAAGAATCAGCGGGCCGAAGTCCGCGTGAGGCCGCGGTCGAGGGCCTCCGGGGTTTCGGCCCGTGAACTTTTGACAATACAATCCCTGTATGAAGAGGACAAAATCCTGGTTCAAAGCGGAAGCGAAGTGGACGGCGGCGATTCTCTACGGGCTGCCGGCCGCCGGGCTGCTGGCGGCGCTCGTCTTATTCTTCGTCAGGATACTGCGGGCCGGCTGATGTTTAGCCGAAGCGGGAGACGATGACCACACTCTCCAGAAAGTGCGTGCCCTTCACGCCGTTCGAGGGCGAGCTGTCGAGGGCGACAATCGCCATCGTCACGGCCGCGGGCGTTCACCTGAAAGACCAGGAGCCGTTCAACATCTCGGATGAGCTTGGCGATCTGACTTTCCGGCTGATCCCGCCCGACGTTGACTCGTCCGATTTGAAAGTCACGCACCACCACTACGACCACTCGGACGCAGACCGTGACATCAACGTCGTCTTCCCCATCGACGCCCTGCGCGATCTGAAAGCGGAGGGCTTCGTCAGGGAGGTCGCCGCCAAGCACGTCGGCTACATGGGCTACACGATGCAGCTCAAGGCGATGTACGAGGGCACGGCCCCGCAGATCGCCAACGAGATCGACCGCGGCTCGCGCGCCGACGCCGTCGTCTTGACGGGCGGTTGACCGAACGTCTGCCACCGCACGGTCGTCGCGGTACAGCGAGAGATAGAGATGCGCGGCATCCCGACAGTCCTCGTCACGGTCAGCCCCGAGGTCTCCGCGCAGATGCGCCCGCCGCGCGCGCTCTACCCGAAGGGGTTCCGTGTCGGCAACAGCCTGGGCCGCCCCGGCATGCGCGACCTGCAACGACAGGTGCTCCGCGACGCGCTCCTCCTGTTCACGGAGGACACGCGCCCCGGCGCGGTCACGACGCGCGAATACCCCGAATACGGCGAGCAGTACGAGCCGCCAAAGGTGAAAAGTAAATAGCTGTTAGCTGTTAGCTGTTAGCTGTTAGCCGGAAGAAATCAGCCAGCCGTCGGTAACAGGTTTAGGTTTTCGGTTTTCGGCTTTGCTAACAGCTAACAGCTAACAGCTAACAGCTTCTTATGCTGAAGACCATCGCACTCGTGACGGGGGGCGGCGACGCGCCGGGGCTGAACGCCGTGATCCGCGCGGTGGTGAAGACCGCGTCGAACGAGTACGGGCTGCGTGTGCTCGGCATCGAGGACAGCTTCGAGGGCTGCCTGGGCGAGACGAACGTGCGCGAGCTGCGCCCCGAGGACGTGCGGGGGCTGCTGCCGCGCGGCGGGACTATCCTCGGCACGCGCAACCGCGGCAGCTTCGTCGTCCGCGAGGGCGGGCGCGAGATGAAGCCGGAGGAGGTTTACGGCGCGGCCGTCGAGAACCTGAAGCGGATGGAGGTAGACGCCATCATCGCCGTCGGCGGCGAGGGCACGCTCGCCATCGCGGCCGAGTTCGGCCGCCTCGGCTT
>DATHBT010000315.1:0-23840 GCA_035295985.1 Pyrinomonadaceae bacterium | reverse complement strand
CCTACAAACTTCGCGCGCGTTAATTTTTTGCCCGCGGCCTCAAAACTTTCCGCCCCGCTTTTCCGTTTAACCAGAGTACCTTCGGGGCAGTTTTACACATCACCCGCTACAGAATCAGGAGTCGTCCGTGAAACCCAGACTTGCCGCACTCGTCTCCGTCTTCGTCCTGCTGTCTCAGTTCCCCGCCCTCGCGCAGACGCACCGCGGCGCGATCCGCGGGACTGTCACCGACCAGAATGGCGCGATCATTCAGGGTGCGACCGTCAAAGTCACCAACGAGGAGACGAACGAGGAGCGCTCGGCCGAGAGCAGCGCCGAGGGTGAGTTCGTCGTCTCGTCCCTCCCCGCCGGCCCGTACCGGGTTGAGATAGCGGCGCCCAATTTCGCGGCGCGGACGCAGAGACTCGTGCTCCAGGTGAACCGTGTGGCGAGACTGGACGCTTCGCTGGAAGTCACGACGGGCGGCTACCGGGTCGATATCGACGAGACCGCGCCGCTACAGAAAGACACGGCCGCCGTCGGCACCGTCATCGAGGAGAAGCAGATCGCGCAGCTCCCGCTCGACGGGCGCAACTTCCTCGAACTCGCGCTGCTCGCGCCCGGCACCGCGCCCAGCGCCCCCGGCTCGGCCGGCTCTGTCCGCGGCGACTTCTCCTTCAGCGCCAACGGCGCGCGCGAGGACTCGAACAACTTCCTGCTCGACGGCGTCTATAACGTCGATCCCAAACTCAACACCTTCAGCGTCCGCCCGCCCGTTGACGCCGTACGCGAGTTCGAGGTCCTGACCAACAGCTACGACGCCTCGTTCGGCCGCAACGCCGGCGCGCAGATCAACGTCGTCCTGAAGTCCGGCACGAACGACTTTCACGGCACGCTCTACGAGTTCCACCGCAACCAACGCTTCGACGCGCGCAACTTCTTCGCGCCCGCCGACCAGCCCGATCCTAAGTACATACGCAACCAGTTCGGCTTCTCGCTCGGCGGCCCAATCCGCCGGGACAAGACCTTCTTCTTCGGCGACTACGAGGGCACGCGCTCGCGCGAAGGCATCACGCGCGTGACGAACGTGCCGACGCTCGCCGAGCGTCAGGGCGACTTCTCGAACAGCCTCCTCGGTTGCCCCCGAAACTTCCTGACGGGGCAGCCCTTCCCCGGCTGCCGCATCCCCGCCGAGTTCCAGCACCCCGTGGGCCGCGCCATCGCGAACCTCTACCCGCTGCCGAACCGCAACGTCCCGTTCGCCAACTTCGTCTCCTCGCCCACGGCGCGCGACCGCAACGACCACTTCGACGCGCGCCTCGATCACAACTTCACCGACAGCTCGCAGTTCGTCGCGCGCTACAGCTTCGGCGACCGCGACTTCTTCGACCCGTTCACCGGCCCGACCTTCTCGCTCGTCCCCGGCTTCGGCAACTTCGTCCCGCGCCGCAGCCAGAACCTCCTGCTCGGCGAGACGCACGTCTTCTCGCCCTCGCTGGTGAACGAGGCCCGCTTCGCCTTCAACCGCGTCTCCCAGTCGGTGATTCAGGAGGGCCGCGGCACGAGCATCAACCAACAGGTCGGCCTGCCCGAACTCTCGCAGAACCCGCGCGACTTCGGCCTGAGCTTCATCACGATCACGGGCCTCTCCCCGCTCGGCGACGAGTTCAACAACCCGCAGGCTTCGACGACGAACCTCTTCCAGTTCCTGGACAACGTCAACTACGTGCGGGGCGCGCACCTCGTCAAGTTCGGCTTCGACTTCCGCGCCCTCCAACAAAACGCCTTCCGCGACGTGCAGTCGCGCGGCTTCCTCACCTTCACGAACCAGTTCCTGACGGGCAACGCGCTCGCCGATCTGCTCCTCGGCTTCCCCTTCATCACCGGCGGCGCGCGCCTCGACAACCCGCAGCGCCTCCGCTCCGAGAGCTACAACTTCTACGTCAACGACAGTTGGCGCGCTACGCCCCGGCTCACCGTCACCGCCGGCCTGCGCTACGAGCTGAACTCGCCGCCCGTTGACGCCGACGACCGCGCGAACCTCTACGACCCGGACACCCGGACGCTCGTGCAGGTCGGGACTGCCGGGATGCCGCGCAGCGGCTACGAGACCGACAAGAACAACTTCGCGCCGCGCGTCGGGCTGGCCTACACGCTGACCGACGAGGGCACGACGGTTCTTCGCGCCGGCTACGGCGTCTATTACGACCAGTCCGCGCTCGCTCCCGGCGAGGGGCTTTACTTCAACCAGCCCTACTTCAACCTGTCGCTCTTCTTCCCGCTCGGCCCCGGCCAGTTCATCACGCTCAGCGATCCGTTCCCGCAGAACTTCCCCGTCCAACTGCCCGGCTCCGGCCTCGCCTTCCAGCGCGACTTGCGGACGCCCTACATGCAGCACTGGAACGTCAACGTCCAGCAGCAGCTCGGCCGTAACCGCGTGCTGGAAGTCGGCTACGTCGGCTCGAAGGGCACGAAGCTCGTCACGGCGCGCGACATCAACCAGCCCGCGCAGGCCACGCCCGCCCAGCCGAACCTGCGGCCCAACCCCTTCTTCGCCGACATCAACCTGATCGAGTCGCGCGCCAACTCGAACTACCACTCGCTGCAAGCGCGCCTCCAGCAGCGGCTCACGCAGGGGCTGTCGCTGCTCGCCTCCTACACCTTCTCCAAGTCAATCGACGACGCCTCGAACTTCTTCACGAGCGCGGGCGACCCGAACTTCCCGCAGAACAGCTACGACGTGCGGCAGGAGCGCGGCCGGTCGAATTTCGACGTGCGCCACCGCCTCTCCGTCAGCTACTCCTACGATCTCCCGTTCGGCCGCGGCCGACGCTACGCCGGCGGCGACGGCTTCCTCTCCGCGCTCCTCTCGGGCTGGCAGACGAACGGCGTCGTGACCCTCCAGTCCGGCCGCCCGTTCACCGTCGCGCTGCTCTCGGACATCGACCAGAGCAACACCGGCCGCTCCAACCTCGGCTTCGGCGCGAACGACCGCCCCAACCTCGTCGGCGATCCTAACTCCGGCCCGCGCACGCCCGAACGCTGGTTCAACACCGCCGCCTTCGCCTTCCCCGCCTTCGGAACGTTCGGCAACTCGGGCCGCAACACGGTCGTCGGCCCCGACTACCGCAACGTCAACGCCTCGCTCGTCAAGAACACGCGGCTGACCGAATCCGTCAACCTCCAACTGCGCGCCGAGGCGTTCAACCTCTTCAACCGCCCGAATTTCGACCTGCCCGACAACTTCCTCGGCTCGCCGACCTTCGGCCAGATTCGCTCGGCCCAAAGCCCGCGTCACCTCCAGTTCGGCGTCAAGCTGCTGTTCTAGCGAGGAAATTTGCCACAGAGGACGCGGAGGGGTAGTGGGTCAGATTTCAAACTGACCCACCTCCGTGCCCCTCCGCCGGTTGACCGCCGCCGCGATTCGCGCCGATCATGGGTGGCGTGAAGAGATCGCTGAAGGCATCGCTGATCGTCATCGCGCTGGCGCTGCTCGCCTGCGTCATGATGTTCATATTGTGGCCCGCTCGCCCGGCGGCCCCGAGCGCCTCGGGCGCGCCACGGGGCCCGTCGTTCGAGGTGAGGGTCGAGAGGCCTCGCATCGACCGCTTCCTCTACGGGATCCTCCCGGTCAAGGTAGAAGAGAAGCTACTCGGGGGCGGCGAGCTGCGCTTCGGCCACACCAGCCGCGGCGCGCAAGTCGGCAGCGTCGGGCACGACCGCCTCGAACTCAGGGCCGACGGGTGGGACCTCCTCATCATGACCGACGACAAAGGGGGTATCGCCCCGGGGACCCGCCTCGTGTTCCCGATGGAGCTCGCGGAGGTACAGCGGACGCTGCGCTGCCGGCCCGCGAATATGGCCTCCGGCTACCTGCGCACCGCCGCGCGGCCAGGCTCCGACGTGCTGGACGGCAGCTTCCTCGTCGAACTCTCCCCCTGCGAGAATGCAGAGACGGGTAAGGTCATCGATACGGAAGCCGGGGCCAGCCCGGGCCAGGCGTGGCCGTCACCACCGCTCACCCTCCGCGGGAGCTTCGAGGGTTTGCCGCGCGGCCGACGCTAGTGCCCGGGGGAGGTCGCCCGAACGCCCCGTGAGCGTGACTCGGACATCCTCACCCCGCGCGGCGGGGGTTTCACCGTCGGAGCTACGACGTAATCATCCCCGCTGCCTGTCGAACAGTGAACATGACCCGCCACTCACGGAGGACTCAGAGGACAAAAACGGAAAGGCCGATCCGGCAGTCCCGGAGTAGAGGTGTCGGCTCGGCCCTTTCATCTTCCCCGGCGATCTCTGTGGCCTCTGTGGCTAATTCTTCTCTCCTTCAGAATCGCCCCGCGCTTGACTTGCCCCCTACGCTTGCCATAAAAGCGACCAGCCCCCTTTAATTTCCGTCTGCCCCGCAACAAACGGAGAGAACCGTCATGGCCGCACAAGTCGAGGCCGGAACGGCGACGCAAGCGCCGGACGGCCAACGTCACAGCCCGCTCTCGCTCGACGGCCTCGCCGCCGCGCTCTCCGATCTTCGCGCCCGCCCCACGTTCGCGGAGCTACAGTCGCTCCTCAACCGCGCCGAGATCGGGGAGGCGGAACTCGGCCCCTACGTCAAGTTCCGCCCGCGCACATACGTCCGCACGCGCGTGCTCAGGAACGAGCACGTCGAGCTGCTGGTGCTATGCTGGAAGCCGGGCCACTACACCTCGATCCACGATCACAACGGCTCGTACAGCGTCATCCGCGTCCTGCGGGGCCGGATGCACGAAACGCTCTACGACTACGACCGGGAGCGTGGCTTGTGCGAGGGCGAGTCGCACGCGTGGGGGATGGGCCACGTCACCGTCGCCGGCATCCCGGACATCCACCGCATCGGCAACGCCGAAGGTAGCGGCGAAGACATGATCACGCTCCACTGCTACTCGCCGCCCTTCGACGTGATCCGCACCTACCAGCTCGGCAGCACGGAGACGGGCACGCTCCGCCCCGAAGACCCGCGCGAGCCGGGGAGTAGCGATTAGAGAAGCTGTTACCTATTAGCTGTTAGCTGTTAGCTAAGACATAAAACAGAAGGCGGGAGGCCGCAGTGATAATCACTGCCTCCCGCCTTCTTCTTTTTCTGAAAGCTAAAAGCTAACAGCTAACGGCTACTTCTCATTCCGCCAGATCGTAGCAGGCCATTTGCGTCTCGTTGCGCACCAGGAGCTTGCCGCCCGCCAGGGCGGGCACGTTCCAGGTCTTGCCTTCGAGCGCGGCAAACTTGGCGACCTCGTTGAAGCCCGAAGGGTCTGCCTTGACGAGTGCGATCTCTCCGCCGTCGGTCGTGACGATCAGGTGGCCGCTGGCTAAGATCACCTGGCCGTAGCCGTAGCGCCCGCCCTTCCACTTGCGCTCGCCGGTCTCGGCGTGGACGCAGGTGAGGATGCCCTCGTCTAAGCCGTAAACGTGGCCGTTGTGATAGACGGGGCTGTTGAACTTCGTCTTGAGGTTGATGTTCTCCCAGACCGTGCGCGGCGAGAGCGCGCCGCCCGCGGACGACAGCTCGACGAGCGACGCGCCCTTCCCGTACCCGGCCGAGATGAAGACGCGGTTCGGGCCGACGACGATGGGCTGCGAGACGTTGATGCCCATCGAGGTGGGCCACGGGTGCGACCAGATGAGCTTGCCGTCCGCGGGTTCGAGGCCGAGGATGCGCGTGGCCGTCACGGCGAGGATTTGCCGGCGGCCCGCGAGCGCGACGAGCATCGGCGAGGTGTAGGAGGCGCGGTCGTCCTGCGAGCGCCAGGCGGGCGCGCCCGTCATCTTGTTGTAGGCGACGATTGATTTGCCCCCGGAGCCGCCGGCCATCACGACCACCTTGTCGTCCACGACGAGCGGCGAGGCCGCCACGCCCCACGACAAATTATCCGCGCCGTTGTCGGCCAGTATGTTCTTGTTCCAGATCGAGCGGCCGGTCTTGGCGTCGAGGCAGCGCAGCTCTCCCTCAGCGCCGAGCGCGTAGATGCGGCCGGCATCCCAGGCGGGCGTGGTGCGCGGGCCGTCGCCCGTCGAGTCGGAAAACGCACCGCTCCAACCGTTCGTCCACAGCTCGCGGCCGTCCGAGACTCGGTAGGCGGCGACGACTTCCTGCCGCCGGCGCTGCTCGATTGTGTAGGCCACGCCGTCGGCGACGACGAACGAAGAGAAGCCGCCGCCCACGGGCTGCTTCCAGACGGGCGTCAGCCCGCCCGACGGCCAGTTGACCTTGATCGCGCGCTCCTTGTAGCTGCCGTCGCGCGCGGGGCCGCGGAAGTCCGTCCAGTAGTTGCGCGAGGCGGGCGTCGCGGGCGCGGTCGCGTGGCTCGTCTCGCCGCCCTGCGGCGCGGCGGGCGGGGCGGGCGCGCCGGGCGCGGGCTGTTGCGGCGCGCTAGCCGCGTTCGGATCGGCGGAGGGCGCGGCGGCGGCGGCCTGCTGCGCGGCGGCTGCCGCGTCGGCCGGCGCGGCCTGCGCGCCTTGCGCGGCGTCCTGCTGTCGCTGCTGCGCGCGGTGGCGTTCGAGTTCCGAGTAGTGCGCGTCGTTGCCGCCCAAGTAGCGGCGGCCGACGGTCATGAGGAGGGCCGCGACGGCGACTACGGCGACCAGCACGACGGCGGCCACCTTCAACAGCGGCGAGCGATACCACGGCGCGGACTCTTGCGGCTCGAACATCACTTCACACTCCTTGGCCTGCGGCGGGAAAGGGGGTAGCGCGGCGGCCCCCACGTGACCGCCGCGCCGTCGAACGAACCCAGACGCTTGAACCCTAAACGGCCGCGCCGTCTCCCGATTAACAAAGGCGCGCGCCGAATCAAGTCGGCGCGCGCGCTTTTGCTCAACGCCTAGCCCTTCTTGCCGATGGCGTAGAGGTGCTTGTCGGCGCGGATGAACAGCTTGTCGTCGGCGATGGCGGGCGAGGTGTAAACAGGCTCGCCGAGCGAGTTGGTGCGCACCACCTCGTGCTTCGGGCCGGCCTTGATGACGTAGGTGTCGCCGTCCTCGCTGGTGAGCAGGATGTAGTCGCCGAAGGCGATGGGCGAGGCCATGAAGGTGGCGGGGACGGGCACGCGCCCGCCCTCGTAGTGCACCTTGCCGGTCTTGGCGTCGAGCGCGGTGATCAGCCCCTTGTCGTTCATCAGGTAGACGATGCCGTTAAACAGGATCGCCGAAGGCACGTAGGCCGTGCCCTTCCCGTAAGTCCAGGCGACGCCCTCGCCCTCCTTCAACTCGCCGCTCCCGCCGAGCTTCAGGGCCATCGTGATCTTCTTCGGGTAGCCCGCGCCGACGAAGACCATCTCGCCGTCCGTCAGGGGCGACGGGATCGCGTTGCTCTCAAGCCCCTTCGAGCGCCACAGCTCCTTGCCCGTCGCCGGGTCGTAGGCGATGACGGCTTCCGTGCCCGTCGTCACCAGCTCCGTGCGCTGCTTCGTGCGGACGATGATCGGGGTTGACCAACTGACCTGCACCTCGCGCTTCGTCCTCCAGACCTGCTTGCCCGTCTTCTTGTCGTAGGCGACGATGGACGACTCTTTGCCGTCCTCTATGTCGGCCTGCATGATGACCAGGTTCTCGTGGAGGACGGGCGACGTGCCCGCGCCCATGCCGAGCGTCGAGATGCGGCCCACGTCCTGCTTCCACGCGAGCTTGCCGGCGAAGTCGTAGGCGTAGAGGCCCTCCGCGCCGAAGTAGGCATAGACCATCTTGCCGTCGGTGGCGGGCGTCGGGGCGGCGAAGCTGCTCTTGCGGTGGCGGTCGTCGTAAGGCGCGCCCTCGAAGGCCGTGCGCTCCCACAGGATTTTGCCAGTGTCGCGGTCGAGCGCCAGCACCTTGAAGGTGTGGATTTTGTCCGCGCCGATGCTGTCGGGGTGCTTCCAGGGCTTGCCGCCGATCAGGTGTTCGGGGGCTTTGGCTCCGGGCTTGACCGCGCCCTCGATGGCCGTGGTCAGAAAGACGTGCTTGCCCCAGATGATCGGCTGCGACTGGCCGCGCCCCGGAATCGGCGTCTTCCACAGCACGTTCTTCGTCGCGTCCCACTCCAGGGGCACGCCCGTCTCGCTCGACACGCCCTGCCCTTCCGGGCCGCGCCACTGCGGCCAGTTCCCGCCCTTCGCCTGGGCGGTCGGCCACTGAGCGAGCGCGACCACGACAAAACAGACGAGCAGCGCCGCGAGCGCCGCCACCGAGAAACGTTTCATAGCGTTGATTCCTTCCACATTAGTTGGAGGACCAGCGCGCGAGGGGTTAGACGCGCGCACGCCGGCCCTTGTTCCATAACGGGCAATGAGAGCGGGAATCTCAGAGCAGTAGGTCGATGACGAGGTAACAAGCTCACTTGCCGGCCTTCGCCTTCGCGGGCGCTGCGTCGCCGACGGCGAAGAGGTGGCCGGTCGTGCGGACGAAGATCGTGCCGTCGGAGACGGCCGGCGTCGCCATGATGACCTCGCCCATCGGGTTCGAGCCGAGGTATTCGTACTTCGGCCCGGCCTTGATGACGAACATGTCACCGTCCTCGCTCGGGAAGTAAATCTTGCCGTCGGCCGCCACGGGCGAGGCCGTGAACGCGCCGCCCTTTCCGCCGAGCCGCTCCTGGTAGAGCCGCTCGCCGGTCTTCACGTCGTAGGCGGCGACGACGCCCTGGTTCGAGAGCGTGTAGAAGTGATCGCCGTACACGATGGGCGTCGGCATGTAGGGGCCGCCGCGCTGCTTGCTCCACGCGACGAACTCGTTCGACTCCTTGCCGTCCTTGAGCGAGATGTCGCCCGAAGCGCCGGGGCGGATGGCGTAGATCGGCTGGATGGGACGGTAGCCGGAGGTGACGAAGATCAGATCGTGCGCGACGAACGGCGTCGGCGTCGTGATCTCGGAGTTCGGCCCGATGCGCCACAGCTCCTTGCCCGTCGCGGGATCGTAGCCGCGGACGAACTTCGTCCCGTTGGCGATAAGCTCCGCTCGGCCTTTGCCCTCGTACACGGTTGGCGTGCCCCACGACGGAATCTCCTCGGGGCGCGGCGTCTTCCAGACCTGCTTGCCGGTCTTGAGATCGTAGGCCGCGATGAAGGAGTCCTTCTGGATGTCGGCCTGCACGATGACGAGGTTCTTGTAGATAATCGGCGAAGAGGCGTGGCCCCACTGGTAATCGGGATCGTAGAACCAGCCGGAATCCAGCACGCCGATGTTCTGCTTCCAGAGCAGTTTTCCGCCGGCGTCGTGCGCGACGAGCAGCCCCTGCGAGCCGAAGAGTGAGACGACGTGCTTGCCGTCGGTCGCCGGGGTCGAGGAGGCGTGCGTCGCCTTCGGGTGGCGCTTCGTGCCGGGCGCGCCCTCGTGGGCCACGCGATCCCAGAGGATTTTGCCCGTCGCCTTATCAATCGCGATGACGTGCCAGGTGTGCTTCGGCTCGTCCTTGACCGGGTCAACGTCGCCGTAGAGGCCGTAGCGCTCCTCGGACTTGCCGGCGCTGCTCACGGCGGTCGTCACGTAAACGCGGTCGCCCCACACGACGGGGCTTGAGTGCGCGAGGCCCGGAATCCTCGTCTTCCAGCGGACGCCCTGCATCTTCGTCGCGTCCCACGCGGCCAGGGTCGGCCGTCCTTCCGCCACGCCGAGCGCGCCCGCGCCGCGGAACTGCGGCCAGTTCTGCGCGCCGGCCGGCGCGACGACGGTAAGGCAGAGGCACAGTGCGAAGGTTAACTTGCGGCTCATTCTTTTCTCCCGGCAGTTATTCGTGTTGAAGAAGTCAGTTGCCCCCGGCCTTCGCCTTCTCGTCCGCCTTCTTCTCGTCTTCCTTCTTCGGGATCGGCATGTTGGCGAGGTCGGGCAGCGTGTCGCCCCAGATGTAGTGGTTGAACCAGGCGAGATTGTGGTGCATCACGGCGCGCATCGCGCGCGGCTTCGTGATGCCGTGGCCGAAGCCCTTATAGACGATCATCTCGGTCTTGACGCCGCGGTCTTCGAGGCCCTGCCTCAGCTCGTAGGCGTTGGCGATGGGGACGCGGCGGTCGTTCTCGCCGTGCTGGATGAGCGTGGGCGTCTTGGCCTGTTTGATGTAGGACATCGGCGAGGTCTTGGCGTAGATGGCCGGATCGTCGGCCGGGTCTTTGCCGAGGTACTGGATGGTGAACGGCGTGATGTCCGTGTTGTAGTAGTAGGTCGCCCAGTTGGAGATGCCAGCGCCGACGGAGATCGCCTTGAAGCGGTCGGTCGAGGTGGTCAGGAAGGCCGAGATGTAGCCGCCCTGACTCCAGCCCATGCTGCCGACGCGGTCGGGGTCAACCCAACCCTTCTTGATTAAGTGATCGACGCCGCTCAGAACGTCCCACGCGTCGCCGACGCCGAGGTTGCCGACGTTCAGCTGCCGGAACCGCTCGCCGTAGCCGGCCGAGCCGCGGTAGTTGACTTTCAGGATGAGCGCGCCGCGCGCCGCCCAGATGTCCGAGGGGTAGTAGCGCGCGTCGGGCGTCAGCAGCGCGGGCCGGTCGATGCCGGTCGGGCCGCCGTGGATAATGCAGAGCAGCGGGTACTTCTTCGTCGGGTCGAAGTCGGCAGGCTTGATCAGCACGCCCTCGATCTCCGCGCCGTCCTGGCTCTTCCACGAGATGACTTCGCGCGTGCCGAGCACGAACTGCCTGGCCTGCTCGCTCATGTTCGTGAGCACGCGCGGGGCGAACTTCTGCACGTCCGAGACGACGACTTCGGGGAGCGACGTGGACGAACTGTTGACGAAGGCCATGCGGCGGCCGTCGCGCGTTAAGGTGAAGCCGCCGGCCATCAGGTCTGCGGGCGCGGTCACGCGCACGAACTTCGCGGTCTGCGGGTCGAGGCGGAAGAGGTGCGAGGAAGTCTTTTGCAGCCCCGTGAAGTAGATGCCGTCCTTGTTCCACTCGACGAAGCCGGGCTGCTCGTCGAAATCGTCCGTGATCGAGCGCACCGCGCCGCCCTCGGCCGGGACGACGGCCAGCCGGTTGTTCGAGTGGAAGAAGAGGGTCTTGCCCATCGCGGAGGAGAAGACGATCCACTTGCCGTCGGGCGACCACGCCGGGCCGTTGTCGGGGCCGGGCTGCGAGACGATCTTCTTGACGGAGTCGTCCGCGAGGTTCAGGACGTAGATGTCGGCCGTGACGCCCTGGATGAGATCGGGGTTGACGGTGGCGCTGAATGCGACGCGCGTCGAGTCGGGCGACCACGCGGCCGAGGTGATGCTGAAGTCCCTGCCCTTCGTCCGCTGCTTGCCGACCAGCGGCTCTTTCAGCGCGTCGGCGACCGCGAACGTCCACAGGTGCAGGTGGTTGTACTCGCGGCGCACCACCTCGAAGTCGCCGAGGTTCTCCTTGCGCTCCTTCGCCGAAGGGGGCGGCGGCTCGGTCGCCGTGTAGCCGATCCACTTGCCGTCCTCAGACCAGGAGAAGCCGCCGACCGGCGTCTCGTGCTTCGTCAGTTGCACGGCCTCGCCGCCGTCGGGTCGGATGGCGTAAATCTGGTTCTTGTCGCCGGCGCGATCAGAGACGAACGCGAGCCACTGGCCGTCGGGCGACCAGCGCGGGTTGCCGGAAGATTTTTCGCCCCGCGTCAGTTGCAGCGTGCGGCCCGACGCCGCGTCGGCCAGCCAGATTTGCGTGACGTAGGCGTCCGTCTTGAAGTTGGTCTCGGTGACGGTGTAGGCGACCCAGCGGCCGTCGGGCGAGATACGCGCGCCGCCGACCGATTTGAGCATCAGCAGGTCATCCACGGTCGGCACGCGCTTCGCCGTCTGTGCGAATGACGGCGCGCAGAGGGCGAGGCAGACGAGGGCGGAGGCGAAAGCTCTACCGGCGAAACTTCTGAACATCTTCGGGGGGCTCCTCAATTAACGATTGCGGATTGTGGATTTCGGATTGCGGATTGGAAGAGGGTTGAAGATTTCAAATTTGAGTTCGAGATTTCAAATCTCAGATTTGAGATTCGAGATGCCGAATTCTTAAATCCGCAATCCGCATTCCGCAATCCGCAATCTCACTGTCGCCTGTAAACGACCGGCGCGGCCTGGCCCTGCTTGAAGGTGAGGCCCGTGACGCTCTCGCCCTCGACGTTGAAGGTGATCTGGATGCCGCCGAACTCGATGGGCTGGAACGTGACCTTGTCCGACGGGACGACGATGAAGACGTTGGTCGGGGCGGGGGCCACGGTCAGGTAGCCTTGCTCGTTGACGGCCACCTTCCACTCCTGACCCTGCTCGTTCTTGTACGCGCCCTCGTAAGATTTGAGCACGGCCGGCTCGACCTGGAAGCCCGGCTGCGCGCCCGCCGCCTTGAGCAAGGCGGCGATCTCGGCGTGCTTCGTCCTGACCGCCTCATCCTTCTCCGCGCCGTGGCGGACGCCCGACAGGGTGAGGGCGCGCGTCAGCGTCGCGGGGGGCGTCTCGCCCTGGCCGAGCGCGATCTTGACGTACTCGACGTTGCCCGTGCGCACGCCCGTCAGCAGCACGTCCTCGCTGCCGGTCGCGCCCTTCGCGACGAGCGCGCGCACGACCTCCGTGTGGCCTTTGTCGGTCGCCCAGTAGAGCGGCGTCGCGCCGTAGAAGGTGTCGCGGATGTTCGGGTCGGCCTTGTTGTCGAGCAGGATTTTGACGATCTCCGCGTCGCCGCGCTCGGCGGCCTTGAACAGGGGCGTCTGGTCGTAGCGCCACTTGGCGTTGACGTTCGCGCCTTTGGCGATGGCGGCGCGCACGCCGGCCGCGTCGCCCCGGCGCGTGGCGTCCCAGAGCTGCTGGTCGGGCGCGCCGCCGCTGTTCGTCGGGGCGGGCGTCTGCGCGAGGGCGGCGGTCGAGAGCAGGAGGGCGAGGGACAACAGTGCGGCGAGTCTTCGCGTCATACGAGTTTCCACTCCTCGTTCGTCGGGGGGGCGGGCGGCCCGGCCCAATTTGGCCTGTTGAACTACTGCGGGTGTGATACCGAGGTAAACGAAAATCCGCGCTGTTGGCGACAGATTTTACGCCGGCCGCGGCCGAAAGGTTTCAACTTGACTCTCCCGGCGGCGGGCGGAAGAATATCCCCTGCGCGACCCCAAACAGTCAAGAATTCCGCGGCGCAAAATGCCGAGACTTCCGCAACCCTCGTTCCGCCCCGTTCGTATTCCAACAGCAGACCGGCAAACGGGTTCGGACTCCACAAACAGGAAACGAGATCGACTTACATGCTACTGAAGCGCGCCCTGCTCCTGTCAGCCTCCGCATTCCTCCTCTTCAACGCTTCGACTGCCGCGCGCGCCGGCGACTGGGCCGAGTGGCGCGGGCCGCGTCGCGACGGCATCTCGCCGGAGAAGAACCTGCCGACGAAGTGGTCGCCCGCGGGCGAGAATCTTTCGTGGAAAGCGCCCTACGGCGGGCGCTCCACGCCCGTCGTCTTCGGCGACCGGCTCTACCTGCTGAACGCCGCGGGCAAGGGGCCGACGCTTCAGGAGCGTCTCGTCGCCTTCAACGCCGACACTGGGAAGGTACTGTGGGAGCACCGCTTCGACCTGTACCTGTCGGACGTGCCGCCGCACCGCATCGCGTGGGCCTCGCCCGCCGTTGACACGGTGACGGGCAACGTCTATGCCCTCGGCGGCGCGGGCGTGCTGCTGGGTCTGTCGCCCGCGGGCAAAGTCCTGTGGGAGCGTTCGCTCGGCGAGGACTTCGGGCTGCTCACCACGCACGGCGGTCGCACGGTCTCGCCGCTCATCGACGGCGATCTGGTCATCGTCAGCGGCGTCACATTCCAGTGGGGCCAGCACGCGGGCGGCGCGCACCGCTGGCTCGCCTTCGACAAGCGGACGGGCGAGACCATCTACGTGAGCGGCCCCGGCGGACGCCCCTACGACACGACCTACGCCGCGCCGATCATCGCCGAGGTGGCCGGCACGCGCCTGCTCATCCAGGGCGGGTCGGACGGCGTGACCTACGCCATCAAGCCGCAGACGGGCGAGATGGTCTGGAAGTACGAAATCTCGAAGCGCGGCATCAACACCGGCGCGGTCGTCTTCAACGGCACGGCCATCCTCACCCACTCGGAAGAGAACCTCGAATCGAACGAAATGGGCATGATGCTCGCCGTCAACGCCGCGGCCAGGGGAGAGTTGAAGAAGGAGGATGTGCTCTGGACGAAGATCGGCTGGCAGGGCGGCTTCTCGTCTCCCGTGCTCGACGGCGAACGCCTCTATCAGTTGGACAACGGCGCGAACGTCGCGGCCTTCGACGTGAAGACCGGCCGGCAGCTCTGGATTCAGAACCTCGGCACGATCCAGAAGGCCTCGCCCGTCTTGGCCGACGGCAAGCTCTACGTCGGCACGGAAAACGGAAAATTCTTCATCCTCGAACCCGGCCCCACGGGCGCGAAGGTTCTGGACGAGGATCAGCTCGGCACGGAGCAGCAACCCGAAGCGATCATCGCCTCGGTCGCCGTCTCGAACGGCCGCGTCTTCCTCGTCACAGACTCGAACCTCTACGCCATTGGCAGGAAGCTGCCGGCAACGGCGAGCGCCCACGCGCGCGATGCCGCCCCGGCCCCATCGCAGGCCCCGACCGGCGCGGCGGTCGCTTACGTTCAGGTGGTACCGACCGAACTCATCATCAAGCCGGGCGACAAGGTCTCCTTCCGCGTCCGCTCGTTCGACGCGCAAGGGCGCATGATCCGCGAGGAGAAGCAGGCCGAGTGGTCGCTCGACAAGCTGAAGGGCACGGTCGCCGCGGGGCAGTTCGCCTCCGCCGCGGACGGCGGGTGGCAGGGCGGTCTGGTCAAAGCGACGGTCGGCGGCGTGACGGGGTCGGCCGCTGTGCGCATAGTCCCACCGCTCCCTTGGAACGAGACGTTCGACTCGTGGCCCTTGAACGCGCCGCCCGTCACGTGGGTCAACGCGACCCCGAAGTTCGTCGTGCAGGATCAGGAGGGCAATAAAGTTCTGGTCAAGACGACTACGGGATCGTCGCTCGTGACGCGCGCGCGCGCCTACATGGGGCCGTCCGATCTGCGCGACTACACCGTCGAGGCCGACATCAAAGGGACGATGCGCCGCCGCCAGCAGGGCGACGCGGGCGTCATCGCGCAGCGCCATGTGCTCGTGCTCTACGGCAACAAGCAGGAACTGAGTCTTGAGCCGTGGCAGCCCGAAACCGAGCGCACCGTGAAGGTTCCCTTCGAGTGGAAGCCGGACGTGTGGTATCGGATGAAGCTGACGGTCGAGAACCTGCCGGGCGGCAAGACGCGCGCGCGGGGCAAGGTCTGGCCGGTGGGCCAGCCGGAGCCGGCCGCTTGGATAATCGATCACACAGACGTGCTCCCGCACCGGCAGGGCGCGCCCGGCATCTACGGCAACGCGCTCGCCGAATCGCAGGCCGCCGTCTTCTTCGACAACATCAAAGTAACCCCGAACAGGTGAAGACCCTAGACCGATGACACAGACAGCACAGCCCGACGCGACGACACGACAACACGGCGACGGAGCGCACCCCCAGCAGCCGACGCCCGAGCGCATCTTCCAGACGCTGACCGCCTATCAGGCGACGGCCGCGCTGAAGGCCGCCATCGAATTAGACATCTTCACGGCCGTCAGTGAAGGCGCGGCCACCGCCGCCGAGATCGCCGAGCGCACGGGCGCCTCCGAGCGCGGCGTCCGCATCCTCTGCGACTACCTGACCGTCCACCAGTTTCTTACCAAACAGGGCGCGCGCTACGGCCTCGCGCCGGAGTCGCAAATCTTCCTCGTCCGCGCTTCCCCCGCTTACGTGGGCGGCATGGCCGCCTTCCTGGCCGGGGAGCACCTCGTCGGCGCGTTCGTCGGGACTTTCACGGAGAGCGTCCGCCGCGGCACCACGACGATGCCCGACGAAGGCTCGATGACGACCGAGCACCCGATGTGGGAGGACTTCGCGCGCAGCATGGCCGCGATGGCCGCGCCCGCGGCCGAAATGATCGTGCAGCTCACGGGCGCGGCGTCGATGGAGTCGTGCAAAGTCCTCGACATCGCGGCGAGCCACGGCGTTTACGGCATCAGTTTCGCGAAGGCGAACCCGCGCGCAGAAGTTTATGCCTCCGACTGGAAGAACGTCCTGCCCTTCGCCCGCGAGCGCGCCGAGCGTGAGGGCGTCGCCGACCGCTTCCACGAGATTCCGGGCAGCGCCTTCGACGTTGACTTCGGCGCGGACTACGACGTCGTCCTCGTCCCCAACTTCTTCCACCACTTCGACCGCCCGACCAACGAGCGGCTGATGCGCAAAATCCACGCGGCGCTCAAGCCGGGCGGGCGCTGCGTCACCCCGGAGTTCGTCCCCGACGAGTCGCGCGTCTCGCCGCCGCAGGCGGCCACGTTCCCGCTCGTCATGCTCGGCTCGACGCAAGCGGGCGACGCCTATACCTTCTCCGAGTACCAACAGATGTTTGAGAGCGCAGGCTTCTCGCAGAGCGAGTTGCACCAAGGCCCCGTCCAGCAAATCATCATCTCCCACAAGTGAGCCGTCAGCCGTCAGCAGAAGGAACAGAGGTAATGAAGAACATCCGCAGAACGTCAGTTAAGGTTAAGAGGATTGTCATGGCCGCGTCGGCAGTCGGCGCGGTGCTGCTTGCCGCTTATGGCTCGCTGCTCACCGCCTCCGCCGGCGATCCGGGCGGCGGCGACTGGCCGATGTGGGGCGGCACGCCCGACCGCAACATGGTCTCGAACATGAAGGGCATCGCCACGGCGTGGGACGTGAAGACGAAGAAGAACGTCAAATGGGTCGCCGCGCTGGGGTCGCAGACCTACGGCAACATGGTCGTCTCCGGCGGCAAGGTCTTCGTCGGCACGAACAACGAGGGGCTGCGCGATCCCACGATCAAGGGCGACAAGGGCGTCGTGATGGCCTTCCGCGAGGCGGACGGCGAGTTCCTGTGGCAGATGGTTCACGACAAGCTCACGTCGGGGCGCGTCAACGACTGGCCCTACCAGGGCGTCGCCTCCTCCCCGCTCGTCGAAGGCGACAGGATTTACTACGTCTCGAATCGCGCCGAGTTGCTGTGCCTCGACACGGAAGGCTTCCGCGACAAGGAGAATGACGGCCCCTTCAAGGACGAGAAGCTGACGCGCGACATAGACGGCGACATCGTCTGGAAGTTCGACATGATGGACGAAGTGGGCTCGCAGCCGCACAACCTCGCCAACTCGTCGCCCGTCTCCTACGGCGACCTCATCTTCGTCTCCACCTCGAACGGTCAGGACGAGAGCCACGTCAACGTCCCCTCGCCCAAAGCGCCGGCCATCATCGCCGTCAACAAGAAGACCGGCAAGCTCGTCTGGGAAGACAACTCCGTCTTCGACAAAATCCTCCACGGCCAGTGGGCGTCGCCGACGGTCGGCACAATCGGCGGGGTCGTTCAGGTCGTCATGGGCCAGGGCGACGGGTGGATTCGCGGCTACGAGGCCATGACGGGGAAGAAGCTCTGGGAGTTCGACACGAACCCCAAGGACTCGGTCTGGCCTAAGACGCGCAACGAGATCATCTCGACCGCCGTCATCCACGACGACAAGGTTTACATCTCGAACGGGCAGGACCCCGAGCACGGCGAGGGCACCGGCCACATGTACGCCATCGACGCCACCAAGCGCGGCGACATCACCAAGACCGGCATGGTCTGGCACTACGACAAGATTCGCCGCTCGATCTCGACGCCCGCGATCAAGGACGGCATCCTGTATCAGGCCGACTTCAGCGGCTTCATCCACGCGCTCGACGCCAAGACCGGGACGCCCTTCTGGACGCACGACGTGTTCGCCGCGGTCTGGGGCTCGCCCATGATCATCGACGACAGGCTCTACCTCGGCGACGAGGACGGCGACGTGGTGATCCTCCAGGCCGGCAAGGTGAAGAAGGTCATCGCCGAGATCAACATGGGAAGCTCCGTCTATTCGACGCCCGTCCCCGCCAACGGCGCGCTCTACATCGCCAACCGCAACCAGCTCTTCGCCATCAAGGAGGGCGCGGGCGGTGCGGCGACAACAAGGTAGGTGCGAGGCACGCGGTAGCTGGCCGTTGCAGATCACACTTGCTATGAAAGGCGGTGATAGATGAGTACAGCCGTCGAGGAGGTGGTGGAACAAGTGAAGGCTCTCCCGCCTGAAGAGAGGGAGAAGATTCGTGACGCGCTAAGTCAACTGATTACGCTGTTCTTAGCCGGCGCTGCGATCACGATTATGAAGAAAACCGCCTCCTTCACGCCGGATGAAATGCGGCAGCTTCAACATTCACTCAACAAAATGGTTTGGGAGACTGCGGACACGGACATGCGCCTCAATTTTGTGCGCAGCATCCGCGGCAAGTACGCAAATCTTCCAACCAGTAGTGAAGCCTTCGCCGCGCGAAAGACGGAGGAGATTGCGCTCGAAGATCGCAGGAGCAGGCCGTGATCTACGTGCTCGACACGTGCGCGATCATCGCCTTTCTCAAAGGCGAGGCGGGTTCCGACGTTGTCGAGAACGCCCTATTAGACACGAACAGCCAATGCATGGCCCACGCCATCAACCTGTGCGAGGTCTACTACGACTTCCATCGTGCCGGCGGCGAGAGTGCTGCCGAAGGCGCGGTCGAGGACATGAGGACTTTAGGTCTCGCTGAACGCAGCGACTTCGACGAAGCTTTCTGGAAAGAGGCGGGCAAGCTCAAAGCCGGCGGGAAAATATCGCTGGCCGATTGTTTCGCCGTCACGCTAACGAACCGCGTCGGCGGCACGCTCCTGACCTCGGATCATCACGAACTGGATCGGGTCGCGGCGGCCGGCATTTGCAGTATCACTTTCATCAGGTGAGGGCGAAGATGCGGCAGACAATAAACACACCGTCGAGGGGGTTTGTCTTGATCGCCTGCCTGTTTCTGTCGGCGATCACTACCGCGGCGCAGAACTGGCCGCAGTTCCGCGGCACTCAGGCCGCGGGCGTCTCCGACGCGAGGCCCACGGCGACCGCGTGGGATTTCGCGGCGGGCACGAACGTCCGCTGGAAGACGCCGATTCCGGGACTGTCGCACGCCAGCCCCGTCGTCTGGGGTGATCGCGTCTTCATCATCACGGCGCTCAGCGACGAGCCGGAGCCGACCTTCAAGGCCACGGATCGCGGCATCGGCCTCGCCCGCGACGACTTCAAGCACGCGTGGAAGATTTACGCGCTCGACAAGCGGACGGGGAGAATCCTCTGGGAGCGCACGGCGCATGAGGGGATGCCGCGCGCGCGCCGCCACGTCAAAGCGACGCAGGCCAACTCGACGCCCGTGACCGACGGCAAAGTTGTCGTCGCGCTGATGGGGTCGGAGGGGCTGTTCGCCTACGACTTCGCGGGCAAGCCCCTCTGGAAGCAAGACCTCGGAGTGCTGAATCCGGGGCTGTGGGACGACAAGAATTCCTCCTGGGGCCACGGCAGCTCGCCCGTCATCTACAAGAACCTCGTCATCGTGCAGGCCGACGGCCACGCGCAGTCGTTCATCGCCGCCTACGATCTCAAGACCGGCAAGCAGGCGTGGCGGGTGGAGCGCAATGAAATCACTTCGTGGAGCACGCCAACGCTTGTTGAAGCGAACGGCCGCGCCGAGCTGATCGCGAACGGCGGCCGATTCATCCGCGGCTACGATCCCGCGACGGGCAAGGAACTGTGGCGTTTCAACGACGGCGACACGCAGGTCAAGCAGCAGGCCCCGCTCTTCGCGCACGGCCTCGTCTTCGTCGCGGGCGGCTACCCGCCCGGCCGCGCGATGTACGCCTTCCGCCCCGGAGGCAGCGGCGACATCTCACTGAAGCCCGGCGAGCAGGCGAACGCGCACCTCGCGTGGCGGGCCGACAAGGGCAGCCCTTACACGACCACGCCCGTCATCTACGGCGACATCCTCTACGGCGTGGCCGACACGGGCGTGCTCTCCGCCTTCGAGGCCAAGACCGGCAAACTGATCTACCAGGAGCGGCTGCCGACATCGTTCAGCGCGTCGCCCGTCGCCGCGAACGGCAAGCTCTACCTGCCGAGCGAGGACGGCGACGTTTACGTCGTCCGTGCCGGCCCGAAATTCGAGCTGCTGTCGAAGAACTCGACCGCCGGCGAGCCGCTGATGGCGACGCCCGCGATCTCAGACGGCCTGCTCATCTTCCGCTCGCAGCGCCACGTCTTCGCCGTCGCCGACGGCTCGGCGAAATCGGCCGCCGGGAAGTGAAAGACGGGTCTCGCGCGAAGGCGCAAAGGCGCGAAGTAAGATCGCACGTTGACTGCCTTTGCGCCTTCGCGCCTTCGCGCGAAACTTTTTTCCGTATTAACTGAAAGCGTTGATGCAGTCGTTCGACTACCAGACCCGGACGCGCGTCGTCTTCGGCGACGGCGCGGTCGCGCGCGTCGGCGAACTCGCCCGCGAATTAAATTTCAAGCGCACGCTGCTCGTCGCAGACCGGGGCCTCGTCGCGTCGGGCCACGTCGCGGAGGCGGTCGGGCCGCTGCGCGCCGCCGGCGTCCGCGTCTTCGAGTTCCACGACTTCGAGGCGAACCCCGACACGGAGATGATCGAGCGGGGCCGCGCCTTCGCCGCGCCGCTCGACGTTGATTCGATCATCGGCCTCGGCGGCGGCTCGTCTCTGGACTGCGCGAAGGGCGTCAACTTCGTGCTCACGAACGGTGGCTCGATGCGCGACTACTGGGGCTACGGCAAGGCGGCCCGGCCGCTGCTCCCGATGATCGGGATACCTACGACGACGGGCACGGGCAGCGAGGCGCAAAGTTACGCCCTCGTCTCCGACGCCGCGACGCGCGAGAAGATGGCGTGCGGCGACCCCTCGGCCGCCTTCCGCATCGCGCTGCTCGACCCCGCGCTGACCGTCTCGCAGCCGCGCGCGACGACCGCCACGGCCGGCTTCGACGCCCTCTCGCACGCCGTGGAAACTTTCGTGACTACGCGCCGCAACCCCGTCTCCGAGATATTCTCGCGCGAGGCGTG
The DNA here is from genome assembly GCA_035295985.1 of Pyrinomonadaceae bacterium. Taxonomy (GTDB): domain Bacteria; phylum Acidobacteriota; class Blastocatellia; order Pyrinomonadales; family Pyrinomonadaceae; genus JAIVGV01. The sequence continues at coordinate 2,911 of DATHBT010000315.1, read as the reverse complement.
GCGGCTCCTGGAGGCGAACTACGAGAGCGCGCTCGCCGAGCCTGAGAACGTCGGGGCGCGCGGCGCGATGCTGCTCGGCGCGCACTTCGCGGGCGCGGCCATCGAGCAGTCGATGCTCGGCGCGACGCACGCCTGCGCCAACCCGCTCACCAAAAACTACGACACGGAGCACGGCGCGGCCGTCGCGCTCATGCTCCCGCACGTCGTCCGCTGGAACTCGGAGGAGGTCGGCGCGCGCTACCGCGAGCTGTGGCGGGCGGCACACGCGCGCGGCGAGGCTTCGGACTTGGCGGCGCGGCTCGAAGAGTTAGCGACTGCCGGCGGACTGCCGCGACGCTTGCGCGACGCGCGCGTGCCCGCCGCCGATCTGGCGCGGCTCGCCGACGAGGCCGCCGAACAGTGGACGGGCCGATTCAACCCGCGCGCCTTCGACGCGGCGGCGGCCATGCGGCTCTACGAGAGCGCGTACTGAGCGCCGGGCCGGCGGCGGCGTGCGTCCCCCTTGCGCGCGGGTAATTATTTTCCATTACAATGGCTCGAAAGCATCGATCATAAGTTCAGAGGTCAAAGCGGTGATGCCCGGACGCGCTCTTAAGCTTCTCTCTCTCGCCCTCTTCATTTCCCTGCCGCCCGCGCGCGCCGCCGCGCAGTGGGCCGACCCGGACAACTGGACGCAGTTCCGCGCCACGCACCTGAACACGGGCGTCTCGAAGGCGGACGTGCCTAAGAACCTGCGGCTGCTGTGGTCGTTCGACGCGGGCGAGGCGGTCGAATCCTCCCCCGCGATCTGGGGCGGGACGGTTTACGTCGGCTCGCAGAAGGGCGAGCTGATCGCGCTCGATCTCGGCGACGGGCGCGTGCGCTGGCGCTACAGTACCGGCGCGGCCGAGGGCATCGGCGAATCCTCCCCGGCGGTGGCGCAGGGGACGGTCTTCATCGGCGACCTCGGCGGGACGGTTCACGCCGTCAGCGCGCGCGACGGGCGCCGCATGTGGACTTTCAAGACTGGCGGCGAGGTGAAGGCCTCGCCCGTCGTCGCCGATGACAAGGTGCTCATCGGCTCCTACGACGGCCACCTCTACGCCCTGAACGCGCGTAACGGGCAGCCCGTCTGGAAGTTGAAGACGAACGCGGCCGTCCACGCCACGGCCGCCGTCTGGAACGGGATGGCCTTCATCGCCGGCTGCGACGAAATCCTCCGGGCCGTGCGCCTGAGCGACGGGCAGCAGGTCTATCAGGTCACGTCGGGCGCTTACACCGGCGCGTCGCCCGCGCTGATGGACAACTCCGCGTTCTACGGGACGTTCGACAACTTCGTGCTCGGCGTCAACCTCCAGACGCGCGCGGTGCGCTGGCGCTACCGCCACCCGCAGCGTCAGTTCCCCTTCTACTCCTCGGCCGGCGCGGTCGAGGGCCGCGTCGTCCTCGGCGGGCGCGACAAGATGGTTCACAGCATCGACGCGCGCACCGGCCGCGCGCGCTGGACGTTCCCGACGCGCGCCCGCGTCGAGTCCTCGCCCGCGCTCGCGAGCGGGAGAGTCTTCGTCGGCTCGAACGACGGCCGCTTCTACGTGCTCGACTTTTACACGGGCCAGAAGCTGTGGGAGTACGAGACGGGCGGCGCGGTCTCCTCCTCGCCCGCCGTCGCCTCCGGCCGCGTCGTCGTCGGCTCGCAGGACGGCCGCGTCTATTGCTTCGGCGGCTGAAACTTTTCAGGACTGAAAAAGCGGCGCGGGCGCGAAGACCTCTGTGCTTCGCGCCCGCGCCGCTTTTTGACGTGATCGCCGACTCAGCCGAGAATTTCTTCGGCGGCGAAAGTGAGGCCGGCGACCGCGTTCGAGCTTACCGACCCGCCGCGCGAGGCCGACCGAACGTCCCGGTACTCGCCGCCCGAAGGGTTCGCGTAGATTTCGATCCTGTCCTCCGTCAAATCCACGATCCAGACTTCGGGAATCCCGGAGCGCGCGTAGAGCGAAACCTTCACGCCGCGATCATAATCGGCGGAAGTGTCGGCCACCTCGACGATGAGCAAAACGTCGTCGGGTCGCGGATGCCCGGCGGCGTAGAAGTCATCGCGTGGGCGGAGCAGCGACACGTCGGGCTGCGGCTCGGAGAAGTCGCTCAGCCGGACGGGGTTCTGCACGCGGACGATGGCAGCATGGCTGGCGAGGCGGCCGAGCAACCGGTTTATCCTGTCCACGCAGGAGGCGTGGCGCTTGCCGATGGGACTCATTTCGATGATCTCGCCTTCGATCAGCTCGACGCGGTCGTCTGCGGTGAGGATGCCGGCGTCGGCCATCCGGTAATATTCGGCGGCGGTGAAGTAGTGACGTTTGAGCGGGACTGACATGAGTGCTCCTCGGCCGCGGCCGAAGCCGCGAGGCCCGGCGGAATGGTAGCACGAAAACCGAGGCGCGGGCCGCGCGCCGCGCGCCGCCGTGCCGCGCCGCCTCAGCGTGTTTTGACGATGGCGATGGCTTCGATCTCGATGAGCGCGCCGCGCGGGAGGCGTGCGGCCTGGACGGTCGAGCGCGCGGGTGGGTCTGTTTTGAAGTGGCGCGCGTAGATTTCGTTCATCGCGGCGAAATCGTTCATGTCGGCGAGGAAGACGGTCGTCTTGACGACGTGATCGGCGTCGCTGCCGGCGGCTTCGAGGACAGCGGCGAGATTTTTCAAGACCTGCTCCGCCTGCTCTCGGACGCCTCCCGCGACCAGCTCGCCCGTCGCCGGGTCTGCGCCGATCTGGCCGGCGCAGAAGACGAGGCCGTTCGCGACGATGGCCTGCGAGTAGGGGCCGATGGCGCGCGGGGCGCGGTCTGTGCGGACTGCGCGGCGGGCGGCGCGTCCGGGCGGCGCGGCTTTGCGCTGGCGCGCGCTCGCCGGGTTTCGGCCGCGCGGAGTCCACGCTTGT
>DATHBT010000314.1:0-7190 GCA_035295985.1 Pyrinomonadaceae bacterium | reverse complement strand
ACAGTCATCGTCGAATGCCGACGTTACTGTTTTCGCGCTGCGGCGCTCGACGGGCAGGGACAAGCCCCGCCCCTACATGGTTTGTCCGCGCCCGCCCTCTTCCAGTTCGCGGGGGCGGGCCTCGCGTAGCTCTCTTTCGACTTCGGCGCGCGCCTCGGCTTCGAGACGCGCATCTTCGAGCGCGCGGGCGTTGTATGCGTCGGCGAGTTCGAGCCGTTCGAGCGCGATGCCGGTCTCCTCAAGGCTCGCTCCGCGTGCGGCGGCGGCCTCGATGGCGCGCAGCCGCGTCTCGGCCTGCGCCTGGCGAGCGCGCGTCTCCTTCGCGACGCGCGCGAGCCGTTCGCGGTCTGCCCGCAATTCAGTTTCGAGGGTCGCGCGCTCGGCCGATTGGGCGCGGGCCGCGTCCGTCAGCCTGCGCTCGACCGTCTCTGCCTCGCGGCTGACGCGCGCGAGCAGTCGCGTGGCTGTCAGCCGCGAGGCCAGCGTGTCGCGGTAGGCTTCGGCGAGCGCGGGGCGCTGTTGCTCGATCTCTCGCAGCGCTCGCCGCTCCTCGCGCGTCAGCTCGCGCGTGAAGTAGCGCAGCTCGGCGGAGGTGACGCCGTCGGCCGACAGCCGCTCGCGCAGCCGCCGCATCCAGAAGACGCGATAGACGACGATGAGCGCGGCCACGACCAGCCCCGCCACAGCGCCGATGCCGAGCGTCGTCATCGCGACGAGCAGCCACTCGCCGGGGGCCTCTTCCGCGGCGAGGTAGCGCAGGAAGAAATAGACGGGCGCGGGCAGCGCGAGCAGCAGGAAGGCGAGCCACGGCGCTACCTGTAAGAGTCGAAGTGTCGCCCGCTCGCCCGCCGTCAGTCTCGCCCCGTTCCTGCTCATCATTACCCCCTGTCTGTTTAACCGGGATGCGCTCCCGCCGCCTGTGGTTATATAATCCTTCCGCCCGGCCGACAAGTTCAACAGACGCGGAGGCCCGATGAGACGTAGCACGAACCTGAAGCTGACGCTGCTGACGGCGGCCGCCTTCTGCTGTCTGCTCCCCGCCGGCGACTTCATCGCGGCGCAGGGCGCGCGACGCGGCCCCGTGCGGCCCGTCACTATCCCCGTCACCATCCAGCTCGAACGCGACGAGCCGCGCGACGAGGAGTTTCGCACGGTGAACCTGACCGTGCTCGAAGACGGCGAGCGGCAGGAGATACTGGCGACGCGCAGCGCGGCCGACCGCTCGCCGCTCTACCTGGCCGTCCTCGTGCAGGACGATCTGGTCTCCTCCGTCGCCACCGAGATCGCGACGCTCGCCTCCTTCATCCGCCGCCTGCCCGAAGGCTCGCAGGTGCTCGTCGGCTACATGCGCTCCGGCTCCATCCAGATCAGACAAAAGTTCACGACCGACCGCGAGCGCGCCGCGCGCTCACTGCGCATCCCTGTCGGCACGCCCAGCGCCGGCCCCTACAACCCTTACGTCGCGGTGCGCGAGGCGCTCAAGCGCTACCAGTCGCAGCCCGTCGGCCGACGCGCCATGATCGTCGTCAGCGACGGACTCGACGTGTCGCGCGGCATCGACAGCTCTCAGCCCGGCCAGAGCATCGATCTGCAACGCGCGGTCGAGGAGGCGCAGCGGCGCGGCGTGGCGATCTACACGATCTTCGCGCCCACCTACGGGAGCGACGCCAACCGCCTGCTCGCGGGCAACGGGCAGGGGTCGCTCGAACGCCTCTCGGCGGAGACGGGCGGGCGCTCGTTCAACCGGCTGATCTCCGCGCCCGTCAGCTTCGAGCCGTACCTACGCCAGATCGAGGCGCGGCTCGCGCGCCAGATCGCGCTGACCTACCTTTCGACCCACGCCGACAAGGGCTACCACCGCATCGAGATCGAGGCGGCGCTCTCCGACGTGGACGTCGCACACCCGACCGGCTACCGGCGGCAGTAGGCTGCCGGGCAGCGTACCTTTCGAGGCCCCATGCACTTCAAACAGTTTTATCTCGGCTGCCTCGCGCACGCCTCCTACCTCGTCGGCTCCGAGGGCGAGGCGGCGGTCGCCGATCCGCAGCGCGATGTCGAGCAGTACATCTCGGAAGCCGAGGCGCACGGTTTGAAGATCAAGTACGTCGTCGAGACGCACCTGCATGCCGACTTCGTGAGCGGCCACTGCGAGCTGGCCGCGCGGACGGGCGCGGAGATCGTCTTCGGCCGCCGCGCGGGCGCGACCTTTCCGCACCACGCCGTCTCGGACGGCGACGAGCTGCGCGTCGGTAAAGTGATCCTGCGCTTCGTCGAGACGCCCGGCCACACGCCGGAAGGCGTTTCCGTCCTCGTCATCGACACGGAAGTTTCCGACGAGCCGCAGAAGGTTCTCACCGGCGACACGCTCTTCATCGGCGACGTGGGCCGCCCCGACCTCGCCGGCTCGAAGGGCTACACGGCCGAGCAGATGGCCGCGATGCTCTACGACAGCCTGCACGAAAAACTCTTGAAGCTCGACGACGCGGTCGAAGTCTTCCCGGCGCACGGGGCCGGCTCGATGTGCGGCCGAAACATCTCGAAGGAGACCTCCTCGACCATCGGCCGGCAGCGCCGCTTCAACTACGCACTCGCGCCGATGGGCCGGGACGAGTTCGTCCGCATGATGACGGCCGATCTGCCGCCCGCGCCCGCCTATTTCTCGCGCGACGCGGAGATCAACCGCACGGGCGCGCCCGCCCTCGACTCGCTCCCGCGCCCCGCCGCGCTCTCGGCCGCGGAGGTCTTACGTCTTCAACGCGAAGAGAACCACCTCGTCCTCGACACGCGTCCGGCCGCCGCCTTCGGCGCGGGCCACGTGCCCGGCGCTCTGAACGTCGGACTCGGCGGGCAGTTCGCCACTTGGGCCGGGAGTCTGATAAGGCCGGAACAAAAGATCATCCTCGTCGCGGAGGACGAGGCGAAGGTTGACGAGGCCGTGATGCGTCTAGCGCGCGTCGGCCTCGAAACGGTCGCGGGTTATCTGGAAGGCGGGATGAGCGCGTGGCGCGAGGCGGGTCTTGAGACTGCGCGGGTGGAGCAGATTTCCGTCGAAGATCTGCGCCGGCGTCTCGACGAAGAGCCGGAGCTTCAAGTCCTCGACGTGCGCCGCGCGGCCGAGTACGACGCGGGCCGCGTCCCCGGCGCGCGCCTCTCCACTCTCGCCACGCTCGCCTCCGACCCGCTCGAAGGTCTCGACCCCGCGCGCCCCGTGGCGGTCATCTGCGCCGGCGGCTACCGTTCGAGCGCCGCCACGAGCCTGCTCGCCCCGCGCGGCTTCCGCAAGCTCCTCAATGTCGCCGGCGGAACCTCGGCCTACGTCAACGCAGGCTTCCCCGTGGAAACGAATGGCGGGCGATGAGCGGTGGGCGGAAGAACCGTCCGTGGTCGGTTGTCCGTGATCAGTCGTTACTGCCCACGCCACCTGATTCGTGAACCGCGGGCGGGCTGTCCTGGCGGCCCGGCCAACTGACAACCGACCACGGACGACCGACGGCTTCCCGCCTGAAACTTTACCGCCCGGACGCCCGTATTTCAGCCCCGGCGCCGTCAGAGAGTGTTTCGGGTCGCGCCGGTGCAACCGCGGCGCGGATCAATTCTTCACTCAATTCCCGGCAGACAAAAGGAGTTCTCCAGATGTTCAGAAAGAGTCTAGTCGCACTCGCGGCGGTCTTGCTGCTCGCGACCGCGGCCTCGGCGCAGACGGCCGAAGAGATAGTCGCCAAGCACATACAGGCGCGCGGCGGCGCGGAGAAGCTGAAGTCGGTCAAGACGGTGCGTAGCACGGGCAAGCGCGAAGTCCAGCCGGGCTTCAGTGTGCCCATCGTCCTCGAGCAGATGCGGCAGAACAAGATGCGCGCCGACTTCACCGTGCAGGGCATGACCGGCACGCTCGCCTACGACGGCGCGCAGGGCTGGCAGGTGATGCCGTTCCAGGGCAAGACCGACCCGGAGCCGATGCCCGAAGACATGGTCAAAGAGTTCGCCGAGGACTCTGACATCGACGGCCCGCTCGTGGACTGGAAGGAGAAGGGCCACAAGATCGAGTTGGTCGGCAAGGAGCAGGTCGAAGGCACTGACGCCTACCGCATCAGGCTGACGAGGAAGGACGGCACCGTCTCGGACATCTGGTTCGACGCCGACTCGTTCCTCGAAATCAAGTCGGCCACGCGCCGGACGGTGCGCGGGACGCAGCAGGAGTTCGAGGCCGTCATCGGCGACTACAAGGAGGTCGGCGGGATGATGATGCCCCACTCCGTCCAATTCGGCGAGAAGGGGCAGCCGAAGCTCTCGATGACCTTCGACAAGATCGAGATCAACCCGGCCATCGAGGAGGCGCGCTTCAAGATGCCCGCCGTCACGAAGAAGCCGGAAGGCAACGCCCCCTCCGCCAAGCCCGAGAACAAGGAGACGGAGACGAAGCCGGCCGACAAGAAGCCCGACCCCGCGAAGCCGCCCGCCAAGCCGCCTGTCAACTAAAAGCCGTCCGTCGTCCGTGGTCAGTTGTCCGTTGTCCGTGCTTCACACCCTCGACGCATGCGGTTGAGGTTCCAAGCCGCCTCGTCACGAACAACGGACAACTGATCGCGCACGACCCACGGCTCCACCAACAACTGACCACGGACAACTGACAACTGACTTTTTAAGAGGACTGATCCCCCATGTCCCGTTTGATGAATAGACTCGTCGCGCTGCGTCTCGCCGCGGCGCTGCTGTGCTCGGCGCTCCCGCTGCAAGCCCAGACTGCGCCGCCGGCGCAGCCCGGCCCCGAACCCGTCAAGGTTGACTCCGACACGATCTCCGGCCTCGACGCGCGCGCGATAGGCCCCGCCGTGATGAGCGGGCGCATCGCCGCGATGGACGCCGTGTGGGAGCAGAACCGCCTGACGCTCTACGTCGGCTCGGCCTCCGGCGGCGTCTGGAAGTCCACGAACGGCGGGACGACTTTCAAGCCGGTCTTCGACAAGCACACGCAGTCTATCGGCGCCGTCGCAGTCGATCCGCAGAACCCGAAGACGGTCTGGGTCGGCACGGGCGAGTCCTGGGTGCGCAACTCCGTCTCGGTCGGCGACGGCGTCTATCGCTCGACCGACGGCGGCGAGAGCTGGACTCACCTCGGGCTGAAAGATACGGAGCGCATCGCAGCCGTCGTCGTTGACGCGAAGGACTCGAACACGGCTTACGTCTGCGCGACCGGCCACCTCTGGAATTCAAACCCCGAGCGCGGCGTCTTCAAGACCTCGGACGCGGGCAGGACGTGGCAGAAGGTTCTGTCGATCAACGACGACACCGGCTGCGCGATGTTGGACGCCGATCCGCAAGACCCGAAGACGCTTTACGCCGCGATGTGGCAGTTCAGACGCCGGCCGTGGACGTTCTCTTCGGGCGGCCCCGGCAGCGGGCTGTTCAAAACGACCGACGGCGGCAAGACCTGGACGAAGCTGACGAAAGGATTGCCGGAGGGTGACCTGGGGCGAATCGGCGTGCGCGTCGCGCCGTCGAACCCGAAGGTTGTTTACGCCGTCGTCGAGGCGAAGCGCAGCGCGCTCTTCCGCTCCGACGACGCGGGCGCGACGTGGGCGGAACTCAACAACGGCGCGAACATCGTCGGCCGCCCCTTCTACTTCGCCAACCTCTACGTCGATCCGAAGGACGAGAAGCGCGTCTATAAGCCCGGCACTTTCCTCTCGATCAGCGAGGACGCGGGCAAGACCTTCAGCCAGATCGCCGGCTCCGTCCACAGCGACTTTCACGCGATGTGGATCGATCCGAAAAACCCTGAGCGCGTCCTCGTCGGCACGGACGGCGGACTCTACAGCACGGAAGACCGCGGCGCGCGCTGGCGCTTCCACGCGAACCTACCCATCTCGCAGTTCTACCACGTGAGCGTTGACATGGCCCGGCCGTACAACGTCTATGGCGGGTTGCAGGACAACTCATCGTGGTACGGCCCCTCGTCGGCGGTCGGCGGCGTGCAGAATAAGCATTGGCGCAGCGTTTACGGCGGCGACGGCTTCTGGGTCTTTGAAGACCCGTCTGATCCCGACTACGTCTATGCCGAGTACCAGGGCGGGAACCTGGCGCGCATCAACCGGCGCACGCTCGAGACGCGCGACATCAAGCCGCTCCCGCGCGCGGGCGAGAAGTTCCGTTTCAACTGGAACGCGCCCGTCCACATCAGCCCCACGCAGAAGGGCACAATATACTTCGGCTCGCAATTCCTCTTCCGCTCGCGCGACCGCGGCGACTCGTGGGAGCGCATCTCGCCCGATCTGACGACGAACGACCCCGAAAAGCAGAAGCAGGAGCAGTCCGGCGGCCTGACCGTTGACAACTCGGACGCCGAGGCGCACACGACGATCTACACGATCAGCGAGTCGCCGAAGAACGGGCAGGTCGTCTGGGCCGGGACCGACGACGGGAACTTGCAGGTGACGCGCGACGGCGGACGGACGTGGGCGAACGTCGTCAGGAACGTGCCGAACCTTCCGGCGAACACGTGGGTCTCGTACGTCACGGCGAGCAACTTCGACGCGGCCACGGCCTACGCCACCTTCGACGGCCACATGACCGGCGACATGAAGACCTACGTCTATAAAACGTCGGACTACGGCAGGACGTGGACGCCGCTCGCGTCGGCCGACGTTGAAGGCTACGCGCACGTGATAAAGGAGGACACGGTCAACAAAGATTTGCTGTTCCTCGGCACGGAGTTCGGCCTCTTCGTCTCGCTCGACGGCGGCCGGCAGTGGGCGCGCTTCCGCGGCGGCGAGATGCCGCGCGTCGCCGTGCGCGACATCGTCGTCCACCCGCGCGACCACGACCTCGTCCTCGCCACGCACGGGCGCGGCATCTGGATCGTTGACGACATCACGCCCCTGCGCGCTCTCACGCCGGAGCTGCTCGCCTCGGACGCGGCCTTTGTCCAGTCGGCCACGCCCGTGCAGACGATCCCCGCGAGCGAGTTCAACTTCGCGGGCGACGCAGAGTTTACGGGCCGCCCGGAGAGCGAGAACGCGCAGATCGTCTATTACCAGCGCAAGCGCCACATCTTCGGCGATCTCAAGTTCGAGATTTACGACGCCGCGGGCAACCTCGTCTCGACGATACCGGGCGCGAAGCGGCGCGGCCTGAACCGCGTCGAGTGGTCGATGCGCATGAAGGCCCCGAAGCTCCCGCCGGCGGCCGGCCTC
>DATHBT010000313.1:0-28414 GCA_035295985.1 Pyrinomonadaceae bacterium | reverse complement strand
CGCCGCACCTTGAGTTCGTCGCCGGCCTGCTGCTCGTCTGCCTGTCGGCGATGATCGCGCGCGGCGCGAGGGGCGAAGCCAGCACATTCAAGCGCCTGCTCGCCGCGCTGCCGCTCGCGGCGCTCGTCGCGCAGGCCGCGGTCGCACTCGTTTACGTGAAGAGGACGGAGTGGAGCGGCCGATCCGTCCTCGTTGCACAACCCAAGGCACACTTCCGCGAGGCCCGGCTCGCGCTCCGCGACCGCTCGCTCCGCGAGTTTCTGCCCGCGGGGGAGCGCGCGCTCTTCGACGGGGTGGGGGTGTGGATCGTCGGCGGGGTCAAGGCCGCGGGCGTCCAGGCCCTGCTGCGGCCCGACGTGCCGGCAATCGGCCTGCGCTGGGGCGAGTTCTTCGTGACCGGGGAGTCGCGGCGCTCGTTCGACGCGGCGTTGGAGCGCGCGGCGGGCCGGAGGATGTATTCTCTCTGCCTGAGTCAGGAGGTCGGGGAGGTGAGGAATGTCCTGGAGGCCCGCGGCCTGAAGGTCGTCGGCGAGACGCCCGTCACGATCCCCTACTACTCGACGGAGACCACCGTGATCCCGATGATCCTGCTCGAAGTCAGGCCCGCGAAAGAGCCGTGAGAGTCGCATACTTCAGCCCGCTCAACCCGCAGCGCTCCGGCATCTCCGACTACAGCGAGGAGCTGCTGCCGCACCTGGCCTCCGGCGCGGAGATCGATCTCTTCGTTGACGGCTTCGCGCCGTCGAACCCCTCGGTCGCCGGGCGCTTCCGCTGGTTCGACTACAGGCGCGATCCCGCACGCCTGAGCGAGCTTTCGGCTTACGACGTGGCCCTCTACCACATGGGGAACGACCACCGCTACCACGCGGGGGTGTACGAGGCCGCGCTCGCGCACCCCGGCGTCGTCGTCCTCCACGACTTCGCGCTCCAACACTTCTTCCTCGGCCTCGCGCGCACGACCGGCGCGCCCTCCCTGTACCTCGACGAGCTGGAAGCCTGCCACGGCCCGCGCGCGCGCGCCGACGCCGAGCAGACCTTGAGGCGCGGCGGCACGCCGGCAGCGGCGCTCGCGCCGCTCTCGTTCCCGCTCAACCGGCGGCTGGCGAACGCCGCCGAGGGGCTCGTCGTCCACTCCGAGTGGTCGCGCACGCGCCTCTCGCAGGTCGCCCCGGCCGTGCCCGTCGCGCGCATCAACCTGCCCGTCGTGCCCGAAGACGCGGGCGCGCGCGACAGTGAGGCCGTGCGCGGGCCGCGCCGCGTCGAGATCGCCTCCTTCGGCCACATCACCACTGAGAAGGGGATCGAACGAACGCTGGCCGCGCTCGCCTCGCTCGGCGAGGGCTACAACTTTCACTACACGCTCGTCGGCCAGCCCGACGGGTTCGACGTGACCGAGCTGGCGCGACACCACAAACTTGCGGGCCGCGTCACCGTGACCGGCTTCGTCACGCTCGAAGAGTTCAAGGCGCGTATACGCGCCACGGACATCGCCGTGAATTTACGAGAGCGGACGGTCGGCGAAACGAGCGCGAGCGTCTGCCGCATCATGGCGGCCGGCGTGCCCGTACTCGTCTCCGACGTGGGCTGGTTCTCGGAGCTGCCCGACGACGCGGTCGTGAAGATCGACGCGGGCGAAGGGTCGGACGCTCAACTGCGTGCCTTTCTCGCGCGCCTCATCGCGGACGAGCCTTTGCGCCGCCGGATCGGCGAGAACGCGCGCCTTTACGTCCTCGCCGAGCACTCTATCGAGCGCAGCGCCGCCGCCTACCTCGACTTCCTCTCCGAGACGGTCAGGCTGCGCAACAGGCGACGCCTCACGCGCCGCGTCTCGACTGAGCTGGCCGCCCTCGGCGTCGGCCCTGACGACGATTCGATCCTGCGCCGCGTCGCCGCGGAGGTCGTGCGTCTCGCGCCCGCGGATGAAGTAAGGGATGAGGGATGAGTTAAAACATGTCCGTTGTCCGTGGTCAGTTGTCCGTTGTGTGTGCTTCGCCGGCTTGACGCCCGCGGTTGAAGGCTCAAGCCGCGCGGTCACAAACAAAGGACAACTGACCACGGACAACGGACTACCTTTCGTTCATCTCTCCGCCCTCGCCCCCTCTCTGTCAGTGTTGCGCTTTTATTGAACTCGCAACCTAACCGCAACGTCTTCGCAACCCTGCGCCGCGAGGCCGCGTGTATATTTCCATCATCCTTTTACGGCAACTGGACGGACAACAGGGTGGCAGGCCAGGGGGGGCCTGCCACCCTTCCTCATTTCATCCGGGCCGTTGACTCCGCGCGAGATTTGCCTTAAGAATCACTCCCGTCCCGCAAAAAATTCCTGAATCAGCGGTAGCCGAGTCATGAAAGTCTCCGCACTCGTCCTCTTCGCCGCCGCGGCCGTCGCGTCCGCGCAGCTCGCCTGCAACCGCGGCAACGCGAACCAGCCCGCGTCCGCCTCCGCCACGCCCCCGGCGCAGCAGGGCCAGCAGCCCGGCCAGACGACTACGCAGGCCGCGCATGACGCGGCCGGGTTCTTCGCGCAGGGCGTCGAGCACTTCCGGCGCAACCGCGACCGCGAGGCCGTCGAGGCGTTCCGCAAGGCCGTCGAGCTAGACCCCGAATATGCCGAAGCCTACCACCGCCTCGGCATGGCCCACGCCGTGCTCGGCGAGCGCGAGGAGGCCGAGGAGGCATTCGAGAAGGCCGTCGATCTTTTCGAGAAGAAGCTCAGGCGCGAGCCGAAGGACGCGGACGCGCTCTACCGCCTGGCCGACGCCTACGGGCGGACGGGCGACTACCAGAAGGCGTCGGAGACTTACCGCCGCGCCGAGAAGCTGCGCGACCCTGACGCCTCGACCTACTACGACATGGGCCTCGTCTATAACAAGCTGGCGAAGTACCAGGAGGCGGCCAAGGCCTTCGAGAAGGCGGTCGAACTCGACCCGAACGACTACCGCGCGCAGGAGGCGTGGGACAGGGCCAGGGAGGACGCCTCCAAGCAGAAGGCTCGCATCGAGCACGAGAAGAAGCTGCTCGAACGTCAGCAGAAGCGCGACGGCGGCGACGACGACGAGAACAAGAACGGCCCGAAACAAAACAACTCGAACCAGAACAGCACCAACACGAACCGCCAGACCGGGACGCTCTCCTGAAAACAGAAGGCAGAAGGCAGAAGGCAGAAAGCAGTCAAGTCAGAGCCGGCACGCTCTGATTCCTGACTGCCTTCTGTTTTCTGCCTTCTGCCTTCTGCCTTTTCACCGGGCACAGGTCTGCGCGCGCCCGCCGTCAATCGAGTAGGTCGCGCCCGTGATCCAGGAGGCGCGGTCGGAGGCGAGGAACAGGATCAGATCGGCCACCTCGCGCGCTTCGCCGACCCGCCCCAGGGGGTGCGTCCGTTTAGAGTGTTCGAGGAAGTTCGCGTAATTCTCGTCGCTCATCCCGCCGCGCCGGTGTACCTCCGTCACGACGACGCCGGGGTTGACGGCGTTGACCCTGACGCCCTTCGGCGCGAGTTCGAGCGCGGCGCACCGCGTCAACTGATCCACCCCGGCCTTCGACACGCAGTAGGCCAGCACGCCGGGGAACGCGCGCAGCCCCGTCACGCTCGACACGTTGACGACGTTGCCGCGCACGGCCGCGAGGTGCGGCACGGAGAGCTGCATCATGTGGAAGACGGCGCGCAGGTTGACGTTCAGCATCTCGTCCCACGCCGCGAGCGAAGTGTTCTCTATCGTGCCGTTCGCCAGGATGCCAGCCGCGTTCACGAGCACGTCGAGGCGGCTGAACTTTTCCGCCGCGGCGGCCACGGCGCGCCCCGCGTCGCGCTCGTCCGTCACGTCGGCCGCGACCGTCAGACAGTCCGCGCCCTTCGCCCTTATCTCAGCCGCAGCCTCTTCCAGCGCGCCGCGCGAGCGGCCCACGGCGCAAACCCCCGCGCCCGCCTCCGCGAAGCGGACGGCCACCGCACGTCCTATCCCGGAAGTCGCGCCTGTCACCAGCGCAACCCTTCCCTCAAGCTCCCTCTCCATCGAGACTCCCTTCCCCCAAACGAGTCGCCGACCTCAGGCGTCGGCATCGCCCTCTTCGCGCATCAGTCTTTGAAACCGCCCGGCGTCGTCAACCATGCGGACGTTGTTGAAGAGGACGTAAGAAGTCTCGCCGCGCGGCAGCATCGAGTAGAGTTCACTCAGTTCCTCATCCTCGTATGTTTTGCGCCCGCCGCGACGGACGTGCAGGCGGAAGTAGCACCGGCCGGGCGTGACCGTCCGCTCGACGAGCGGATCGACGACGTGCGTAAGATCGAGTTCGGCGCAGAGTTCGGCGATTAACTCGCGCGGCCACTCTCCGCGCGGCTCCCACAGAAAGATGAGCTGATCGCGGCCGACCGACGAGAAGAACTTCCGCAGGTTGCGTATGTTCTCCGGCACGGGCCTGAAGCTCGCGGGGCACTGGAAGAGGACGCGCCTCGCGCCCAGCGCCTCGGCCGACGCCCGCGTCGCCTCCCAGGCCGCGCGCACCGCGCGTGTCGGCCGGAACGATCCGGCCTCCTCCCTCTCCTCTTCGGTCAGCTCCCGCTTGAGCCGCCGGTAGGTGGGGCTGCGCGCCTCGTGCGTGATCAGCATCCACGCCTTGATCGTGAACTCGAAATCTTCCGGCGCAGCCTCGCGCCAGCCGCGCAGCGTCTCGACCCGCGGCGGCTGGTAGAAGGTCTGCTGCACCTCGACGACGGGGAATCGCGCGAAGTATTCGGCGCGCGACAGCCGGAAGCCGCAGCAGCCGACCTTCACATTGCGACGAGCGGCGGACATTCTCATTCAACCGCGCGTCAGTTGGCGGTACTTGATGCGGTGCGGCTGGTCGGCGGCGGCGCCCAAACGCGCGCGGCGGTCGGCCTCGTAGTCCGAATAATTGCCCTCGAACCACTCGACGTGGCTGTCGCCCTCGAACGCCAGGATGTGCGTGGCGACGCGGTCGAGGAACCAGCGGTCGTGGCTGATGACGACGGCGCAGCCGGCGAAGTTTTCCAGCGCCTCTTCGAGCGCGCGCATCGTGTTCACGTCCAGATCGTTCGTCGGCTCGTCGAGCAAGAGGACGTTCGCGCCCTCCTTGAGCACCGTCGCCAGGTGGACGCGGTTGCGCTCGCCGCCTGAGAGCACGCCGACCTTCTTCTGCTGATCGGTGCCGGAGAAGTTGAACCGCGCAACGTACGCACGCGAGTTGACCTGCCGCGGGCCGAGCTGCACGACATCCAGCCCGTCGGAGACGACCTCCCAGATCGTCTTGTCGGCGGGCAGATCGCGCGACTGATCGACGTAGGCCAGCTTTACCGTCTCGCCGACGCGGAAAGAGCCTGAGTCCGGCTGCTCCAGCCCCGTGATCATGCGAAACAGCGTCGTCTTCCCCGCCCCGTTCGGGCCGATGATGCCGACGATGCCGCCGGGCGGCAGCGAGAAGGTGAGATCGTCGATCAGCAGGCGGTCGCCGTAAGCCTTCGAGACGTGCTCGGCCTGTATCACGTTGTCGCCGAGTCGCGGCCCGGGCGGGATGTAGATTTCGAGTTCTTCGGCCGCGCGCCGCTGCGTCTCCTGATTCGCCAGCGCGTCGAAGGCGTTGACGCGCGCCTTCGACTTCGCCTGCCTGCCCTTCGGCGACATCCTGATCCACTCGAGCTCGCGCTCCAGAGTCTTCGCCCGCTCGCTCTCGGCCTTCTCCTCGCGGCGCAGTCGCTCCCGCTTCTGTTCAAGCCACGA
Organism: Pyrinomonadaceae bacterium; assembly: GCA_035295985.1. Taxonomy (GTDB): domain Bacteria; phylum Acidobacteriota; class Blastocatellia; order Pyrinomonadales; family Pyrinomonadaceae; genus JAIVGV01. The sequence continues at coordinate 22,679 of DATHBT010000313.1, read as the reverse complement.
GGAATAGTTGCCCTGCCACGGGATGCCGTGGCCGCGGTCGAGTTCGAGAATCCAGCCGGCGACGTTGTCGAGGAAGTAGCGGTCGTGCGTGACGGCGATGACCGTCCCCTCGTAGCGTTGCAGGTGCTGTTCGAGCCACGCGACCGACTCGGCGTCCAGGTGGTTCGTCGGCTCGTCGAGCAGCAGGATGTCCGGCTTCTGCAAGAGCAGGCGGACGAGCGCGACGCGGCGGCGCTCGCCGCCCGATAGGACTTTCACGGGCGTGTCGCCCGGCGGGCAGCGCAGCGCGTCCATCGCCAGCTCAAGCCGGCTGTCCAAATCCCACGCGTCGAGCGCGTCGAGTTTTTCCTGCACCGCGCCCTGCCGTTCGAGGAGCGCCGACATCTCGTCGTCCGACATCTCGTCGCCGAACTTCGCGTTGATCTCCTCGAACTCTTTCAGCAGATCGACGGCCTCCTGCATCCCCTGCTCGGCGATCTCGCGGACGGTCTTCGACTCGTCGAGCCGCGGCTCCTGTTCGAGATAGCCTATGGCGTAGCCGGGCGACAGGACGGTCTCGCCGACGAACTCCTTATCGACGCCCGCGATGATGCGGAGCAGCGAGGACTTGCCCGACCCGTTCAGGCCCAGCACGCCGATCTTCGCGCCGTAGAAATAGGACAGGTAAATGTCTTTCAGCACCGGCCGCTTGTCGTAGAACTTGCTGACGCCGACCATCGAGTAGATCACTTTGTTCGGGACGTTGCTCATCTTCTCTCCTGAATTTAACGATTGATAAGAATGCTCACTGACACCCGCCCCCGCCGTGCGCCGCCGTCCCTCTTCTTCACGCCTTTGCGCCTTTGCGTGAGGTGGTTGTCTCCGCAATAAGAAGGCTCACGCAAAGGCGCAAAGGCGCGAGGTATTGGAACGCGCTTTTACTTTTCGTCCTCCGGCTTCGGCGCGGGCGCACACTCGGCGACGGTGGCGCGGTTGAGTCTGACGGGCTTGACGGGCTTTTCGCCCTCGACCGGGGCCTTGTTGATCGCGTCAACCACGTCCATCCCCGAGCGCACGCGCGCGAAGGCGGCGAACTTGCCGTCGAGGTGCCCGGCCTCGCCGACGAGGAAGAAGAAGTTTGTCGTCGCGGAGTTCGGCTCGTCCGAGCGCGCCATCGAGACGACGCCGCGCACGTGCCTGACCTCGTTCGGCTCGTCCGGCACGGTGCGCCGCGCGCGCTCGGCCAGCCCCGGCGTCAACTGTTCGCGCGTACGCAAATTTCCGCCCTGCACGACGAAGCCGGGCACGACGCGCGAGAAGGTGGTCGTGTCGTAGAAGCCGGTGGCAACGAGGTTGAGGAAGTTGCGCGCGGTTTCAGGCGCGGTCTCGGCCAGCATCTCAATCTCAATAACGCCGGCCTCGGTCTCCAGCTTCACGCAGCGCGCGGCCATCTCCTTCGGCGTCGCCGCGTCGAACGGCTCGGCCGCGCGCTCTGCTTCGGCCGCGCGCGCGTTCGCCTTCTTCGGCGCGTCCGGCTGCCGCGCGGGCGGCGCGGCGGGAGCGGGCGTCGGCTCCTGCGCGTTCGCCACCGCCGCCGCGCAGAGCGCGAGGCAGAGGGCGGCGGCCGGGGTTAGAATCGCGCTGCGAGTGAGCCTGTTCATTCGCTTCCCTTTTTCGTTTTTCTTGCGGCCCGCACATCTTACAACACGCGCGCGCGCGAAGCACCGCGCTATACTCGCCCGAGAAACTTTCAACGACACGTTTCGCGAACGGAGCTACCGATGACCGAGCAAACGACAGCGCAGACGGCCGAACAGAGCTTGCAGGAACGCTACGCGCCGCGGATGACCTGCTTCGGCTGCGGCCCGGCCAACGAGCGCGGCCTTCGCATCCGCAGCTTCGCGCGCGGCGAGGAGATCGTCTGCGAGTGGCAGCCCGAGCCGCACCACGAGGCTTTTCCGGGGATGCTCAACGGCGGCGTCATCGGCGCGCTCCTCGACTGCCACTCGAACTGGGCCGCCGCCTACCACCTCATGCAACGCCGCGGCGCGGACACGCCGCCCTGCACCGTCACCGCCGACTACGCGATCAAACTGCTCCGCCCCACGCCGGTTGACCGGCCCGTCTCGCTCTCGGCCCGCGTTGTCGAATCCACGGACGACCGCGCCACGGTCGAGGCCACGCTCACGGCAGCAGGCAAAACGACCGCCACCTGCCGCGGAACCTTCGTCGCCGTCAAGCCCGACCACCCGGCTTATCACCGCTGGTAAAGGAAAAGCCGCGACAGGTAAACCGTGGCGGGTGACAGGAGAAGACGGCTTCAGCTTCCGGCTTGTCGCCTGTCACGGTTTACCTGTCACCTTCTTCCCTGCGCGATCTTCGCGGCTTCGGGCAGGCGTCGGAGTTTGAGCATCGAGTAGATGCCGAAGGCGGGGCCGGCGGCGAGTGCGGCGAAGGCGTAGCGCCAGCCGATTCTTTCCACGAGCGCGGGGATGAGGTGAATTGAGAAGAGCGTCAGCAGGAAGCCGGCGCAGGTCTGCACGGTCAGCGCCGTGCCGAGGTACTTCGGGTCGCCCAACTCCGTCACGCAGGTCGAGAACTGCGCCGAGTCCGCCACGACCGACGCGCCCCACACCAGCATCAGCGCGAGCAGCAGCGAGGGGCTCGCGTCGAACAGAAAACCCGCCAGGACGCAGCACGCGCCGCTGACGCCCATCGCCCAGGAGGTGACGAGCGTGCGCCCGACGCGGTCGGCCCACAGCCCCGCGGCGACGCAACCCACAGCGCCCGCGCCGATGACGAGGAACGCTCCGACTTCGGCCAGCGCGGCAGGCTCGCCCCGCGCCGCGAAGCTCGCGCGCAGCATCACGGGCGCCCAGGTCCACATCGCGTACAACTCCCACATGTGGCCGAAGTAGCCGAAGTTGGCGAGCCGCGTGGGCCGGTAGCGGAAGACGCGCGCGGCCTGCGAGAGATCGAACCGCGAGGGCGCGAGCGCGTAAGGCCCGTCCGAGACGAAGATCAGGACGACGAGGCCGCCCGCAACGGCCATCAGCGAGGCGAAGAGGAGGTTGTAGCGCCACTCGCGGCTGCCGACGGCGTTGACCAGATACGGCGTCGCCTTCCCCAGCGTGAGCGCGCCGACGAGCACGCCGAGCGCGAGCCCGCGCCCGCGCCGGAACCACGTCGCCATGATCTTCATCCCCGGCGGGTACACCCCCGCGAGGAACAGCCCCGTCAGAAACCTGAGCGCGACGCCCTGCGTCAGGTTCTCCGCGAAGAGTCCGAATGAGGCGTTAGCAGCCGCGCCTAAGCATGCCGAGACGGCGAACAGCCGCCGCGCGCTCAGCACGTCGGGCAGGTTCAGCAGCGCGGAGAAGAGTGTGCCGGCGACGAAGCCCAACTGCACCGAGAGCGTCAGCCAGCCCGCGCCCGACTCCGTAAGTCGCCACTCCTCGCTGATTTGCGGGGTCAGCGCGGAGGCCGAAAACCACAACGACATTCCGAGCAGTTCCGCGACGGCGAGCAGGGCGAGAGCGCGGATTCTCGCCCGCCGCTCGAAGCCGTCCTCTTCCGAGGTTACGCCCCGAACTGTGCCTATCGAATCGTCGGCCATCGAAAGTTGGTGTGGGGCGGCTTCACTCTCAACTACCCCGCACGGGGGGTTATCGGACAAGGCTATTGACAGCGACAAGTCAACGGCTAAGCCCGTACAGCCTGGCGGCGTTCTCGCGCAGCACCATCCTCGCCAACTCCAGCGCCCTCTCGCGTGTAATCTGGCCGTCCTGCATCATGCCCGTCAGCGCGAGTGCCAGCGCCCGCCGTGAACTCCTGGTCGTCAGCCAGCCAACTTCCTCCCGCCCGGCGGTCGTGGTCAGCGGGTAGGCGTCAGTACCGAACAGAACCTTTTCGGGCACGAACTCAAGCCAGCTACGAATCACCCCGCTCAGCTCCCTCGTTGAAGTCAGGAACGCCTGCGACGAAAAGTCTGCCGCTCCAGCGCGGGGACGACGAACTTCCCCACGTACTCGTCTAATGTATCCGGCAGCCCCGTCTCTGATGCGGTTGATTTCGGCAAGAAGCGCAGGGTCAGGGTCGTCTGTGCTTTGACGAAAGGCGTTGACAGAAGCGTAAGAAGTAGTAAACCGCCGATGTGAGTGCTCATGCGTACCGCCGCTCAGAAATGGTGGAAAGGCAACGACGCTTCTATGCCAAAGCGGGCGGCGAGTCAACGCTTTCGCGGCGAGTTACCCTCGCGGGCGCGGCGTCTAGCGGGTAGAATGTGCAGGCTTTACGCAACTCTTTTAATTGTTCTACGTCGGCTCTGATGAAACGCTGCCCTAGATGTAACCTCGCGCACGACGATGCGCTCAGCTTCTGCCGCGCCGACGGCACTCGCCTCATCACCGGCTCTATAGCGTCGGAGTCGACGGCTACCGCGTTGCTCCCCGCTGTCGCCCCCAGCGGCGAGGTCTCCACCCAACTGCCCCATCAAGCCCCCTCAATCGCCGTGCTGCCGTTCGCCAACATGAGCAGCGACGCAGAGAACGAGTACTTCTGCGACGGGCTGGCCGAGGACATCCTCAACGCGCTGGCTAAAGTAGAAGGGCTGAAGGTAGCGGCCCGCACGTCGGCGTTCTCGTTCAAAGGCAGGGAGACTAATGTCGGTGAAGTCGGGCGTACTCTGAATGTCAACTCCGTGCTGGAAGGGGGTGTTAGAAAGTCCGGCGACCGCGTCAGGGTTACGGTCCAGCTTATTAGCGCGGCGGACGGCTACCACCTGTGGTCGGAGCGCTACGACCGGCGGCTGGAAGACATCTTCGACGTGCAAGACGAAATCACGCTCGCCGTCGTGGACGCGCTCAAAGTGAGACTTCTCGGGGACAAGAAGGCCGCGGTATTGAAGCGGCACACGGGCAACTCCGAGGCCCATCAGCTTTACCTGAAGGGGCGCTACTTCTGGTACAGAGGCGCACCGGAGGACTTCGTCAGGAGCCGCGACTACTTCCTGCGGGCGGTTGAGCTAGACCCGGCCTACGCGCTCGCCTACGCCGGTCTGGCAGACGCCTACGGCTTCCCGGCGGCCACGGGTCTGGCGCGGCCCGATGAAGGGTGGCCGAAGGCAGAGGCGGCCGCTCTGAAGGCGCGAGAGTTGGACGACGGCATCGCCGAAGTTTACAACCCCTTGGCGGCCCAAAGATTCATTTATCACCGGGACTGGGCAGGGGCTGAAAGAGAGTTCAGCCGCGCCTTCGAGTTGAACGCGAATTTCGCTGAGATTCACAACCTCCGCTCCGTCTATCTGGTGGTAGTGGGGCGGCTGGAGGAGGCTATCGCCGAAGGGCGGCGGTCGCTGGAACTCGACCCGCTCTCCGTTATCTCGAGCAAGTTCTTGGGGGATTGGCTCTACTACGCCCGCCGGTACGACGAGGCGGTCGGGCAGTACCGCGCGGCGCTGGAACTGGCCCCGGACAACGCGTGGGTACACGAAGCGCTTGGCGACGTCTTGGAGCAGCAGGGGGTGTACGAAGGCGCTGTGGCCGAGTGGCGGAGTGCGATGATGCTCGCCGGGGACGAGGAGTTGGCCGTGATACTCAGCCGCGCACACTCCGAGAGCGGCTTCACCGCCGCGGCGCGGGCCGTCGCGCGGGAAAGGCTCAAACGACTGGACGAAGTTAGTCAAGGCGGTGGGTACGCCCCGGCGGTCGGGTTCGCACGGGCCTACCTGAGACTCGGCGACAAGGAGCAGGCGTTCCGGTGGCTGGAGAGAGCGTGCGAGGAGCGCAACTTGTTCCCGCTGCTGATTAACTCCGACCCGTTCTACGACGGCCTGCGCTCAGACCCGTGCTTCGCCGCACTCGTCCGCAAAGTCGGACTCCCGCAGTAACTATGAAACGCTGCCCGCAATGCGACCGCGTGGAGGCTGACGACGCGCTGACATTCTGTCGCGCGGACGGCACGCCTCTAATGCGCGAATCCGGCGCTGCCGGCGAGGGCGCGGGGACGCTCAGGTTTTCACCGCAAAGCGCAGACACCACCGAGACGCACATCCTGCCGACCGGCGAACATCTCAATAACCCCGCAGCACCAACGACGGTTTTAGACGCGCGGCTGCCTTCCGGTGACACGCGGGAGTTGGGCAAGCAGAAGACCCGCAGGGGAGTCGTAATCGCCGCCGTAATGGTTACCGCCGTCGCCCTCGCCGCTTCCGCCTACTTCTATCTGTCGCGCAACAAGAACGACAAGGCAATCGAATCAATCGCCGTGATGCCGTTTGTTAATGAAAGCGGTAATGCCGATACAGAATATCTGTCAGATGGAATGACAGAAACACTCATTAGCAGTTTGTCGCAAATTCCGAAGTTGAATGTGAAGGCACGTTCATCAGTATTTCGCTATAAAGGCAAAGAAATGGACGCGCAAACCGTCGGGAAAGAGTTAAACGTGCAGGCAATCTTGAATGGACGGGTCATACAACGCAGCGATGATTTAGTTTTGTATTTGGAATTGGTTGACGCACAATCGGGCAACCGAATTTGGGGAGACCAATACAACAAGAAATTAGCCAATCTCATTTCCTTGCAAACCGAGATTGCACGTGATGTATCGGATAAACTGCGAGTGCGCCTGTCAGGGGCGGATGAGCAAAGGTTAGCCAAGAACTACACGGAGAATGCGGGAGCCTATCAACTTTATTTGAAGGGACGTTACCACGCTTTTAAATTAACGCCGCCGGAAATCGAAAAGGGCGTCGGTTTTTACCGGCAGGCGATTGACATTGACCCGAATTACGCGCTGGCTTATGCGGGAATAGGGGATGCTTACCGAACTCTGCCGATTACCAGCGACGTGCCGCCGAAAGACGCCTTTCCGAAAGCGAAAGCGGCAGCACACAAGGCTTTGCAGATTAGTGACCAGTTAGCCGAAGCGCACATTGTTTTGGGCTGGGTCGGATTTTGGTTCGATTGGGATTGGAGCGCCGCGGAAAGCGAGCTGAAAAGAGCCATCGAACTTAGCCCAAATAATGCGGACGCGCATCGCGCTTACGCGCAACTGTTATCAAGTTCAGGGCGGCACGAAGAAGCCGTGGCGGAAGGCAGACACGCCAGAGAGCTTGACCCATTGACTCTCGTCACCAACCGGCTCGAAGCCCAATTTTTGTTTTACGCCGGACGCGAGACCGAAGCGATTGACAGACTTCAAAAAACGCTTGAGCTTGACCCTAATTTCTGGACGACTCATTTAGGGCTGGCGCAAATTTATATTCATCAGCAAAGGTATGACGAGGCGCTTGCTGCGTTGGGCAAAGCCAGAGAACTTGGCGGCAACACTCTAGTAACCGCGCTTACCGGCTACGCGTTGGCGATGTCTGGAAGACGCGCAGAAGCGCAAACCGCGCTTAATGAGCTAAAAAAATTGTCAACCCAAAAATATGTTCCTTCTCACAATATAGCGATGATTTATAGCGGGCTGAACGAGAAAGATGAAACGTTTGTCTGGTTGGAAAAGGCATACGAAGAGCGCGGCGTGCACCTGAGTTATCTCAAAGTTGACCCGCTATGGGATAAATTTCGCTCCGACCCGCGCTTTCAGGATTTACTGCGCCGCGTCGGACTACCGCAGTAAGTATGAAACGCTGCCCACAATGCAACCGGGTCGAGGCTGACGACACGCTGACCTTCTGCCGCGTGGACGGCACTCCCCTCATCCGCGAGTCGGGGGCGGTCAGTGAAGGCGCGGGCACGCTGAAGCTCGGCTCTACGCCTACCACGGGTGACACTGAGACGCGTATCCTGCCAACTGGTGAGACGCTCGGCAGACCTACCTCTCAAACGACCATATTGGACGCTCAACGAGTTTCGGGCGGCACACAGGAGTTAAGCAAGTCTCAGTCTCGTAGGGGAGTCGCAATCGCCGCTGTAGTCATCGCCGTCGCCCTCGCAGCTTCCGCCTACCTCTACCTATCTCGCGACAAGGGCGCAGCCAAGAACTCCATCGCCGTCCTGCCTTTCGCTAACGCGGGCGGCGACCCGAACATGGAGTACCTGTCAGACGGTATGACCGAATCGCTCATAAATAGCCTCTCGCAACTGCCGAACCTCGCGGTCAAGGCCCGCAGCACAGTCTTCCGCTACAAGGGGAAAGAAGCAAACACGCAAACGGTCGGTTCGGAGTTGAACGTGCAAGCCGTCTTGAACGGGCGCGTGCTTCAACGCGGCGACGACTTAACGCTCAGCCTTGAGTTGGTGGACGCGAAGACCGGCGACCAGATGTGGGGCGAGCAGTACAACCGTAAGCTGACAGACCTCGTTTCGTTACAGCGCGAGATTGCGCGGGACGTGACCGACAGGCTGCGGGTGAAGCTGTCCGGCACGGACGAGCAGAGACTGACGAAGAGTTACGCGACGAACTCCGAAGCCTACCAGCTTTATCTGCGAGGGCGTTACCACGTTTTCAAACTAACCCCGCCGGAAGTTAACAAGGGCATTGCATACTTCCAACAGGCCATCGGCATCGACCCGTCCTATGCGCTCGCCTACGCCGGACTCTCGGACGCGTACCGCTCGCTCGCGCTCGGCGGCGAGATGCTGCCGTCCGAGTTCCTTCCAAAAGCTAAGGCGGCGGCGCAGAGGGCGATAGAGATTGACGATTCCCTCTCCGAAGCTCATACCGCTCTCGGCGTCTCCATTTTTTGGTACGAGTGGGATTGGAACGCATCCGAAAGTCAATACAAACGGGCCTTAGTGCTTAACCCTAATGACGCGAACGCACACCTGTTTTACGCCCATCTATTTTCCAACACGGGGCGGCACGCGGAAGCACTTGTTGAGGTCAAACGCGCCAGAGAACTCGACCCGCTCTCCCCCTACGTCAACGCGCTGGAAGGGCAGTTCCTCATCCACGCCGGGCGAACGGACGAGGCGTTAGACAGACTGCGGAAAACTTTTGAACTTGACCCGAATTTTTGGATGCCTCATCTGTATCTCTCAAGCGCATACATCGAGAAAGGGCTATACCAAGAAGCCGTAGCCGAGGCCCGCAAGGCGAGACAGCTTTCGGCGGCACTAACCTTGCCAGTCTCCCTAGAAAGTTACGCCTTGGCGAAATCCGGCAAACGTGGCGAAGCGCGAGCCTTGCTTAACGAATTGCTGAAACTATCGACCGAGCGTTTCGTCCCACCGTCCCACATTGCCCTGGCTTACAATGGGCTAGGCGAGGCGGACGAAGCTATTGCATGGCTCAGGCGCGGGGTCGAGCAACGCGACCCCAAGATGACTTTCCTTAAGGTCGAGCCGAAGTGGAATAACTTGCGCTCCGACCCGCGCTTCGCAGACCTCATGCGCCGCGTTGGACTACCGCAGTAAGCCCGTCACGGAGGCCGCCCGCCGCCTTCCGCGAAAGGCCGTACTCCCCTGCCCGAGCCTTAAATTTATTCAGAAACCCGGGGCGAGTTCACTCGCGTGGTGCGTCCTTCGGCGCGCGCCCTTTTCATCACTGGCCGCGCAGGATGCCGAGCGGCTTGCGCGTGAGCACGCTGGCGCTCGCGAGCGCGCCGACCGTTGAGACGAGGAGCGCGGTCGCCGCTATCCCTGCGAGGGCGAGCGCGGGGCTGAACGTCCAGTCGATTTCAAATACGAAGCGCGCGACCGCGTAGGAGAGGCCGACGGACGCCGCCGCGCCGATTATTCCGGCGACCAGCCCGAGCAGTCCGTACTCGGCGACGATAATCCCCAACAGATCGCGCCGCTTCGCGCCGAGCGTCTTGAGCACGGCCGCCTCGTAGATGCGCTGCCACTTCGTCATGGCGACGGAGCCGACGAGGATGAGCACGCCGCTCAAGAGCACGAACGCGCCGACGAAGGAGACGGCCAGCGTCACGTTGTCGAGCACGCGCGAGACGCCCCGGACGATCTCGGCCACGTCTATGACGACCACGTTCGGGTAGCGCTCGACCAGGGCGCGCTGGAACGGGGCGCGGTCGGCCTCCGATTTCAGCGCGCCGACCGGCACGACGTAGGTCTGCGGCGCTTGTTCGAGGACGCCGGGCCGGAAGAGGACGAGGAAGCCGGTGCGCGAGTTGCGCCAGTCAACGCGCCGGACGCTCGTCACGCGCGCGTCGAGTTTGCGCCCCAGCACGTCGAACGTGACCGTGCCGCCCACGTCCAGACCGCCCAGGCCCACCATGCCCTCCTCGATTGAGACCTCCGGCTCTGCCGACGGCGCGGCGTCCCAGAACTTTCCCTCGATGATCGTCTCGTTCGCTTCGAGCGCGGGGCGGTAAGTCACGACGTACTCGCGCCCCAGACGCCCGCGCTCGCGGCGCGTCTCCCGCGCGTCGAGATCGACCTGCTTACCGTTGATCGCGGTGATGCGCGCGCGCACGGTCGGCACGGTCTGCGCGGCCTCGCCCGTCGCCTGCTCGACGAGTCGGGCCACGCCGTCGCGCTGCGCGGGCTGCACGTCTATCAGGTACATGCTCGGCAGGCGGCCGCGCGTCGCCGGGTCGAACTCGTACAGCAGGTTCGTCTGCAAAGCGCGGATCGTGAGAATCAGGAAGACGCCGAGGCCGACGGCCATCACTATGACGCGCGTCTGGTTGCCCGGCCGGTGCAGGGAGCTGACGGCGTGGCGCAGCGCGAACGAGCGCACGCGCCGGACGCGCCGGACGGCGCGGATAAGCAGCCACGCCGCCAGGTAGAGCGCGCCGGCCGTCGTGAGCAGTCCGGCGAGGAAGAACGCGCCGACGCGGAAGCTCGCGGCCTGCCAGGAGGAGACGAGCACCAGCCCACCGAGCACCGCGGCGGCAGCGCCCCACCAGGCGGGATCGAAGCGTCGCCCGCGCGCCGACTCGTCGTCCAGATCGCGCAGCAGCGTGTTCGGCTTGATGTGGCGAACCCTGAGCAGAGGGAGCGCCGAGAAGAGCAGGCAGACGAGCAGGCCGAGTGCTATGCCCTGCAACGCCGCGCCGGGCCGCAGGCCGTAAGTCATCTGCGGCGGCAGGCTCTCCGCGAAATTTCTTTCGACGAAAAGGAGCGCGAGGCGCGCGAGCATGACGCCGAAGAGGCTGCCCGCGAGGCCGAGGGCGATTGTCTGCGCCAGATACGTCAGCATCAGTTTGCGGCTTGTGCCGCCGACGCACTTGAGGACGGCGATGGCGCGCTTCTTCTGCTCGATGAAGACGCGCGTCACGTTCGTGATGCCGATGCCGCCGAGCACGAGGACGACGAGGCCGGTCAGCGCCAGATAGTTCTCCGAGCGCGTGAACTGCTCGTTCAAACTCTCCTCCGCGTCGCGGTACGAGCGGACGCTCACCAGGCTGCCCCTGAGCGCGGCGCGAAGCTCCGAGACTAGTCTTTCGGTCTCGTCGCCCCGGACGCGGAAGAGCATCCGGTGGCGCGCGCGGCTACCGAACCCCGTCAGTCCCGTCTCCTCAATCGCGCCGCGCGCGATGAAAACTCTCTGGCCCAGGCGGAAGCCGCCGCCCGCGCCGCCCGGCTCGCGCTCGAACGTGCCGCGAATGCGGAAGACCGCGTCGCCGATCCGCACCTCGTCGCCGACGCGCAGTCGCAGCCGTTCCAAAAGCGCGGCGGAAACGATCGCGCCGCGGTTCGACAGCATGGCGTGATCGAACGTCGTGCCGTCGGAGAGTTTGAACTCGCCGTAGAGCGGGTAGGGCGCTTCGACCGCCTTCAGCTCGACCATCAGCGCGCCCTCGCTCGCCGGATCGGCGGGCCGCATCATCGTCGGCAGATCGACGGTCTCGGTGCGGGCTTCGACGAGCGGCGGGCGCGCTATCCGCTCGATGGCGGCGATGGCTTCGGGCGTCCACTGTCGCGAGGAATCGGCGAAGGCGTCGGCCGCGAGCATCTGGCGGGCCTCGGCGGTGACGGCCGAGTTCAGGTTCTGGATCGTCGAGCGCAGCGCGACGACCGAGCCGACGCCGATGCTCAGGCACAGGAAGAAGAAGAGCAGCCGCCGCCAGCCGGCGCGCAGCTCGCGCAGGGCCATCCGCCAGACGAACCTCATCCGCGCACCGCCCCTTCTAATTCGTCTTCCGCATCACGCGTCGCCGTAGCGGTGGCTGTTGCCGCGGCTGCCGCGCCGCCCTCGTCGCTGACGACCCGCCCGTCGCGCAGCGCGATCCGGCGGTCGGCCCGTCCGGCCAGCTCGTGGTCGTGCGTGACGAGGACGAGCGTCGTGCCGCGACGGCGGTTCATCTCCGTCATCAGCTCGAAGACGTGGCGGCCGTTCCGCGAATCGAGGTTGCCGGTCGGCTCGTCGGCCAACAGGATCGAAGGGTCGTTGGCGAAGGCGCGCGCGACCGAGACGCGCTGCTGCTCGCCGCCCGAAAGCTGCGACGGATAGTGGTGCGCGCGATTCGTCAGGTCAACGTCTTCGAGCAACTGCCGCGCACGCCGTTCCGCGTCGCGGAGGCCCGCCAACTCCATCGGCACGAGCACGTTCTCGAAGGCGGTCAGGCTGGGGATGAGGTGGAACGACTGAAAGACGATCCCGATTTTTCGGCCGCGCAAGGTCGCCAGCGCGTCCTCGCCGAGTGAGTTGATCGCCTGCCCGTCGATGCGTATCTCGCCGGAGGTCGGGGCGTCGAGGCCGGCGACGAGGCCGAGCAGCGTTGACTTGCCCGACCCGGAAGGGCCGACGACCGAGACGAACTGCCCGCCGGGGATCGTAAGACTCACGTCATCTAAAATGGTCAACGCCTCCGCGCCAGAGGCGACACGCTTCGTCACCTTGTATAATTCGATCATGCTGCTTCGTCTCGTTCTGGCCTCTTCGATTCTGCTCGGCTTCTCGGCGTTCGCCGCCTGCGGAAACGGTGACACGCGCGAACCCGTTTCTTCACAACCTGCGCGGCCCGCGCCGGACGCGACGACGAACCCGGACGCGGCGAAGATCATCGCCTTCGGCGACAGCCTGACGGCCGGCCTCGGCCTCGCCGGCGAGCGCGAGAGCTACCCGTCGCTGCTGCAAGAGATGCTGCGCCGCGACGGCTTCGATTACGAAGTCGTCAACGCGGGCGTCTCCGGCCACACCTCCGCCGACGGCCTCGCGCGCATCGACTGGGTGCTCGACGGCCACCGGAACGTACGCGTCCTCGTCCTCGAACTCGGCGCGAACGACCTGCTGCGCGGCCGACCCGTCTCGGAGATGAAGAAGAATCTTTCAGAAATCATACGCCGGGCGAAGGCGCGAGGCGCGCGCGTCCTGCTGGCCGGCATGATCGCGCCGACCAATCAGGGCCGCGAGTACCAGCGCGAGAGCGCCGAGGCGTTCAAGTCGCTGGCCGCCGAGCACGGCGTCACCTTCCTGCCCTTCTTCCTAGACCGCGTCGCCGGCGTCGCCGAACTCAACCAGCCGGACGGCATCCACCCGAACCCGCAGGGCACAAAGATCGTAGCTGAGACAGTGTACCGCGCGCTCCGCCCCATGCTCGAAGAGGAGCGCGCACGAAACTGAACACCCGCTCGCCGAAGCTCTGCGGCCGATGACAAAACTGACGACTCCCCGCCTGCTCTGCCTCGCCGCCGCCGCCCTCATCTTCGTCTGGTTCGTCGCGGGCGCGCTCTGGTGGCTCGCGGGTTACGATTCGGTCGGGGCGGCCATCTCGGACTCGTGGCGCACGCTCACGTCGAACGTGATGAACCTCATCATCCTGAGCGACGCCTTCTTCTTCATCGTGCTCGTCATGGCCTGGGTGCTCCGCGACGCGCGCGCGCGCGGCTGGCTCGGCGCGCGCCGCTGGGGCTGGGTAGTCGCCATGATGCTCGTGGGCTGCCCCGCCCTGCTGGTCTACCTCGCTCTCCGGCCTGAGAAGTTGCGTCCCGACTGAGTGGCGACGCACGGCACTCACCACAGAGGCACAGAGGGCACGGAGGACGCACAGAGAAAACCTGATTTCAAATCTCAAATCTGTAATTTGAAATCTCCTCCCTCCGTGCCCCCTCTGTGAACTCTGTGCCTCTGTGGTGAGTGCTTCCCGTAACACTCAACCGAAATGCGAGCGCCGCCTCCCAGCACCCTCGCTTAACTGCCAACCACGCTTTTATTCAACCCTCACCTGGAGATCGCGATTTTCCGTCGCTTCGTTACCAGCGAAGTCGGCGGCGAAGACGCGGAGCGTGTAGTCGCCCGCTGGCAGTTGCGAGGTGTCCCAGAAGCCGGGCCGCGCGGTGCCGTGGGCGACGGTGTTCGTCAGCTCGTAGAAGAAGCGCGTCTCGCTGCTGCCGTACACGGTGATGCCGCTCGCGTCGGCGTAGGCCAGCTTGACTGCCTCGCGCTGCGGCGGCAGGCGGTCGTAGACGTGCCGGACGCGCGGCTCGTCGAAGCCGGGCGCTGGATTGCCGTCGGTGACGAGCAGTTGATAGCCGAGGCGGTAGAGGCCGAGGCGTCGGCGCGCGGCGTTGCCGTCAACCTGATCGAGCGCGTCCACGACTATGCGTATTCGGCCGCGGCCGACGACCGTTCGACCGTCGCGCTTCTCTTCCAGGCGCTTCCCCGTCTCGTCGAAAAGCATTATGCCGTCGCGCCTGATCTGCGGCGGGCGCGTGTCCTTGAAGCCGACGAAGGGCAGGGCGAGAGGGTTGAGTTCCATCTGCGGCGGGCCGAAGTTGAGGTGGACGTGGTAGAGGCGGTTGACCGTGCCTAACGGGTCGCCCGCGCGGAAGCGCGTGCCGCGCCTGACGCGCACGCGCGTAATCTTCTGCCGCTCGTCGCGGACGAACGAGAAACGCGGATCGTCTAACGCCCCGTCCTTTTCGTCGCGGCCGACCTTGATGTGGATGTAGGCGAAGAGGCCCGCGCGGATGCCTTCGTGCAGTTCGTTGAAGCCCCAGTTCGGAAGCGGGCCTGAAACCTTGTCGTCGAAGATCGCGCGGACGGTCGCGCCGAGGCCGCCGAAGATGTCTATGCCGCTGTGCAGATGGTGGCGCTGATCGGCGGTGTCGTAAGCGCCGCGCACCTCGCCCATCGTCGCCGTCACCTCGTGCGGCCGATCCTGCGGGTCGAGCGGCCACGGCAGTTGACTGACGCCGAGCGACGCCGCGCCGAGGCGCGGGATTTCGACCGGCGCGAGCAAGGGGTCGTTTGCCGACGCGTTCGCGGGTGAGTTTGAAGATGTGCCCGGAGACGCGCCCGCGCCGTCGCCCGCGACGGGCTGCTGCGCTTGCGCGGCGGACGACGCGCGCGCGATCTCTTCGGCCGTGGCGTGGGTGATTTTGCGGACGAGGTAGTTCGCGCCGTCGGCGACGTAGAGTGCGCCCGCGCGGTCAACGGCGACTCCGGCCGGGCGGTTGAAGCGCGCGAGGGTGTGGCCGTCGCCCTCCGCGTAGCCCGTGCCTAACCCGGCGACGAGGTGCAGGCGGTTGTCGGCCGCGAGCTGCCAGACGCGCCCGCCCTCAAGCTCCGTGACGTAGAGGAAGCCGTCGTGCGTCGCCGCGAGGCCGGCGGGCGAGGCGAGGCGCGAGTCGGGCCGTTCGGCAGAGTTGAAACTGATCGTGGTCACTTGACCGTCCGGCGTGACGCGGCGAAGACGGCCGTTGCCCGTGTCGGCGACGACGAGCGAGCCGTCGGGCATCGCGGCGACGGCGCAGGGCGTGTCGAAGAGCGCGCCGCCCAGGGCAGCACCGTCCGCATGGCCGGGCCGGTCGCCGCCCGCGATTGTCTTCACCTCGCCGACCGGCGTGACGGCGCGGACGCGGTCGTTGTAGGGGTCTGCGACGAAGACCGTGCCGTCGCGGCCTACGGCGAGGCCGACGGGCGCGTCGAACTGCGCGGCTGCGGCCGGGCCGTCGCGGAAGCCGCGCGCGCCGTCGCCCGCGATGGTCGAGACGACCCCTTCGGGCGTGATTTTGCGGATTCGGTTGTTGCCCGTGTCGGCGACGTAGAGGTTGCCGTCCCCGTCAGCCGCGAGCGCCGAGGGCGTGTTGAACGAAGCCGCAGCCCCCGCGCCGTCCGCGTAGCCTTCCGCGCCGCCGGCCAGAGTCGAGACCGCGCCTACGGGCGTCAGCTTCCGCACGCGGTTCGACGCGCCCGCGTCAGCCACGTAAACGTTGCCGAGCTTATCGACGGCGACGCCGAAGGGATCGCCGAAGCGGGCATGATGCGCCTGCGCGTTGTCCTGGTAGCCGGGCGCGCCGTCGCCCGCGGCCGTCATCACCTTGCCGCGCCAGCCCGTCACCGTCGGCACGGGTTTGGAGCGGTGGCGAATGTAGAGGACGAGCGCAGCCGCAACCGCTACGAGCAGGAGCGCGAGGGCGACCAGAAACGTCAGCTTGAAGGCGCGGATTGAGCTTTTGCGCGGGCGTGCGGCGTCGGGTGTCGTCACACGGACTGTTATCAGTTCTCACACGGCGCTTGTCAACCGAGCGCACGACGGGTTTGCAGGGCAGTGCTCGTCCCTGCACGCGGCGCGGGCCGCGGCGTGAAGGGGAAGCAAAATAGTTGTCGGGATCGAGGTTACTTGGGCGCGGGCAGGTGCTCTTTCAACTGCGCCCTCAGCTCGATGAAGTCGGCGCGCAGCGCGTAGAGTTCGGAATGCGTGAGCTTGACCTCGGACTCGATCCGATCAAAGCGCACTTGCAGCCGCGCCTCGGTCTGGGCGATCCGCTCGTCTATCGCCCTAGTCAGCCGCTCCTCAAGCGTCTGAGTGAGCCGCTCCTCAAGCGTTGCCACGCCATCGCGCAGCTCGCGCATCATGTCCATGAGGGTGTCGAGGGTGGGTTTCGTTGTGAGATCGTCCGTCATAATGTTGCCAACGTAACACCGGGGCGGCGCGAGGGGCAAGGGCGAGGGTTGCCACGGGGCGGCGGGATTTTTCGCGTGTGGACGCGCCCGGAGAATTTGGTTTATGCTGGCGCGCAACCGTTCCGCTGCTGTCCGACAGTTAACAACCTTTCAGGAGTCCCAATGTCGAAAACGTTGCTGCACCTGTGTGGGGGCGCGCTGCTCCTCGCACTCTCCGTCTGCCCGTCGGCCGCGCAGGAGTTGACGCAGTCTCCGACGCCCTCGCCCGAACCTTCGCCCGGACAGCAGGCGCGGCCGAAGTCGCAGGAGGAGCAACTCTTCGAGCGTCTGGAGTGGCGTAACATCGGCCCGGCCAACATGGGGGGCCGGACGGCCGACGTGGAGGGCGTGCCCGGCAACCCGAACGTCGTTTACGCCGCGACCGGATCGGGGGGTTTGTGGAAGACGACGAACGGCGGCACGACGTGGCGTCCGATCTTCGAGCGGCAGGGCACGCTCTCGATAGGCGACATCGCGCTCGAGCCCGGAAACCCGGACGTGGTCTGGGTCGGCACGGGCGAGGCCAACCCGCGCAACTCGGTCTCGTTCGGCGACGGCGTCTATAAGTCCACGGACGGCGGAAAGACCTGGCAGCACGTGGGCCTGCGCGACACGCGCCACATCTCGCGCATCCTCATCAACCCGCGCAACCCCGATAACGTCTTCGTCGGCGCGATGGGCCACGCCTTCGGCCCGAACGCGGAGCGCGGCGTCTTCGTCACGACGGACGGCGGGCGCACGTGGGTTAAGACCCTCTACGTCGATCCGTCGCACGGCATCGCCGACATGGACATCGACCCGCAGAACCCGAACGTCCTGTTCGCGGCCGTCTGGAAGTTCGAGCGCAAGCCCTGGACGCATACGTCGGGTAGCGAGCAGGGCGGCGTTTTTCGCTCAATCGACGGCGGGCGCACGTGGTCGAAGATGACGAACGGCTTGCCGAAGCTGATCGGGCGCATCGGGATAAAATTCGCCCCGTCGAACCCGAACGTGGTTTACGCGATCACGGAGGCGAAGGAGGGGACGCTCTACCGCTCGGACGACCGTGGCGAGACGTGGCGGCGCGTCTCGCAGCAGCAGTCAATAGTCTCGCGCGGCTTTTACTACACGGACGTTCGCGTTGACCCGACGAACGAGAACCGCGTCTTCGCCGTCGCCTCCACCCTCTTCGTCTCCATCGACGGCGGGCGCACCTTCCGCTCCATCACGGGCCGCACGCACATCGACTACCACGCGCTCTGGATCGACCCGCGCGACCCCAGAAGGATGTGGCAGGGGCAGGACGGCGGCATCGCCGTCACCTACGACGGCGGCGAGACGTGGGACTACGTCAACAACTTCCCCCTCGGCCAGTTCTACCAGGTTCACCTGGACGACCGGCAGCCCTTCTACTACGTGATGGGCGGGTTGCAGGACAACGGATCGTGGACTGGCCCCTCGCGCACGCGCGAGCCGGCCGGCATCATGAACGACGACTGGCGGATGGTCTCCTTCGGCGACGGCTTCCACATGCTCAACCACCCCGACGACCCCGATCTCTACCTTTCGGAGTCGCAGGGCGGGAACGTCGTCCGCACGGACATGCGCAACCGCGAGCAGCAGCTCGTCATCCCCTCGTACCCGACGGGCGGCGGCCCGGCGTCGGGGTCGCGTCACCGCTTCAACTGGAACGCGCCGCTCGTCCCCTCGCCGCACGACAAGAACACGGTCTATCTCGGCGGCAACGTCCTCTTCCGCTCGACGGACTTCGGCAAATCGTGGACGGCGATCAGCCCCGATCTCACGACTAACAACCCGGAGAAGCAAAGGGACGCGGGCGGCCCCGTCGCCTTCGAGAACACGACGGCCGAGTACCACACGACCATCACGAGCGTCGCCGAGTCGCCCGCGCGGGCCGGCGTCATCTGGGCCGGCACGGACGACGGCAACCTTCAGGTGACGACCGACGGCGGTAAGAGCTGGCGCAACGTGATCGGCAACGTGCCGGGCCTCGCCGAGTTCTCCGAGGTCTCGCACGTCGAGCCTTCGCGCACCGATCAGGACGCGGCCTACGTCTCCTTCGACCGCCACAAGATGGACGACCTGCGCCCCTACGTCTTCAAGACGACAGACGGCGGGCGCACCTTCCGCAACGTCACCGGCAACCTGCCAGCGAACGCCTACGTCTGGGTCGTCCGCGAAGACCCGCGCAACCCGAACCTTGTTTACGCCGGCACTGAGCTGGGCGTCTTCGCCTCTTACTCCGGCGGCACGAACTGGATTCCGCTCTCGCTCAAGAACCTGCCCGTCGTCGCCGTCCACGACATCAAGATTCACCCGCGCGAGAACGATCTCGTCCTCGGCACGCACGGCCGCAGCGTCTATGTCTTCGACGACGCCACGCCCATACAGCAGATGACGCCCGACCTGATGCGCGCGGACGTGCACCTCTTCGACATCCGCCCCGCGCTGCGCTACACGACGAGATTTACGCGCTACGGCATCGGCGACCGCGTCTTCACCGGCCAGAACCCGCCCTACGGCGCGCTCGTCACTTACTACCTGCGCGAAAAACCTGACGACAAGACGACCGTCAAGGGGCAGGTTCTCGACTCGCGCGGGCGGGTCGTCTTCGAGAACACGCGCCTCCCGAAGGAGAAGGGCTTGAACCGCATCGCGTGGGACTTGCGCGTCGGCGGCCCGCAGGTGCGAAGGCCGCCGACCGACGAAGAGACGCAGTTCACGGGCGGCCCGCGGGGCCCGCAGGTCGTCCCCGGCACTTACACGGTCAGGCTCGTCGTCGGCAGCAAGACGGTCGATAAGAAGGTCGAAGTGCGACTCGACCCGACCGTGAACACCCCTCCGGCCGACCTGCAACAGGTTTACGATCTCGCCGTCCGCATCCGCGACATGCAGTCGGCGACGAACAACGCCCTGCGCGCGCTCGACAGCCTCAAGTCGCAGTCCGAGTTCGTCGAGCGCACGGTGCGCGACCGCGCGGGCGAAGTCCCCAAAGAGCTGGCCGACGCGCTGGCGAATTTCAGGAAGCAGTTGGACGAGCAGTCCGGCAAGCTCGCGCGGCCCGAGGGCGGCCTCGGCTTCGCGGGCCGCGCGCAGCTCGTTGACAGGCTGGGCGGCCTCTTCTTCGCCGTCGAGGGCGTCAACGCCGCGCCCACGCCCGCGCAGCGCTCCTACCTCGAAGAGCTACAGACCGAGTTCCGCCAGAAGCTCGACGAGACCAACCGCTTCCTCGCGCAGTCCGTCCAGCAGGTGAACGACACGCTGCGCCGTCACAACGCGCCGCAGCTCGTCCCCGGCAAGCCCGTCGATACGCCGCCGGCCGACGCCGCAGTGCGACCGTGACGAAGCCGAAGAATTCACCACAGAGGACACAGGGGAACCCAGGGGAAGACAGAACTGAAAACTGTTTCCTCCCTCCGTGTTCCTCTGTGTCCTCTGTGGTTAAAATGTCCCTTCCCGCCCGCGCAAGGTAGAGCTTATGAAAACCTTTAATCGCCTCGACGCGGCGTTTCTCGCGCTCGCGCTGCTTGTCGCGTCCGTCTCGCCGCCTCGCGTCGTCGCGCAGACACGGCCGCCCGCGCAGCACCAGCAGTTCCTCCGCGAAGTCTTCAAAGAGCTGATCGAGATCGACACGACCGACACGGAGCGCGGCGACAACACGCGGGCCGCGCGCGCGATGGCCGAGCGCCTGCGCGCCGCGGGCTTCGCCGACGAGGACGTGCGCGTCCTCGTGCCCGAAGGCAACGCGCGCAAGGGCAACCTCGTCGCGCGGCTGCGCGGCACGAACCCCGCTTTGAAGCCGCTGCTCCTGCTCGCGCACATCGACGTGGTCGAGGCGCGCAGGGAGGACTGGTCGCCCGAGTTCGATCCCTTCAAGCTCACCGAGCGCGACGGCTACCTCTACGGGCGCGGCACGACCGACGATAAGGCGATGGCCGCCATCTTCGTCGCCAATTTGATCCGCCTGAAGCAGGAGGGTTACAAACCCGCGCGCGACATCGTCGTCGCGCTGACGGCCGACGAGGAGGGCGGCCAGTTCAACGGCGTCGAGTTCCTGTTGAAGAACCACCGCGCGCTGATCGACGCCGAGTACGGCATCAACGAGGGCGCGGGCGGCCAGATCAAAAAGGGCCGCAAACTTCTGAACGGCGTGCAGGCGTCGGAGAAGGTCTATCAGAGTTTCCGTCTCGAAACGGCGAACCGCGGCGGCCACAGCTCCGTCCCGCGCCGCGACAACGCCGTCTATCAGTTGGCCGCGGCGCTGGGCCGCCTCGCCGCCTTCGACTTCCCCGTGAACTTGAACGAGGTGACGCGCACCTACTTCGGGCGCATGGCGCGACTGGAACAGGGCCAGCTCGCTGCCGACATGAAGGCCGTCGCGCAAACGACGCCCGACCCGGCCGCGGTCAAACGCCTCTCCGAGACGCCCTACTACAACGCGCTGCTGCGGACGACCTGCGTGCCCACGCTCCTCCAGGGCGGCCACGCCGAGAACGCGCTCCCGCAACTCGCCCGCGCCACAGTCAACTGCCGCATCCTCCCGCAGGAGACGGCCGAGCAGGTGCGCCAGACGCTCGTGCGCGTCGTCGCCGACGAACAGATCAAGGTGACGCCCGTCGATGAGTCGAAGCCGAGTCCCCCGTCGCCGCTGCGGGCGGACGTGATGGGGCCGATTGAGAGCATCACCGAACAACTCTGGCCCGGCGTCCCCGTCGTCCCGGTGATGGGCACGGGCGCGACCGACAGCCTCTTCTTCCGGCAGGCGGGCATCCCTATGTATGGGGTCTCCGGCATCTTCGGCGACATCGAGGACGGCCGCGCCCACGGCAAAGACGAGCGCATCCTGATCACGTCGCTCCACGACGGCCAGGAGTTTCTGTACCGGCTGGCGAAGGCGCTCTCGTCAGGCGGGTGAGACTTAAATCATGCCCAAGCTCAAAGCCGCCTCGCGCGCGCTGACTTCCGCCGTCCTGCTCGCTTCAACGCTCGCGGCGTTTTCCGTGCCGTCACGCGCGCAGGCCGCGCGGCCCGTCCTTTCCCTGCGCGAGCAGGCCGCGATCCAACAGGAGTGGCTGAAGCTCAGGCTCGAGCGCGTCCTGCCGAAGCTGATGCGCAAGCACGGCGTCCAGATGTGGCTCGTCATCTGCCGCGAGTACAACGAAGACCCGGTCTTCTTCTCGCTCGTCTCGCCGACCGTCTTCGCCGCGCGCCGCCGCACGATCTACGTCTTCCACGACCGCGGCGAAGAAAAGGGCGTCGAACGGCTCGCGCTCGGCGGGGGCTCGAACGGCGGTCTCTACACCGTCTATCGCGACCCCGAGACGGAGGGCCGCGAGATTTACGGCGAGGGGCAGTGGGCGCTGCTGCGGAAGCTCATCGAGGAACGAAAACCCGCGACCATCGCCGTCAACATCTCGCACACGCACGCCTTCGCCGACGGACTCTCGGCCGGCGAGCGCGAGAAGCTTGAATCCGTCCTGCCCGCCGACGCGCTGCGACGCATAGTACGGGCCGAAAACCTCCCCCTCGAATACGTCTCCATACGCCTCCCCGAAATGTTGCCGACTTACAAGCGGATGATGGAGACGGTTCACCAACTCATCTCGCGCGCCTTCTCGAACGAAGTCGTCAAACCCGGCACGACGACGAACGCCGACGTGGTCTGGTGGCTGCGCCAGCAGACGAACGACCTCGGACTCGGCACGTGGTTCCAGCCGTCCGTGCGCGTGCAGAAGCAGACACGGACGGGCATCAACCGCCTCGCCGAGGACGCGCCCGTCGTCATCGAGCGCGGAGACGTGCTGCACGTGGATTTCGGCATCACGGCCATGCGCCTCAACACAGACACGCAGCACATGGGCTACGTCCTGCGCGAGGGCGAGCGCGACGCCCCGGCG
>DATHBT010000312.1:0-36596 GCA_035295985.1 Pyrinomonadaceae bacterium | reverse complement strand
CCGGCGGCGGCGAAGTCTCCGAGCTGCAACTGCCGCACGGCGTTGACCGCATCGAACAGATGGGCCGCGACGCCGTCGTCGTCGGCACGGACGGGAAGGATTTACATTTCACCGGCATACGCCTCGGCACGCTGGCCGAAGTCGCCGGGCGCTACACGCGCGAGGGCGCGTCGCAGGGCGAGCTTCGCAGCCACGGCTTCTTCTACAAGCCCGACGGCCCCGACTCCGGCACTCTGGGGCTGCCCGTACAGCGCCCCGGCCGCCCCGGCTACAAACACCTGTTCGAGAACTCGGCCGCGATCCTCTTCCTGCGCAACGACTCACTGCGCTGGCAGGAACTCGGCGAACTCGCCGCCAGGGCCGAGGGAGCGGCGGACGACGGCTGCCGCGTCTCCTGCGTGGACTGGTACGGCAACGCCCGCCCGCTCTTCATACGCGGTCGGGTCTTCGCCCTGCTCGGCTACGAACTCGTCGAAGGCCGCCTCGACGACGGACGCATCCGCGAGACGCGCCGCGCGAACTTCGCCCCGCGGCGGCTGAGAGTTTCGAGCAGGTGAGAACACCGGGCCGGTAACACGCGGGCTGTTGGGCAGCACGCGTCTCCACAGCTTCGCGCGCTTTGCGCCTTTGCGCGAGTTATTCCTTCCGCGCCGGTGGGTCTCACGCGAAGGCGCAAAGACGCGAAGAAGTAAAAGGGGAAGGGCCGTCGAGTTACAGCCCTTCCCCTTTTACTACTCCCCTTTAACCTTTTCTCTTCCTCTCTCCCTTCCCGTTCAGGCGACGATCATCGTCCCCGTGCCCTCGTCGGTGAAGACTTCGGAGAGGAGCGCGTTGCGCTGCGAGCCGCTGATGATGTGCGCGCTGCCCACGCCGCGGCGCAGCAGCCCCGCGATTGATTGCAGCTTGGGGATCATGCCGCCGCGCGCGACGCCTTCACGGATCAGCCGCTCGATCTCGGCGGTCGTCAGTTGCGAGAGCTTCGAGGCGGGATCGTCCGGCCGCAGGTAAACGCCGTCCACGTCCGAGAGCAGGATCAGCTTCTCGGCCTGTAGGCCGACGGCGATCTCCGACGCGATAGTGTCGGCGTTGATGTTGAAGACGCGGCCCTCGGCGTCCGCGCCGAGCGAGGAGACTACGGGCAGGTAGTCGTGTTCCAGGAGCACGCGCAGCAGCCGCTCGTCGATCTCCAGAATGTCGCCGACGTGGCCGAAGTCCACCCGCTCGCTCTCGCCCGTAGCGCGGTTGACGATCTGTTTCGGCGGGCGGCGCTCGGCGTGGACGATGTTGCCGTCAACGCCTGAGAGGCCGACGGCGTGGACGCCGCAGTTGCGCAGCGCGGCGAGGATGTCCGTGTTGATCTTGCCGCCGAAGATCATCTTCGCCATGTCGAGCGTGGCGTCGTCGGTGACGCGCCGGCCGTCGATGATCGTCTGCTCGACGCCCATCTGCTCGGCCAGCTCGGTCAACTGCTTGCCGCCGCCGTGGACGACGCACACGCGTATGCCAACCTGGTGGAGCAGCGCCAGCTCCTCCGCCAAACTCGCGAGGTTCTCCGGCTTCTCCGTCACCTTACCCGACAGCTTGACGACGAAGGTCTTGCCCTTGAAGCGCCGGGTGTACGGCAGCGCCTCGCGCAGCAGATCGAGTCGCGGCTGGCTCATTACAACCTCCGGTGACAGGTAAACCGTGACGGGTGACAGGAAAGAAGTTGGTTTTTCTTGTCACCCGTCACGGTTTACCTGTCACGGCTTCTCAGGTTCTCGACGTGCCGCGCGAAGCCGGCGTTGCGAATCAGTAGCGACATCACGGCCTTCTGCGCGTGCAGCCGGTTCTCGGCCTCGTCGATGACGACCGAAGCGGGCGAATCGATCACATCGTCCGTGACGATGACGTTGCGGCGGACGGGGAGGCAGTGCATGAATATCCCGGCGTCCGTGCGCCGCATCTTCGCGGCGTCAACGCGCCAGTCGTCGCGGTAACGCGCGCGCGCCTCGATCTCGTCCTGCGGCTCGCCGTAAAAGTCACGGCTCCCCCAGCTCTTCGCGTAAACGACCTGCGCGCCGTCGAAGGCTTCTTCCGGGTCGTCTGTCTTCGTGACGGTCGCCCCGGCGTCGAAGGCGGCGCGGTTGATCTCGCGCATCAGCTCGTCGTCCAGCTCGTAGCCGGGCGGGTGCGCGATTGTTAAGTCGTGGCCGAGTTGTGCCGCGGCCAGCGCGAAGCTGTTCGGCACGGCCATCGGCAGGGGCTTCGGGTGCCACGCCCACGTGAGCAGAACCTTCTTGCGCCCCGCGCCGAGCTTCTCGCGGATCGTCATCATGTCTGCCAGCGCCTGGCAGGGGTGGTGCATCGCCGACTCAAGGTTGATGACGGGAACCTCGCTGTGGCGCGCGAAGGCGGCGAGAATCGGATCGGTTCGCTCCTCTTCCCAATCCTTCAGCGCCGCGAACGTGCGCACGCCGATCATCGAGCAGTAGCGGCCGAGCACGCGGACGAACTCGCTGACGTGCTCCGTCTTGTCCGCGTCCATCACCGCGCCGTCGCGGTGTTCGAGCGTCCAGCTCGTCCCGCCCGGCTCCAGCACGACGGAGTTCCCGCCAAGTTCATAAGCGCCGACCTGCATCGAGGCGCGCGTCCGCAGGGACGGGTTGAAGAAGACGAGCGCGACCGAGCGGCCGGCGAGCGGGCGCGACGTGTCCTCGCCCCCCTTGAAGCGCGCGGCCGACGCGAGCAGTTCTTCAAGCTCCTCGCGCGCCCAGTCGCCCGTGCTCAGAAAGTCTCTCGGCATCCCCCGTCGTCCCCGCCCCCGTAAGCGCCTACGCGCGCTCAATAGAGTTTCGGCAGCAGCCGCTTCGTGCGCGCCGCGTACTCGTCGTACTCCGCGCCGAACCTGTGGCGCAGCGCGCGCTCTTCGACGCTCACGCGGTAGAGCGCCGCCGCCAGCATCGGCGCGAAAGTCGCCGCGAGCGCGAGCCAGTTGGCGAACGAAAGGCCGAAGCCGAGGTGCGCCAACAGCGCGCCCGTGTAGGAGGGGTGGCGCACCCACCCGTAGAGGCCGCGCCGCACCAGCACCTGATCCGGCCGGACGTTGATGACGCGCTCGAAGTGACGCCCGAGCGTGCGGATCGCCGTCCAGCGCGCCGCCAGTCCCGCCGCCATCAGCGAGAGGCCGACCGGGCCCGCCCACTCGCGCCCCGCGCGCATCCCCCCGACGCCCGCGCACCACAGGGCGACGCCGAGCGCGCCGCCCAAACTCGCCACGTCCCACGCGAGACCCGACCCGCGCTCCCACTCCCCGGCCGCCGCCGCGCGCCTGCGACGCGCTGGCGACCATGCCGCCCAAATGCGCGACCACTCGCGCGCGCCGGCCTCGCCCCGCCGCATCGCGTGGGCGCCCTCCGCCGCGAGCCAGAGAAGGCGCAGCGTGATCGCGGCCAGCGGGTAGCTCATGCCCACACTCTACGGGCTACCCGACGGGGGCCGCCAGCGCCTCGACGAACAGGTCGGCCTCGGCCGTCGTCAGGCAGAGCGGCGGCAGCAGGCGCAGCACGCGAGGGTCGCTCGACGTGCCCGTGATGATGCGCCGTTCGAGCAGCGCCTTGTGAACTTTCGCCGCGGCCTCCTTCTCGAACTCGATGCCGAGCAGCAGCCCCCGACCGCGCAGCCCGACGACGTGAGGGACTTTCGACAGCTCCCCGCGCAGATGCGCTTCGACGGTGCGCGCGTTGGCGAGCATCCCGTCCGCCTCAATCGCTTCGAGCGTGGCGGAGACGGCGGCCATCGCCAGCATCCCGCCGCCGAAGGTCGTACCGAGATCGTTCTCTTTGATCGACGCGGCAACACGCTCCGTCGTAACGCACGCGCCGACCGGCACGCCGCTCCCTAGTGCCTTCGCGAGCGTCACCACGTCGGGCACGACTCCTGCGCCCGCTTCGCTCCCGGCGAAGAACCACTCGCCCGTGCGGCCGACGCCCGTCTGCACCTCGTCGTAGATGAGCAGCATCCCGCGCTCGTCGCACAGCTCGCGCAACTGTCTGTAAAACTCCGGCGCGGCCTGCCTGACGCCGGCCATCGACTGGATCGGCTCAAGCATCACGGCCGCGACCGACTCATGGGCGAGCGCCGCGACAGACTCGACCGAACCGAACTCGGCGCGCAGGTGGCCGGGCACGTTCGGCCGTCCCAGCTCGCGGTATTTTCCCAGAAACGTCGCGCTGATCGAGTCGGCCGTCCGGCCGTGGAAGCTGCCGTCGAAGGTGATGATGTTTTCGCGGCCCGTGACGAGCCGCGCCATACGCATCGCGTTCTCGTTCGCCTCCGTCCCCGAATTGCAGAAGAAGACCTTCGCGAGCGGCGCGGGCGCGACCGCCGCCAGCTTCTCGGCCGCGCGGGCGCGCACGTCCGAATAGACGAGGTTCGAGTAGAACAGCAACTCCCCGGCCTGTCGCGTGATCGCTTCGACAACCCGCGGATGACAATGGCCCGTCGCGGCGACCGCGTGCCCGCCGTAGAGGTCGAGGTAGCGCTCGCCCTCCGAGGTTTCGATCCACGCGCCCCGCCCGCGCGCCGCGGCCACGGGCATCTTCTTGTACGTCGCGAGCTGAAACTGCTCCTCGCGCCCGGCTATTTCGTCGAAGGTTGTCACAGCTCCAGTTCTTATCGTCGAATGAACTTGTAGGGGCGGGGCTTGTCCCTGCCCGTCGCGCGACAGCGCGAACGCAGCCCTGATTTTCCAACGCTGAAAGAACGCGCAGCTTGATTAGCGGCTCCGCCGCTGCGGGCAGGGAAAAGCCCTGCCCCTACAACAAACCTCTAGGGGTTGCTCCCCGTCAACATCAGCCCAGTCTTCTCGTCGAGGCCGAACATCAGGTTCATGTTCTGCACGGCCTGCCCGGCCGCGCCTTTGACGAGGTTGTCAACGGCCGTGAAGACGACGAGCGTGCGCCCGCGCGCCGCGAAACCGATGTCGCAGAAGTTGGTCGTCTTCACCCAGTTGATGTCCGGCGAGCCGGAAACCAGTCGGACGAAAAATGAGTCGCCGTAAAACTCCGCGAAGAGTGCGCGTGCGTCCTCGCCCGACAGCTCGCGTCGCGTCTCCGCGTAGATCGAAGCGAAGATGCCGCGCGGGACGGGCAGCGAGTGGGTCATGAAGACGAGTTCGCTCGACCAGTCTCCGACCCTCCGCAGCTCCTGCTCGATTTCGGGGACGTGCTGGTGCGTGAACGGCTTGTAGGCGTAGAAGGAGTTTGCGCGCTGCGGGTGGTGCGTGTTCGCCGCCGCCTTCGCGCCCGAACCCGACGAGCCTGTCTTCGCGTCCACGACGACGCGCCCGCTCAGCAGATTTCCGGCGACGAGCGGCGCGAGGCCGAGCAGCGTCGCCGTGGCGAAGCAGCCGGGGTTACTGACGAGCCGCGCCCGCCTAATCCGCTCCCTGTTCGTTTCCGTCAGACCGTAAACGAACTCGCGCTGTAACTCCGCGGCCGTGTGCTCGCGGCCGTAGAACTGCCTGAACTCGTCCGCGTTCGCGAGCCGAAAATCTCCCGACAGATCAATCGCCTTAACGTTCTCAGGCAAACGGGGCGCGAGTTCCAGCGCCTGCCCGTGCGGCAGCGCGAAGAAGACGCAGTCGAGATCGGAGAGGGCCGAGAAGTCCTCGCGCGCGGCCTCAAAGCGCAGGTCGGTCAGCCCGTACAGGTTCCTGTGAACCTCGCCGACGGGCCTGCCCGCGTGCTCGTTCGCCGTCACGAGCGTGACATCCGCGTCCGGGTGCGCGAGCAGGATGCGCAGCAGCTCCGCGCCGCCGTAGCCCGACCCGCCGAAGATGCCGACCTTAAGTTTCAGGTTCGAGGTTTCAGGTTTCAGGTTCGTCAAACTTCCCCTCCCCGTTTCAGGCGGCGGCCTCGCAGAGCGAACCTGAGACCTGAAACCTGAAACCTGAAACCCTGTCTTTAACCAGCGAGAAGAGGCGCGCGCCGTCGCGCCGGGCGTTCCCGGCGGCAACCTTGAACTCGCGCTCGATGAACTCTTCGCCCATGCGCGAGTCTGTGACGGAGCCTGCGATCACGTCCACGGGGAGGCCGCGCCGCCCCAGCAACTCGACGCCGCCCCACGCCCCGACGTAATCCGAAGCGCAGAAGACGAGCGCGGCCGTCGCCTCGCGCAACTCCGCGTCGTCGAAGACCGACTCGACCGAGTAGCCGCCGATGATGCCGTCGCCCAGTTCGACGACGATTAGATCGGGCGCGCCCTCGTTGAGCCGGGCGATGATCGCCTTGGCGACGGGCGCGAGGTCTCCGACGCCGACGGTCGAGGGCAGCCCGCAGTCAACGAAGCTCGCGGTCGCGACCGCGCCGTGATCGGCCATGTTCAGCGTGTCGCGCAGCGCCGCGACGCCGGACAGCTTCGCCGCCGCGACGCGCAAGCCCTGCCGCGTCGCCTGCCGGATCAACTCCGTCGCCGCGAAAGTCTTGCCCGAATTCATGCAAGCGCCCGCGACGACGACGAGCGGCGCGGTCTCGCCCAACCGTGCGCGCGGCGCGAGCGCACCGTCCGCGATGTTGCGCGGCGCGCCGTGCTCGTCGCAGACGAGGCCGAGCACTTCGACGCGGATCGCGTCGCTCAGGCTCGAATGGTGGCCGGTGCAGTGGCCGACCACCCCGCCCATGTTCAGCAGGTGCAGCTCGTCGCCCGCGGCGGCCGTGGCGGGCACGTCGCCGACGAAGCCTTTCAGCGCGCGGCGGCTACCGAGGACGCAGACGAGCACGTCGCCGGGGTTGATCTTGGCGAGGCGGCCGGTGGGGAGTTCGAGCTGGTTGTAGGTGGCGCTGTCGGTCAGCGCCCGCACGGCGACCACGTCGCCCGCGCGCACCAAGGTCTTTGCGCCGACGACCGCCAGCGTCTTCGGCAGGTTCAGGTTCACGGTGGCCGAGCCGATCTTGTCGGCCTCGATCACGTTCAACTGCGTTTCGACCTTTTTCATTTCCCCTCCCCTTTACCGCTGCCGTTCGAGTCGCGCCCGCGAGCGCAGGCGCAGGGCGTTCAGTTTGATGAACCCTTCGGCGTCGCGCTGGTCGTAAACCGTGTCGGCCTCGAAGGTCGCCAGCCGCTCGCTGTAGAGCGAGCGCGGGGCGCGGCGGCCGACGACCGTGCAGTTGCCCCGGAAGAGTTTCAGCCTCGCCTCGCCCGTGACCGGCTTCTGAATCTCGTCAATGGTGCGGCGCATCAGCTCCGACTCGGGCGAGAACCAGAAGCCGTAATAGACGCTCTCGGCGAACTTTGAAGAGAGCGAGTCGCGCAGCCGCACGACCTCGCGGTCAAGCGTCAGCGACTCGACCGCCCGGTGCGCCGCGTGCAGCAGCGTCACGCCCGGCGTCTCGTACACGCCGCGCGACTTCATCCCGACGAAGCGGTTCTCGACGAGATCGACGCGCCCGACGCCGTGCTCCCCGCCCAGCCGGTTCAACTCCGTCAGCAGCGCGACCGGCGCAAGACGCTCGCCGTTCACCGTCACCGGCTCGCCTTCTTCAAAGCCGATGGTGACGTAGTCGGCTTCCGGCCTCGCGTCCTCCGGCGACTTGGTCATCTGAAAGATGTCCGCGGGCGGCTCGGCCCATGGGTCTTCCAGAATCCCGCCCTCGTAGGAGACGTGCATCAGGTTCCGATCCGTCGAGTAGGGCTTCTCCGCGGTCGCCGTCACGGGGATGTCGTGCGCGCGGGCGTAGCTGATGAGATCGCTCCGGCCCTTGAACTCCCACTCGCGCCAGGGGGCGACGACTTTGATTTCGGGTTCGAGCGCGTAGTAGGTCAGCTCGAAGCGCACCTGATCGTTGCCCTTGCCCGTCGCCCCGTGCGCCACGGCGTCCGCGCCCTCGCGCCGCGCGATCTCGATCTGCCGCTTCGCTATCACCGGCCGCGCCAGCGACGTGCCCAGCAGATAAACGCCCTCATAGACGGCGCGCGCCTTGACCGCCGGCCAGACGTATTCCCGGACGAACTCCTCGCGCAGGTCTTCCACGTAGAGCTTCGACGCGCCCGTCCGACGCGCCTTTTCGTCCAGCCCCGACAGTTCCTCGCCCTGCCCCACGTCGGCGCAGTAGCAGACGACCTCGCAGCCGTAGCGATCCTTGATCCACCGCAGCATCACCGAGGTGTCCAGCCCGCCCGAATACGCCAGCACGATCTTTTTCATTTCAGCCATTAGCTATTAGCTGTTAGCTATCAGCTTTTCGTGCCATTCACACACGCTGACAACCTTTAAGACCAACAGCCCCCGTTCCTCACTTTTTGATCTCTGAACTAAAAACCGCCCAACAGCGAACGGGACAAAGCTAAAAGCTAACCGCTAATAGCTAACAGCTTCATCCAAACAGCTCCCAGATTTTCTTGATCGCCGCGCGCTGCGCCTTGCGGTCGGCGACGGCGATGAAGATCGTGTCTTCGCCCGCGAGCGTGCCGACGATTTCCGGGATCGACGCGCCGTCGATCTCGACCGCGACGGCCGAGGCCAGCCCCGCCCCGCAGCGCGCCACGACCAGCGACTCGCCCGCCGTCGCCATGCCGACCAGGCCGCGCCGCGCGACCGCCTCGCCCGCGGCTTCGGGCACGACGTAGCGCCCGCGCCGCTTGACCACTCCCAGCTCGACCAGGTCGCGCGACACGCTCGACTGCGTCGCCGTGAACCCCGCGCTCTCCAGACGCTCCGCCAGCTCGCCCTGCGTCCCGATGGGGTTCGCGCGGATGAGGCTCAGGATTTTCTGCTGGCGGCGTTCCTTGTCCATTATCAAATATTTATGCAACTAAGTTGCATAGTCAGAGCATAGATGCATAAACTAGCAGCGAAGTTGCGCCCGCGCAAGCGGCGCGGTTAAAAGACTCGGTTAAATTTTCGCGGAGAGGGCTGGCGGTTGAGAGACTGAAGCGATGAGCGAGACGAAAAATTTGTGGGGCGGCCGGTTCACCGGCAGTGCCGACGCGGGCTTCGCCGAGTTCAACCGCTCGTTCCCCTTCGACCGGCGGCTCTTCGCGGCGGACGCGCGCGCCTCAATCGCCCACGCAGAGGCGCTCGGCGGCGCGGGCGTGCTCACAGCCGAAGAGGCTCGCGCCGTGACCGAAGGCTTGCGGACGCTCGTCGAGCGCGCGGCGTCCGATCCTGGCTTCCTCGACGACGAGGCGGCCGAGGACGTTCATTCGTTCATCGAGTCGCGGCTCGTCGAACTCGTCGGCGAGGCGGGCCGCAAGCTGCACACGGGCCGCAGCCGCAACGACCAGGTGGCGACTGCCCTGCGGCTCTGGCTGCGCGGGGAGATCGACCAGATCGACGCGCGCGCGCGCGACGCGCAGACCGCGCTGCTCGATCTGGCCGGGCGGCACGGCGGCGCTGTTCTGCCCGGCTACACGCACCTTCAACGCGCGCAGCCCGTCCTGTTCGCCCACTGGTGCCTCGCCTACTTCGAGATGCTCGCGCGCGACCGCTCGCGCCTCCGGGACGCGCGCCGCCGCGCGAACGTGCTGCCGCTCGGCTCGGCCGCGCTCGCGGGCACGAGCTACCCGGTTGATCGCGAGCAGGTCGCCCGCGCGCTCGGCTTCGACGGGGTTTCGCGCAACAGCCTCGACGCCGTCTCCGACCGCGACTTCTGCGTCGAGTTCTGCGCGGCGGCGAGCCTCGTGATGGCGCACCTGTCGCGGCTGGCGGAGGATTTGATCGTCTATTCGACGACCGAGTTCGGCTTCGTCGAGCTGGGCGACGCGGTCTCTACCGGGTCGAGCCTGATGCCGCAGAAGAAGAACCCGGACGCGCTCGAACTGCTGCGCGGCAAGTCGGCCCGCGTCTTCGGCCACACCGTCGCGCTGCTGACGATGTTGAAGGGACTGCCGCTCGCCTACAACAAGGACATGCAGGAGGACAAGGAGGCGGTCTTCGACGCGGCCGACACAGTCCGCGCCGCGATTGAAGTCGCAGCGACCGTGCTCCGCAACGTCACGCTCCGCGAGGCGCGCGCGCGCGATCTGGCCTCGCGCGGCTACATGAATGCGACCGAGCTGGCCGACTACCTCGCGCGCCGCGGCCTCCCCTTCCGCGAGGCGCACGAGACGGTCGGCCGCGCCGTCCTGCACGCGCTCTCGCGCGGCTCGGAACTCCACGAGCTGCCGCTCGAAGAGCTGCGCGCCGTCTCCCCACTCATCGAGGAGGACGTTTACGACGCGCTCACGCTCGACGCCACGCTCGCCTCGAAGTCGCAGGCCGGCGGCACCTCTCCCGCCCGCGTCGCCGAAGCGCTGGCCGCTGCCCGCGCCTCGCTGGCCGAAGGCAGGTAGCCGCCAGCCGTCGTCAATCACCCTGGCATAGCCTTTGGGTTCTCCCTCTGACTACTTCTGCTTCGAGCGGAGAATGATGCCGAAGGTGTAGAGGGTGAGCACGAGGATGAAGGCCCACGCGCTGATCAAGAATACCCACCCGCCGACGGTCATCTCCGGCGCGGTCTCGGCCGGCGGCCTCTCGGTCGCCTGGAATAGTGCGAGGGCGATTAGCCCGGTCGGGTTCGACATGGGTTAACTCCTTCCTGACGCGCGCCGGGCGGCTAAGTTCGCCCGCCCGCGCGCGGTCGGCTGAAACCGTGGACACACCGCCCGCGGCCACGCCCGCCGCGACGCTCTCTGAAAGAGACGGCGGCAAACGGCCCGCATCTCTCGCGCCGGTGGCGCGACGGCGACGGGAAAGGCCCGTCTCCCGCGCGGCGCGGCTGCGGATCGGTGGCGACGCGGCCGGCGCAGGTTCGCGCGGGCCGCTGGACGTTTCAGGCTGTCAGGAGTTTCGGGGTGGTGCGCGCCCGCGCGCAGAGGAGTAGGCGCGGAAGGAGTAGGCGGGTGAGTTGTAGAAATCGGGCGGCGCGGAGTGCCGGGCGGCGGGCGGCGCGACAGCCGCGCGGTCAAGCGAGGCGTTATTCCAGACTGGCGTGACGGCCTTCGGCTGGTGGCCGGACCCGGCGCGCGCCTCGGCGCGCGAGACCGGGAGCCGACTCTCCCCCGCTCCGCCCCCGCGCGCGGCCGGCTCGGCCAGCCGCTGCGGTTGTCGGGACGGGAACGGAATCAGCCTCGGGCCAATGCCGTCTGAGACGCAGAGGGCCGCGAGTGAGGCGAAGACGACGGCCGACCTGAGATACACGCCGGCCCTGTCGGCCGCGTCGGTCGTTCTGTTAACGGTCTGCCTCATCCGCCTCGCCCGCGTGTTCGTGGTCGCGCCGCCGGTGCGCGCAAATCGCGTCGGCGCACTGTGGGGCGCGAGGGTTTGACCGGACGAAATTGAAAGCCGCCGGACTGGCCCGTCCGCCGATCAGTGCCGCGTGTGCTCGGCCGCCTCGTCGGCCGT
The DNA here is from genome assembly GCA_035295985.1 of Pyrinomonadaceae bacterium. Classification (GTDB taxonomy): domain Bacteria; phylum Acidobacteriota; class Blastocatellia; order Pyrinomonadales; family Pyrinomonadaceae; genus JAIVGV01. Next base: position 25,234 of record DATHBT010000312.1, on the reverse strand, counting down.
CTCGCGCACGGCCGGGGGCGCGGGCGCGTCGCCGGGGGGGTTACGCGAGAGCGCCCACTTGAGGACGGGCGGCGTGACGAGCGTCGTGACGATGACCATGATGACGACCGCGCCGAAGGTCGCGGAGTTGATGACCGGCTCCGGCGTGCCCTGCGCGTTCGGGAGCATCAGCGTCGCGCCGATGCCTGCGAAGATCAAACCCACCTCGCCGCGCGGGATCATGCCGACGCCGACGGCCAGCCGGTTGATGCCGCGCTCCAGCACGCCGAGCGAGCAGACCTGCTTGCCGATGATCGCCACGACCGTCAGCACGGCGGCGAAGCCGAGCAGTTCGGGCCGCGCGAAGGCGCGCAGATCGACGCGCAGCCCCATCAGCACGAAGAAGATCGGGACGAGCACGGCGGCGACGGGCGCGAGCAGGTCGTCCAAGTCTCGCTCGCCGCGGCGGGTGAACGGCTCGAAATGAACTTCGTCGAGGACGAGGCCGGCGGCGAAGGCCCCGACGATGGGCGCCAGTCCTACGAGCGAGGCCAGCCACGCGAGCGTGAAGCAGAAGGCCAGCGAGAGCGCGAGCAGCACGCCGCGCGTCTCAAGACGCCCGGCGCTGCGGAAGACGTGCGGCACGAGGTAGTGGCCGACGGCGAGCGCGCCGCCGAGGAAGACTAACGCCTTGAGCGCGATGAGGCCCACGTCCATCATCGAAAGCGAAGCGCCCGCGGCCGACGCCTTGATCGCGCCCGCGACGACGGCGAGGATCAGAAGCCCCAGCACGTCGTCGATGACGGCCGCGCCGAGCACGATGCGCGACTCGCGCGTCTGAATCTTCCCCAGGTCTTTCAGCACGCGGGCGGTGATGCCGACCGAGGTCGCGCACAGCGTCGCGCCGATGAAGATGTGGCCGAGCGTCGGCTCGTCGGGGATGAAGTAGGCGGCCACGCCCCAGCCCAGGAAGAACGGCGCGACGACGCCGGCCGCGGCGACGAGCAGCGAAGACCAGCCGACCTCCATCATCTCGCCGAGGTTCGACTCCAGGCCGACCTCGAAGAGCAGGATGATGACGCCTATCTCCGCCAGCGCGGCGATGACCGCGTTCGTCCGCAGCGCCTCGATCTGCGCGACGCCCGCCAGCGTGAGCGCGCCGACGAGCATCCCGCCGATCAGCTCGCCGAGCACCGCGGGCTGCCCCACGCGCTCGAACACCTCGCCGCCGAGCTTCGCCACCAGCAGCATCACGGCCACGCCGATGAGCACGCCCGCGTCCAGCCCGTGCCCCGCCGCGCCCGCCTCCTCCGAAGCGCCGGCGGCCGACGGGAACGCGAGCCACAGCGCGCCGAGCGCCAGCAGAACGAGTGACAGCTTCACCCTCATTGGAACGAACCTCGAAAAGTTTGTTTGCCGAGCGTTGCTACTCTTCGCCTGAGTGGCAGGGGGTCACATTTACCACAGAGACACAGACGACACGGAGCGGGCATAGGGATTTCTCCGTGCGATCTCCGTGTTCTCTGTGCCTTTGTGGTGAGTGCCTGTCCTCGACACTCAACTCACAGCCGCCCGGAGTCCCGACGCGAACCGCGGCGGCGTCAGTCAACGGGGATGTAGTAGCCGTCCTCGCGCTGCTCAAGCCCGGCGGGCGTGCGCGGGTCGCCGATGGGGTGTCGCTCCGTCGCGACGCCGAAACGCTTCATCAGCGCGGACGCCACCTTCACGATGTCGCGCTGGTAGCGGCGGGCCTCCGCGTCCACCAGTTTCCGCCGCCTGCGGTTCTTGTCGCGGTAGCGCAGGTTCGAGAGCGTGACGAGCAGCAGGTAGTAGCCGGCCGCGCCGAGGATGAGCGCGGTCAGGAAGTCCACGCCGACGCCGCGCACCGCGAAGAAGAAGACGAAGCAGAGGAGGCCGAAGTAAGTTGCGACGCGCGCCATGAACCAGCCGTACTTGTTGAACCAGAGCCGCTCGCTCGTGATGTAAGCCTCGCGCCGCCCGTACCTGTCCTTCGCTTTGAGGAAGGCGCGCGCCTCCTCCTCGCACGTCTCAATCGCCGGCCAGCGATCCAACACCTTCTGCGTGTCGGCCGGCGCGCGAATCTCTTCGAGGATGATTTCGAGCAGGCGCGCGGCGTCGGCCGGCAGCGCGCCTGCCTCGCGGTTCCTGTTCTGCCTCGCCTTCGTGCTCGCCAACTTCGTTAACTTCCCCGGCCCGATGCGAGAAGCGCCGCCGTCGTCAAACGTTTGACGACGGCGGCGCGAAGTCTACCGCCCGGCCCGCCACCTTAGAAAACACGTCCGGGCGCGCCCGCTACTTCTTCCGGCCCGCCAGCAGCACCTTCGAGAAGGTGAAATAGACGAGCACGAGGATGAAGACCCACGCCATGCTCATGAAGAGCCAGCCGCCGCCGGTCAGCACCTGCCCCGCCTGCTGCTCGCGCGCCGCCGCGGGCGCTGCCGCCTGTATGAACGCCAGAAAGGTTGCGATGGTCAGGTTCGTCATGCCGCGTCCGCCTCCTTCGCCAGCCTGCCGCGCCCGTACTTCTTCCACGCGATGCCCGTCATCGCCATGACGAGGGCGCACAGCGCGATCATCTCGAAGCGCGCCACCCAGCGCAACGTCGTCTCGTAAGAGGTGATGTCCGTGTTGTTGACGAGCGTGCGCCCGGCGAGCCCGAACTCGTACATCAGCCGCTCGCCCACGCCGGCCGTCGCCTTGCTGAAGCCCGCGGCGTCAACCCAGCGCTTCGAGAACATCCGCGGGATGAGCGAGTCGATAGTCCCCTTGATCAGGATGACCGAGATCAGGGTGGGGACGACGTACTTCATGATGGGGTAGAAGAAGCCCGGCAGGTTGATCTGCTGCCCCTTCTTGATCTCGTTGAAGGCTTTGCGCCCGCCGAAGATCCAGAAGAAGAGGATCGTCTCGATGAGGGCGAAGACGAGCAGCAGGAACTCGCCCGACCAGAAGTCGAACTCGTCGAGGTAGCCGTGCTGGAGGAAGAGCACGATGGGCACGACCGCGACGAAGATGATCGAGCCGACGATGAGCGCCGCGCGCTGGCGCGACAGCTTCAGCTCGTCCTGCAGGAACGCCATCGCCGGCTGCGAGAGCGCGAGCGACGAGGTGATGCCAGCGAAGAAGAGCAGCGTGAACCAGATGCCGCCGAAGATGAAGCCGGCCGGGACGGTCGAGAAGACGGCGGGCATCGTCTGGAAGCCGAGGTTGAAGGTGCCGGCGTTGGCGATGGCCGTGGCCGCGCCCGCGCCGAAGAAGGCGGTGGCGGCCGGGATGGCGATGGAGCCGCCGAGGATGACCTCGCAGAACTCGTTCATCGAGGAGGTGGCGAGGCCCGTCAGCACGATGTCGTCGTTCTCCTTGAGGTAGCTCGCGTAGGTCTCAATCGAACCCGTGCCGAGCGAGAGCGTGAAGAAGATTTGCCCCGCGGCGGCGAGCCACGTCGCGCCGTTCGTGAGCTGCGAGAAGTCGGGGTTCCACACGAAGGCCATGCCGCCCATCGCGCCCGGCAGCGAGAGCACGCGGATGCCGACGATGACGGCGAACAAAATCAGCAGCGGCATCCCGATCTTCGCCACCTTCTCGATGCCCCCGGAGATGCCGCGCGAGATGATGTAGATGTTGGCGAAGAGCGTGATGGCGAGGAAGATCCAGGACATCACGCTGCCCGACACGGGCCAGCCGTTGTTCGTCCCGTGGTACGCGCCGAGGAAGTTGCCCATCGTCGAGAAGGCCTGCTGCGGCGACTGCCCCTCGATCGAGGGCATCTGCCCCGTGAAAGAGAGGACGGCGTAGCCGAGCGTCCACGACTCGATGTAGGTGTAGAAGATGACGAAGGCGAGCGGGATGAAGACGCCCAAAGCGCCGAGGTACTTGGCGAGCGGGTGGCGCCACAGGGTCTGGAACATCCCCGGCGAGGTCGAGTAGCCGTACTTGCCGCCGTGGCGGCCGATCCCCCACTCGATCCACATCAGCGGGATGCCGAGCAGCAGCAGCGAGATGAAGTACGGGATCATGAACGCCCCGCCGCCGTTGCGCGCGGCGATCGCGGGGAAGCGCAGGAAGTTGCCGAGGCCCACGGCGTTGCCGGCCATCGCCAGCACGAGGCCGAGCTGCGAGGCCCAGCCCTCGCGCGAATCGGCCACGCCGTCGAGGTTGATGTCCGTGTGCTTTTCGCGACTCATCGAGTTTCGTCTCTCCTCAACCGAAGCCGGCGGCGGCTGACGGCCCGCCTGCGCCGTCAGACCCGCGACGCCCCACACTCACGCGCGGGCCGCTCCGAGGGATCGAATTTATAGAACTTGCTGCTGCGGGACGGCCGCGCTTTGCCTCTGACAAAAGGGCCGCGCGGCTGTAAAGACTGGGGACGCGCGGCATTATACCCATTTAGCCCCACCTGTCGAGAACTAAAACTGCGGATCAGGGGGAGCTTTTCCTCCCCCTCGTCGGCCAGCCACTATGGAGCGCAGGCGCGGCCCCCGCGCGGCACGCGGCGATTTCTTCCCGCCCGCCTTTGCCCGAGAGCTGATCGTCGGGGGGATTGCGCGTTACAGGGCATGAACGGAGGAACCCTATGACGACGCCGCAGATGACAACGCGAATCAAGTCCGCGACCCCTTCGGGGCAAGACGCCGCCGTGGCGGTCATCGCGCTGGCGTTCGGCTCCGACCCCGTCGCGCGATGGGCCTACCCCGACCCGCACGACTACTTCAGTTACTTCCCCGACTTCGTCCGGGCGCTCGGCGGCAACGCCTTCGAGCACGGCACGGGTTACTACGCCGAAGGACACGCGGGCGCGGCGCTGTGGCTCCCGCCCGGCGTACACCCGCGTGAAGAGGAATTGGGCGCGGTAATCCGGCGCACGCTCCCCGCGCGCAGGCAGGAAGAGGTGTCCGCTCAGTTGGAGCAGATGGCGGGCTACCACCCCGACGAGCCGCACTGGTATCTGCCGATGATCGGCGTCGATCCGGCGCGGCAGGGTCAGGGCTACGGTTCCGCTTTGATGGCGCACGCGCTCGTCCCCTGCGACCGCGAGAACCGGCTCGCCTACCTCGAATCGACGAACCCGCGGAACATCCCCCTCTACCAGCGGCACGGGTTCGAGTTGCTCGGTAAGATCGAAGTCGGCTCGGCCCCGCCCATCTTCCCCATGCTGCGCCGCCCGCGGCCGGATTAGCCGACCCGAGCACGGGAGACGAAAGCGACGCGCTACACCCGGAGGCCGCGCGTCCGCCTGTGTGACGCGCGGCGCACCCCTTGCGGTAGAATCCCCCGCATGGAACAGGATGAGACTGACGGGGTCAGACTCGCGCCGCCGCTCGGCGACATGAGCGCCGAGGAGTTCCGCCGCCACGGCCGCGCCGTCGTCGACTGGATCGCGGACTACTTCGAGCGGGTCGAACAGCTCCCCGTACTCGCGCAAGTAGAGCCGGGCGCGCTCGTCTCGAAACTCCCGCCCGCGCCGCCCGAAGCGGGCGAGCCGATGAAAGAGATCATCGCGGACGTTGACCGCCTCGTCGTGCCCGCGCTCACGCACTGGAGTCACCCGGCCTTCTTCGCCTACTTCGCCACCTCCACCTCCGCGCCCGGCATTTTCGGCGAGATGCTCTCGGCCGCCTTCGACGTGAAGGCGCTGCTCTGGCGCGCGGCCCCCGCCGCGCAGGAACTCGAAGAGGTCGCGCTCTCGTGGCTGCGCCAGATGATCGGCCTCCCGGAAAATTTTTCGGGGATCATCTACGACACCGCCTCCGTCTCCACACTCCACGCCGTCGCCGCCGCGCGCGAGGGACTAAACCTCCGAGTGCGCGAGGACGGCATGAGCGGGCGTGCCGACCTGCCGCTGCTGCGCGTCTACGCGTCGGAGCAGTCGCACTCGTCGGTCGAAAAATGCGTCATCACGCTCGGCCTCGGCCAGCGCAGCTTGCGGAAGATCGCGGCCGACGCCGAGTTCCGCATGGACTCGGCCGCGCTCGCGCGCGCCGTCGAAGAGGACAGGGCCGCCGGGCATCTTCCCTTCTGCGTCGTCGCCACCGTCGGCACGACCTCGACTTCGAGCATCGACCCCGTCCCCGCTGTCGCCGAAGTCTGCGGGCGCGAACAACTCTGGCTGCACGTTGACGCGGCCTACGCAGGTTCGGCCGCGGTCGTGCCCGAGCTGCGCCACGTCCTCGAAGGCTGCGAGCGCGCTGATTCGCTGACGCTCAACCCGCACAAGTGGCTCTTCACGCCCTTCGACCTCTCCGTCCTCTACACGCGCCGGATGGACTTGCTGCACCGCGCCTTCTCGCTCGTCCCCGAATACCTCCGCACGCTCGAAGGGGGGCGCGGGGACGTGCGCAACCACTCCGAGTACGGCGTCCAGCTCGGCCGGCGCTTCCGCGCCCTGAAACTCTGGATGGTGCTCCGCTACTTCGGCCGCGAAGGACTCGCCGCGCGCATCCGCGAGCACTGCCGCCTCGCGCGCCTCTTCGCCTCGTGGATCGAATCCACCCCCGGCTGGGAACTGCTCGCGCCCGTGCCCCTGAGCCTCGTCTGCTTCCGCGCCTGCCCGCGGCGCGAAGGCGAGTCGGACGAAGAGCGCGCCGCGCGCCTCGACGGGCTGAACGAGCGGATCATGCACGCCGTCAACGCGACCGGCGAGGCGTTCCTCTCGCACACGAAGCTCGACGGACGCTTCACGCTCCGCCTCGCCGTCGGCAACATCCGCACGACCGAGGCGCACGTCGCACGCGCGTGGCGACTGCTGCAAGACACCTGCGCCGAACTCTCACGATGAATGGGAGCCCTCAACTTCCGCCGGCTTTGCGCCTTTGCGCCTTTGCGCGAGGTAATCCTCATGAACGAAAATCAGATCGCCAGAGAAATCGTGAACGCAGCCTACAAGATTCACACGACGCTCGGCCCCGGCCTCCTCGAATCCGTTTACGAGGCCGCGCTGGCCTACGAGTTGGAGAAGAACGGCATCACGGTGGTCAGGCAGCAAGGTATCCCTGTAGTCTATGAGGCCGTGCGGATGGACATGGGCTTCAGGGCCGATCTGATCGCCGGTGGTAAAGTCATCGTCGAGTTGAAATCCGTCGAAGCGGTTGCTCCAGTACACAAGAAGCAACTGCTGACTTACCTGCGGCTGGCCGACAAGCGGCTCGGCTTGCTGATCAACTTTGGGTCGGAGTTGATTAAGGATGGGATCACGAGGGTGGTTAATGGGCTGTAAGAGTCTCACGCAAAGGCGCAAAGGCGCGAAGGCACTTTGTGTCTTGCTCCTCATCGCGGCGCTCGGTGTGGCGGCGCGCGCCCAGCGCGGGATGACGCCCGCCGACACGCTGCGCGTGGCGGCCGTCGGCGACCCGCAGATTTCGCCGGACGGGGGCTGGGTCGCTTACACCGTCTCGACCACCGAAGGCGACTCGACGCGCTCGGCCCTGTGGCTCGCGCGCACAGACGACCCGCGGCGCGCGCCGGAGCTACTGCTCTCCGGCGAGTGGAACGGCTCGCGGCCTCGCTGGTCGCCCGACGGCCGCCGCCTCGCCTTCGTCGCGTCGCGCGGGCAGCAGACGGGGCTGTGGATCGTCGCGCCCTCTGATCGACGCCCGCGCTTCGTCGCTGAGATGCGCTCGTCGAATTTTCATATCCCCTACGCCGGCGAAACCTTCTCGTGGTCGCCGGACGGGCGACGCATCGCCTACGTCCACGCGACGGAAGAGGGCGGGGACGCGGGCGCGGCAGTCGTCGGAACGGCCGACACGCGGCGCGATGATTCGAGGGACGACCCGCGCGTCGTCGAGCGCATCCAGTACAAGTCGCGCGCGGGCTTCTCGGATCGGCTGCGCCCGCACGTCTGGGTGACGGACGTTGACGCGCCCGCGCCGCGGCAGCTCACTTCCGGCGCGTACTACGATCACGCCGTCGCCTACTCGCCGCGCGGCGACGAGGTGGCCTTCCTCTCGAACCGCGAACCCGACCCGGACGCCAACAACAACTCCGACATCTTTACCGTCAACCTCGAAGGGCGCGTCCGCCAGTTGACCAACACGCGCGGCTGCGAGTACGAACCCGCCTGGTCGCCCGACGGCCGCCTGATCGCGCACACGGCGACGACGCGCGAGGTGACGACTATTGACAGCGTCGCGGAGGACGCGCACGTCTGGACGGTCGAAGTCTCAAGCGGCGAGCGGCGCAAACTCGACCGCGACCTTGACCGCCGCGCGCGCTCGCCGCGCTGGTCGCCCGACGGACGCTCCGTCTTCTTCACGGCCGGCGACCGCGGGCAGACCTTCATCTACCGCGCCGGCATCAGCGGCGACGGCCGCGCGCAGAACGTCTTCGCGCCGCTAATCGCCGCCGCGGCGACGGCGGCGCGCGGGCCGGGCGGGGAGATCATCAGTTTCGGCGAAAGGCGGCTGCGGCCCTTCCAGGTCGGCGCGTTCACAGTCGGGCGCACGCCTGCGCGCTTGCGTCCGCCCGCCGGCTCGCCCGACGCGGGCGGCCAACTGCTGACGCTCGCGCTCACCGCGAGCGACGCGCTGAACCCGGCCGAGTTGTTCGTCCAATACGTCGCGCCGGCGCAGCAGCGGCCGCTGTTTCCCTTCCAGTTGAGCGATCACAACCGGCAACTCCTGCGCTCGGTCAGCCTCTCCGAGCCTGAGGAGTTGACCTTCCGCAGCTTCGACAACACGCGCGTGCAGGGCTGGCTGATGAAGCCCGTGGGCTGGCGCGACGGCGAGAGTTATCCGCTGATCCTGAGCGTCCACGGCGGGCCGCATGGGATGTACGGTTACGGCTTCAACGCGACCTTCCAGGCATACGCCGCGCGCGGCTACGCCGTCCTCTTCATCAACCCGCGCGGCTCGACCGGCTACGGGCAGAAGTTTTCGGACGGGACGCTGCGCGAGTGGGGCGGCGGCGACTACCGCGACCTGATGGCGGGCGTGGACGAGGCGCTGAAAAAATACTCATGGATCGACCGCAACCGCATGGGCGTGACCGGCGGCAGCTACGGCGGCTTCATGACCAACTGGATCGTCACGCAGACCACGCGCTTCCGCGCGGCGGTCGCCTCGGCCTCCGTCAGCAACCTCGTCAGCTTCTACGCCACCTCGCTCTACCAGGACTTGATCCACGCGGAGTTCGGCGGCTTCCCCTGGGACGACTACGATCTGCTCTGGCGCTTCTCGCCCATCCGCTACGTGCGCGACGCGCAGACCCCGCTCCTGCTCATCCACGGCGAACTCGACAACGACGTACACATCACACAGGCCGAGGAAATGTACACGGCACTGAAACGGCGCGGCATCGAGACCGTCCTCGTGCGCTACCCCCGCGAGGGCCACGGCTTCCGCGAGCCGCGCCACCGCTTAGACGCCCTTGAGCGCACGCTCGCCTGGTTCGACAAATTTTTGAAGTAGCTGTTAGCAAATGGCTATTAGCTCTTAGCTGTTAGCTATTAGCCAGAGGGAAACAGCTATCGCCCTTCGCCGTCGCTCTTGTTTTGGTTTTTGGTTTTGCTAACAGCTAATCGCTAACAGCTAACAGCTATGTTGACCCACATCGTCATCTGGAAGTACCGCCCCGAAGTGTCGCAGGGCGAGCGCGAGGAGCACGTCGCGCTGCTGCGCGCGCTGCCCAAGTCGATCCCGCAGATCGAGAGCTTCGCCGTCGGCTTCGACGTGCTGAAACTCCCGCGCTCCTACGACACCGGACTCGTCGCCACCTTCCGCGACCAGGCCGGGCTCGCCGTCTATACCGACCACCCCGAGCACCAGATCGCCGCCGCCTACGGCCGCAACATCTCGGAGCACGTCGCGTCGGTCGATTTCGAGGGGGAGGGGTGAAGGAGAAATGATGAATGCGGAATGAAAGACAGCTTGACTTAATTCATCATTCATCATTCCGCATTCATCATTTTCTGACATGAGGCGTCTCGTCAAAGTCCTGCTCGCGCTGCTCGTCGTCGTGGCGGTCTCGCAGACGCCCTTCGCGTACAGGCGCTACCAGTTGGGGAGGCTCGACGCGACGATCCGGCAGTTGGACGCGTCGCGCAGGGCGACGGACGACGCGGGCTACGACGACTACCGCGGCGTCCTGCACGTCCACTCGTTCCTCGGCGGGCACAGCGCGGGCCGCTTCGAGGAGATCGTGGCGGGCGCGCGCGCGAACGGGCTGGCCTTTGTGGTGATGAGCGAGCACCCGTCGCCGCACTTCGACACGCGGGCGCTGACGCTCAGCGGCACGCGCGACGGCGTGCTCTTCCTCCCCGGCAGCGAGACCAGCGAGGACGCGCGCGACCGACTGCTCACCTTCGGCGGCGAAGCGCGGCAGAACGGTAGCGACGAGACGAAACCTCCCGACAACCCCGCAGCCTCAAACAACGGACGACTGACCACGGACAACGGACAGTCTCCTTTGCAATCGCAGATCGACCGCGCGAAGGCCGAAGGGCGACTCGTCTTCGTCGCGCACCCGGAGAGGTTCTCGGGCTGGCAGGCGGTCGAAAAGTTCGACGGCATGGAGGTCTATAACCTGCATGCTGACGCCGCGCACGCGCGCCCGCTCACGCTCCTCTTCGACGGACTGTGGTCTTACCGCACCTACCCGCACCTGCTCTGGACGCGCTTCCACGAGGCCCCGACAGAAAACCTCCGCCGCTGGGACGAGCTGACGACAAAGGGCCGCCGCGTCGTCGCAGTCGCTGGCAACGACGCGCACGCGAACGTCGGCATCAGCCTGCAAAGGCTGGACGGCGAGGCGCTCTTCGAGATCAGGCTCGACCCTTACGAGCGCAGCTTCCGCGTCGTGCGCACTCACGCGCTCCTGCCCCGCGGCCAACAGCTCACGGAGGAGACGCTGTCGGCCGCGCTCTCGGCGGGCCACGCCTACGTCGCCTTCGACGTGCTCTGCGACTCAACGGGCTTTCGGCTGACCGCGTCGAACGGCTCGCAACAGGCGTTGATGGGAGACGAGATCACGCTCGGCGACAAAAACGTGCGCCTGCGGGCCGCGACGCCGGTCGCGAGCCGCGTCGTGCTAATCAGGGACGGGCAGAAGGTGGGCGAGAAGGAGGGGACGGCGGCCGAGTGGGACGTGGCGGAGCGGGGCGTCTATCGCGTCGAGTGCTACCTGCCGCAACTGCCCGACCCGCTCAGCCGCAAGCCCTGGATCATCTCGAACCCGGTTTACGTCAGGTAGGGCGTCCCCAAAACGAAACCGCCCTGCCGGGTTTAGCCAGCGGGGCGGTTTCGCGAACCAGAAAGCTCCGATTCAATTTTTTGGAAGGGCGCTTCGAAGACGCCGACGACTGTGGAGGGCCTAGTGTTGTGGCCCTGCTCACGCGAACACTCCCAAGTGTGATAGGAAGGCGCGTGCACAGCTTCCAGATCAACTGTACCAAGTGGTTGTGAGTTTATTGACAGAAGCCTTCACTGTCAAGGTTCACTTTGACCGTCCGCGCCGCGTACAAGCCGCCCGGCGGGGGACGAAACGCCGACTTTCAGGCCGGAACCGCCCGCCGACGCGCTTTCCCGTCCCCGCCGCCCAGCCACTCGGCGCGAAGTTTCTCAATCGCCAGCTCCTTGTGCTTGGCCTCGACCTCGATCCAGGGCGCGTCGCGGTAGGCCGCCGGCATCTCGGTGATGAGGTCGCTGTGGTGGCGGTCGTTGAAGGCGGTGCGGCCGTTCGAGATGTGTGTGAGCTGCCACGCGGGGTCGGGCCAGGTCCCGCGCGCGGCGGCGAGGAAGTGAGCCACGCTCGGGTCTTCGTAAGATTCCAGCCGCTCGCGGCAGACGTGGTGGTGCGCGTCGAAGACCATCGGCACGCTTGCCGCGCGGCAGACTTCCAGAATCTCGGCCGCGCTGTAGGCGTACTCGTCGTTCTCCAACGCGAGCCGCGAGCGAATCTCTTCGGGCAGTCCGCGGATCACTTCGACCAGACGCGCGGCGCGGCCAGACTTCCCGCCGTGAATCTCCATCGCGGCCCAGGCGGAGCGCGGCTGCGCGAGCATGTCGAGCACGCGCGCGTGCGTCGAGAGAATCTTGATGCTGTTGGCGATCACTTCAGGCGAGTCGGAGCTTAAGACTACGAACTGATCCGGGTGCAGGATCATGCGGAGGCCCAGGCGGTTAGCGCGCTCGCCCGTCCGGCGCGCTTCATCGCGAAACTCTTTGAGCACGTCGTCGCCGGCCGCGTCGTCCGCGAACGGGAAGAGGCCGGAGGTGATCCGGTAGAGGCGCAGGTCGTTCGCCTCGCAGAAATCTATCGCGCGGTTCAGGCGTTGGAGGTTCGCGGCGTACAGCTCGCGCAGGATTCGTTTCTGCCCGGCCGCGTCGAACGTGAGCAGGCGCTTGCGCGTCGTCGTGCGGTAGCGCACCGCGTCCGAGTGGGTGATGCAGACCAGGCCGAGCTGCGGGACGCGCCCGCCGTTCTTTTCAAGGCTCAAGAGAACAACCTCCGGCCGCGATCTTACACTTCCGCGGGTCGCGGATGTGTTGAGCGCCTGCTCTTTTTGTCTGCCTATTTGCCTGACGCTTCGCGCCTCGTCACACTTCGCGCCTTCGCGCCTTTGCGTGAATGGTTACTTCAGCAAGAAAGAGACTCGCGCAAAGGCGCGAAGGCGCGAAGGAATGTGGGATCAAACTTCGGCGGCGGGTTGGAGCGCGGGGGTCTCGACCGTCGCGGCGGACGGCTGTTCGTCGGCCAGGGCGGCGGCGGACGTGAGCACGAGCGCGATCCAGAAGAGGTCTGCGAGGAGAAGGTGGACGAGTTGCAGCCAGACCGGGGCGAGCAGATAGACGTTTAAGATTCCGACGGCGATCTGCGCGAGGAAGAGCGCCGTGAGTCGGCTGCCGTACCTTTTGACGCGCTCGCCCGGCCGCAGAAAGTTCCCCGCGTAGGACGCGACCATCACGACGTAGCAGCCGACAACTACGGCCAGCGCCGGGTGCAGCGCGCGCAAGCGGAGCAGGAAGTGAGCGCCCGCCGAAAAATCCTGCCGCACGCCTTCGGCGAGCGTGCGCGCCGGGAAGAGCGTGTCGCCGAGCGCCGTCACCGCGCCGCTCACCGCGACGAGCATCACGCCGAGCAGTCCGACGGCGAACAGGGGCAGCACAGTTCCCTGCCCCCGCAGCCGCAGGGGCGGCCCGCCCGAAGCCCACCACGCCGTCAGCACGGCCGCCGCGATCAGCAGGAAAGTGTTGACGAGGTGAATCGACATCACGGCCGCGCGCGCCGCCGAATCGTCCCGCGCCACCCAGCCGAACTTGACGAGCACCGCGCCGATCAACGCCTCGATGATGATGAAAAGAAGCGCCGCCGCCGCCCCGCGCCTGACGCGGTGGCCGCGCGGGAACAGTTTCACGGCTCGCCACGCGAGCCACGCGACCAGCAGCAGGGCGACGCCGCTCGTCGCGCGGTGCGTGAACTCGACGAAGGTCTTGAAGGCCGCGCCCGCGGGCACGACCTCGCCGTTGCAGAGCGGCCAGTGCGACCCGCACCCGTCGCCCGAAAACGACGCGCGCACGAAAGCGCCCCACACGATCACGAGCAGGTTGACGGCGACGGTCGCCCACGCAAGCTTCACGAAACGGTTGAGACTCATGCCGGGGACATTATTCACGGGCGGAGAGCATTAGATCAAACGCCTGGCTGTTGGGGTTGGAAAGGCGCTCACCCGCCGACCAAATCCCGGAGCGCGCCTTCGAGCGTCGGGTGTTTGAACTCGAAGCCGGTGGCCTTGAGGCGCGCAGGCTCGACGCGCGCGCTCGCCAGGAGCAACTCGTCGGCCATCTCGCCGAAGGCGAGGCGGGCGGCGAAGGCTGGGACGGCGAACAGCGTCGGGCGGCCGAGCGCGCGCCCCAGGGCCTTCGTGAACTCGGCGTTCGTGACCGGCTGCGGCGAGACGGCGTTGACGGGCCCGCTCACGCTTTCATCGACCAGCGCGTGGCGGATGGCGGCGACCGCGTCGTCAATCGTGATCCAACTGTAGTACTGCCGTCCGCTCCCCAGCTTGCCGCCGACGCCGAGTTTGATCGGCGTCATCATCTTCTGTAGCGCCCCGCCCTCGCGGCTGAGCACGATGCCGAAGCGCAGCATGACGGTGCGTATGCCGGCTGCCCGCGCAGGCTCGGTCGCCGCCTCCCACTCGCGGCAGACCTCGGCGACGAAGTTCCTTCCCGAAGTGCTCTCCTCGGTCAGCACCTCGTCGCCGCGGTCGCCGTAGAAACCCGTGGCCGAGGCGGAGACGAGTACGCGCGGGAGCGGCGTCAGCCGCGCGAGCGTTTCGCTGATGAGGCGCGTGCCCTTCTCGCGGCTCTCGATGATGCGGCGCTTCTTCTCCTCCGTCCAGCGCCCTTCGGAGATGTTCTCGCCCGCCAAGTGCACGGCCGCGTCGCACCCCGCGAGCGCGCCCGCGTCGATCTCGCCGCGGTCGGGCTGCCAGACAGCGTCTGTGACGTTGCCACCCGCCCCCGCGTTCGACTGCCGCCGCACGAGCCGCACGACGCTGTGCCCGTCCGCCAAGAGCGACGGCACGAGCGCCGAGCCGACCAGGCCGGTCGCGCCGGTCACGACGATCTTCATCTCGGTTCAGCCTCCTGTTATCGCGGCACTGTGCGCGCCGGGCCGCGCGCCGTCTTCACGAATTGCTAACCTTTCCCTGCCCGCCGTCTCGGCCATTCTCCGACAGCTTCCGCCAGCCACGCACGGCTGCGACGATCAGCAGCGAGGGCAGCCACACCCAGACGAACTCGCTCGCCAGAACCGCCAGACCCCGCCGGCTGAAGAAGCCCGCGCCGATGGGCGAGACTTCAATCGGCCGCCACGGGAAGAAGTAGCGCCCGTCGTCGAACGGGGCGAAGAAGGCGACGCCGAGTCCGCCGTCTGTCAGCGCGTCGAGCAGCCCATGCGAGGCGGTCACGGCCGCGAAGTAGGCGGCGAGCGACCACCAACGACGCGAGAGGACACGGGCATCCCGGAAAAAGAGCGAGGCAACCAGCACGCCGAGCGCCGCCGCGAAGGCGAGCGAGTGGGACAGCCCGCGATGCCCCAAAAGATCGCCGTACCTGATCCGGAAGGCGAAGCCCAGAACGTCCGCGTCCGGCAGGACGGCGCACAGTGCCGACAGCAGCCAGAAGCGCGCCGGCATCTCGCCGCGCGCGTAAACCTTCCCCGCGGCGACCGCCGCCGCTGCGTGCGTGAAGACGGTCGGCACGCGCTCCGTTTTATCACCTCGCCCGCCGCGCCGTCATTAATTTCTCGGCGGGGAGCTTTCCGCGGCGCGCGCATTTTGCGCGTTAGGTGGCGGAGGGCCGCACGGCGCGGCCGGAAATTTTCCCGCTCTCCCTAAATTTTACGTGCAACGTCACGCCTGCTCTGGCATTATGTCGCAACTGCTCGAAGCAGTGCCCGGCCCAAAGTCCGCTCCCCGTGACGACAAGCCAACGAGCACGCAACTTCCAGACGCGCCCGCGTTCCACAGGCGCGTCCGCCCTATGACATCCGAGACCCGACAGCGGCCCGTATCATCGAACGTGCGCGCCTGGTTGCCGTCGCTCACGGCCTTGCTCGCGCTCGCGCTCCTGTCGGCGTGCGGCGACTCGCGGCGCTCAAACGTCGGCGCGGCCTCCGCCGCGACGCCCGAAAGCATGGCTGCGACGGCGACGCCGGAACCGGCCGCCGAGGTGGTAGTCACGACGGGCGACGCGGACGCGGACGGCATCCCCGACGCGGCCGAGCTGTACACGCACAACGACCGCGAGAATTTCCGGCGCTGGTTCACCGGGATAGCCGAGCAGCAGTTCTACGAGCCGAGCAAGGAGTGGAACGCGGAGCAGCGCGACTGCGCGGGCCTCGTGCGCTTCGCCTGGCGCGAGGCGCTGCGCCGCCACGACCGCCGCTGGCTCGCCCGCATGGGCGCTTCCTACGAAGCCTTCGCGCCCGACGTGCGCGCCTACACGCTCGAACGCGGGCTTTTGGGCGAGAAACTTTTCCGCACCGCGTTCGGCTCGTTCCGCGAGTCGGACTTGAAGGACGCGACCTTCGCCGAGTTCGCCGACGCGCGCACGCTCAAGAATTACAACGTCGAGTTCGCCGGCCGCGACCGGCGCGAGGCGCGGCCCGGCGACCTCCTGTTCTTCCACCAGCCGTGGGCGCAGCGTTACCCGTACCACGTGATGATCTTCCTCGGCCCCGCGCGCCAGGAACCCGAGGGCGCGTCCGACTGGGTCGTCTATCACACGGGCACTTCGCCTGGGGACAAGGGCGAGGTCAGGAAACTGCGCCTCGCCGTGCTCGATCACCACCCCGACCGGCGCTGGCGGCCCGTCGAGCACAACCGGAATTTTTTGGGCTTCTACCGTCTGAAGATTTTGCAGTGAGCCGCCAACGGGTCAGTACCGCCTGCGGTAGCGGGCGGGTGCCGGCGTCGGTATGACCCGCCCGCTACCGCAGGCGGTACTGACATCGCCGTCGAGTTCGTCGTCGCAGTGAGATAGAGCTTTCGAGTCGTGAGCCGAACCCCATGAACAGCAAAACCCTGAAGTCGGTTCTCATCTACCTGGCGGTCTTCTTCGCGATCTTCTCCTTCAGCTTCTGGCGGCTGCGCTCGCTCGCCGAAGGCCACTCGGCCGGCGAGTGGTTCCCCGATCAGGAGTACACCGAGCGCGACCCGACGAAGCCGGCGAAGCCCTTCTTCTCACTGCTGACGAACCGCTCCTACGGCACGAACGAGCGGCCCCGGCTCTGGCTCAACTACCGCGACATCGACGCGATTGATTTCCGCGTCTATCGCGTCAACGACCCGGCCAAGTTCTTCCACTCGCTCGACAACCCGCACCAGTACGGCGAGGACGAGGAGAGCGAGTTCGAGAGCTACTTCCGCAAGCGCAACCCGACGTTCCTGGAGAAGGTGCGTGCCTTCAAGGCCAGCTTCTACCTCTGGTTCCGCGACTACTTCCGCTCGCAGCTCAAGAACCAGTCGCGTCGCCGCTTCAACCAGACCTTCCGCAACCCGGACGCCGAACTCGAAGCCGAGCGCACGCCCTTAAACGTCGCCGACTACGCGCGTGTCCCGCTCTTGAACCCAGATCAGATGGTTTCGAGCTGGCGCGAGAAGTTGCCGCCGCTCACGACCGAGTACGACCGGCGACCCGTCCCCATCGGGAAGCGCGAGCCGGGCGTCTACGTCGTCGAGGCCGTTAACGGCGATCTTCGGGCCTACGGCATCGTGATGGTCACAGACCTGACGATGGTGCAGAAGACTTCGCGCGACGGCAGCCTGATGGTTTACGCCGTCAACCGGCAGACGGGCGCGCCGCGCGCGGGCGTTAAAGTTGACGTTTACAAGGGCAAGGACTCGCTCGTCTCCGGCGCGACGGATGATCAGGGCCTCTACCGCACGAACGTCAAGCAACAGCCCGGCGCGAAGAAAACGCCCGCGGCGGAAGACGAGGAGGGCGAAGGCGGGGAGGAAGGCGAAGGATCGGACGAGGGCGTAAACCCGTCCTACATCATCATGGCGAACGAGCGCGAGAACTTCGCCATCTCCGATCTTGACTCCTACTACTTCGGCAGCTACGGCGGCGACGAAGAGTCTTCGGCCGAAGACCTGATGAGCTACGTCTATACAGACCGGCCCGTCTATCGCCCCGAACAGAAGGTCTTCTACAAGGGCATCCTGCGCCGCCGCACCCAGGACGGCTACCAGCTACCCACCGGCGCGGTCACAGTCAGCATCGAGGATCAAACCGGCGCGAAGATCGCCGAGCGCGAGACGACGCTCTCCTCGCGCGGCACATTCTCGGGCGAGTTCGACATCCCCGAAGGCGCGTCGCTCGGCTACTACAGCATCACGGCCGAGACCGCCAGCGGCATGGCCCGCGGCTCCTTCGAGGTGCTCGAATACAAGAAGCCCGAGTACAAAGTCACCGTCACCGCCCCGCAGAAATTCATCCCCACGGGCACGCAGATGAAGTTCAACGTCTCGGCCCGCTACTTCTTCGGCGCGCCCGTCGCACGCGCCGACGTGAAGTACTACATCTACCGCGAACGCTACTACCCCTCCTTCTTCAACCAGCCCGCCGATCCCATCGACGAGTTCGGCACCGAGGAGAACGAAGAGGACAACACCGGCTACTACTACGACGCCTACAACGACCCGATGGTCAGGGAGGGCGAGGGGCGGACGGACGCCGACGGCAACCTCGCCGTCGAGTTCACCGTCCCGCAGCCGAGCGAGAAAGAGGCTTGGGACTACACCTATCGCTTAGAGGCGCAGGTGACAGACCCCGCGCGCCGCGTGATGGAAGGCAGGGGCGAGTTCGTCGGCACGCGCGGGAGCGTAGTCGCCGACGCCGAGACCGAACGCTACGTCTATTACGAGGGCGACACCGCGCGCATCATCGTCCGTTCGCGCGACTACGAGGGGCGTCCGCGGCCCGCGCAGGTCAGCTTGAAATTCGTCGAGCAGACCTGGGAGCGGATCGAGAAGAACGACTACGGCAACACCTACTACGACTACAAGCTCAAGGAGCGCGACCTCTCGTCAGGCTCCGTTCAGACGAACGATCAGGGCGAGGCCTTCTACGATTACCGCGTCGAGCGGCCGGGCAACATCCAGATCAAGACGGTCGTCAACGAGGGTGGCAAGCAGATCACCTCGCTCGGCGGCTCGATCTGGGTGGCCGACCGCGGCAGCACCTTCACGGACTACTCTTACCAGGGCGAGGCGCAGATCAAGCTCGTCCCCGACAAGAAGACCTACCGCGTCGGCGAGACCGCGCACGTCATGGCGCTGCTGCCGACGGACAAGGCGCACCTGCTCGTGACTACCGAGCTGATGAACGTCATGCAGGTCAGGCAGGTCTCGACCACGGGCCGCGCCGTCGTGCTGGATATTCCGATTGAGGCGCGCTACGCGCCGAACGTCTTCCTTGCCGTCACCTACGTCCGCGGCGGCGAGATGCACACGGGGGAGGCGTCCATCGTCGTCCCGCCGCGCGACAAGCTCCTGAAGCTCGAAATCATCCCGGACAAGAATGAGCTGAAGCCGCGCGAGACCGTCTCCTACACCATCGTCGCGCGCGACGGCGACGGCAAACCAGCCGCGAACGCGGAAGTGTCTCTCGGCGTCGTGGACGAGGCCATCTACAGTGTCCGCGGCGAGAACATGGGGGACATCCGCCGCGATTTCTACGGCCGCCGCTACAACGAGGTCAACACGGCCTTCTCCACCAACTTCACCTTCACCGGCTACGCCGGCACGAAGCCCATCCAGCTCGCGCAGACGAAGCGCACCAACCAGCTCGCCGACTTGAAGAATGAGAGCGACCTGGTCGAGCCGCTCGTCCGCAAGATTTTCAAGGACACGGCCTACTGGCAGCCCGCTGTTCTGACGAACGCGGAAGGCAAGGCGACCGTCAAGGTCGAGCTGCCCGACAACCTGACGACGTGGCGCGCGACCGCCCGCGCCGTCACCGCGGACACGAAGGTCGGCGCGACCACCTCGAAGGTGCTTTCGCGCAAGGACGTGCTCATCCGCATGGCGATGCCGCGCTTCCTGACCGCGGGCGATCAGGTTACGTTCTCCGGCATCGTCCACAACTACCTGAAGCAGGAGAAGACGACGCAGATCTCCCTGCAACTACAGGGCGCGCAACTGCTCGACCCGCCGACCCAGACCGTCACCATCCCCGCCAACGGCGAGCACCGCGTCAACTGGCGCGTCAGCGCGCCGCAGACCGGCGACATCACCTTGCTCGCCAAGGCGCTCACAGACGCCGAGTCCGACGCCGTCGAACTCCGCATGCCCATCGTCCCGCGCGGCCTTAAGCAGACGCGCGGCCAGGTCGTCACGCTCGCGGGCGACGGCGACGAGGAGCGCACAGTCACGCTGAACCTGCCCGCGAACACAGACCCGCGCGCGCGAACGCTCCGCATCGAGGCTGCGCCCTCGGTCGCCGCCACGCTCTTCGGCGCGCTCGACTATTTGACGAGCTACCCCTACGGCTGCGTCGAGCAGACGATGTCCTCGTTCCTGCCGACCGTGGTCGTCGCCAACGCCCTGCGCGAAGTGGATCGGGCTTCGATCCGCGACACGAACAACATCAACCGCAAGGTGAAGAAGGGCCTCGACCGCCTCGCCAAGTTCCAACACGACGACGGCGGCTGGGGCTGGTGGGCGGACGACAAGACCGACGCCTGGATGACGGCCTACGTCGTTGACGGGCTGCTCATGGCGTCTCGGGCCGGCTACCAGATCGACGACGGCCGCGTCCAGATGGCGCGCGGCAAGCTCGTCTCGCTGCTCGACGCGGGCCGCGACGATTCCGGCAAGGAGACGGGGACGGAGACGCGCGCCTACATGATCTACGCGCTCCAGCAGAGCGGCGGCGCGGACGCGCGCTTCATCGATCAGATGTTCGACAACCGCGGCCGTCTCCAACCCTACGGCCGCGCGCTGCTCGCCCTGACCCTGCGCGCGCGCGGCGATCAGAACCGCGCGCGCCAGTTGGCCGCGGAGATCGAGCGCACGGCCGCGCAGTCCGACTTCGACGCGCACTGGGCCTCGCGCCGCCAGATCGCCGAGAACTACACCGAGGAGAACAACATCGAGGCGACGGCCCTCTCGGTGAAAGCCCTCGCGCTCATCAACCCGCAATCGCCGCTGCTCCCCAAGGCGGCGCGCTGGCTCGCGCAGAGCCGCAACAACGGCCGCTTCTGGGTCTCCACGCGCCAGACCGCCTTCGCCATCTACGGCCTGACCGACTACCTGAGAGTCAGCCAGGAACTCTCGCCCGACTACGCGCTCGAAGTCTATGTCGGCAACGAGCAGGTGCTCTCGCAGCAGGTCACGGCGGCCGAGGCGGGCCGCGCGCAGTCGTTCACCGTCACGCGCAAGAACGAGCAGGTCGGGGCTTCCACGCCCGTCCGCGTCGTCAAGCGCGGTCGCGGCGTCGTCTATCTCTCGGCCACGGTCGATTTCTCGACTACCGAGGAGCAGACCGCGCCGCAGTCGGCGTCGGGCATGAAGATCAATCGCGAGTACCTGCGCCTGCGGCTCGAACAGGACGGCGACCGGGTGAAGTGGCGCACCGAACAGATCGGCAACGAGCTGCGTTCGGGAGAGATGATCGTCGTGCGTTTGACGATTGAGGGAAACCCCGCGCCGTACCTTTTAATCGAAGACCCGATCCCCGCGGGCTGTGAGCAGGTGGAGGCGGTCGGGGCCTTGGACCTGAGCCGCACGGCGGAGGGCTGGACTGACTGGTACAACGCGCGCGAGTTCCGCGACGAGCGCACGGCCTTCTTCCTCGACTGGTTCGACGGCAAGGCCACGTTCCAGTACGCCATGCGCGTGCAGGAGCCGGGCGACTTCCGCGTCGGCCCGGCCCGCGTCGAGCTGATGTACCAGCCCAACGTCCAGTCGAACACGGCCAGCGGCCGGCTGACGATTCTCGACCGGAAGTGATCCGCGTCCTGCAAGACGGAGACGCGAAGGGAGGCGCGATGAACAGCATCACCACAGACCTCAGATCGGCGGCGGTCATCAGCTTCGCCCTCGTGCTGCCGTTGCTGATCCTCGAAGCCCTGAACAACACCATCACCCGGCAGAACGCCCCCGGCCTCGCCCTGCTGTTCGGCGTGATGTGGGTCTTGCCGGCGTTATTCGTCGCCGTCCTGCTGCCGCTGGTGCGAAACGTGCGGGCGGGACAGAGTGTCGTGGCAAATCCCGTCAGTCTTTCGCTCAGGATCGCTTTCCTGGCCCTCGTCGCGGTGGTGTGGACGTGGGCGCTGGCTGACCAACTGCCCTGTTTTCTCGGCGTCCCGAACTGTGATTAGGAGCTTTTCGGCCGATTGCATCACGCCGCCTTTGAAACCTAAAGCTGCGTGGCGACGGCTTCCGCCCCGAAGGTGAACCGATGACCAAAGACACGCTCTCAGCAATCGGCTCGGCGATGCGCGGCACGTTGCGCGACTGGCCGGCGCTCCTCGCGCTCGCCGTCCTCTTCGCCGCGCTCGCCGCCTCGGCCGGCCTCTTCATCACGACGCGCGAGGCC
Source organism: Pyrinomonadaceae bacterium (assembly GCA_035295985.1). Lineage (GTDB taxonomy): Bacteria > Acidobacteriota > Blastocatellia > Pyrinomonadales > Pyrinomonadaceae > JAIVGV01. The sequence goes on along the minus strand of DATHBT010000312.1, from coordinate 3,191 downwards.
ACGGCCTGGCAGGTCTTTCTGACCTTCGCGCTGGCCCTAATCGTCCCCCTGCTCCTCTCCGTCGTGCTGGCAGGTTGCGCCTACTACGCCGTCGGCCACCGGCGGGCCATTCCGCTCGTCGTCCGCTCGCTCAAAGGCTTCTGGAAGGTGCTGCTCCTGGGCCTGCCCGTCCTCGCGCTGACCGTGCTGACCGTCTGGGGCATGGACAAGCTCGAAGCGCGCGTGCGCCACGACCCGCAGGCCGAGGCGAGCGAGACTTTCTCGCAGCCCGACGGCATGAACGTCCCCGACAATTCCGCCGAGGCGGACAGGCCGGCCGAGCGGCGCAAGCCGGAGGTGCGCTGGGCCTACGTCTTCTACTGGTCGCTCAGGCTGCTCCTGCTCGGCGTCGTGCTCCCGCTCCTCGCCGCACACCTCTGGCTCGCCGCCGCGCGCGACGGGCTGGGCGCGGCCCTGCGTGGCATTCACCGGCTCGTCGCGCGCGCCTTCTCGCCGCGCTCCGTCTTCATCTACGCCGTCGGCATGCTCCTCTTCGCGCTCGTGCCCTACTTCCTGCTGACGCGCGGCGCGGCGCTCGGCACGGGCTGGCTCGCGGTCGCGCTCTTCTCCGCGCGCGTCGGCCTCGCGCTCCTGCTCATGCTCTTCGGCTGGCTGACGACCATGACCGCGCTCGCACGCACTTTCTACGACGGCGGCCCTGCCGTGGTCGCAGTCTCCACACCCGCGCCCGCGACTCAGGACGCGCCGCGCGCCGACGCGCCGGTAGGCGCCGCCGGCTGACGCCGCCCGCGGCGAGCGAGGTATTACGCCAAGATGCGGCCACAGCTTTTCCGCGGCCACGTCCGAACGCCGCGGCTCGTCGGCATCGCCAAGCTCTGCGCGGCCGTCGCGCTGCTCTGTGTCGCCGCCGCGCTGCTCTTCGCGTGGCCCGCGAGCCGAACGCGGGGCGAAGTCGCGGCCACCAGCGCCGACTCCTCCAAGTCTCCGGCGACCACCCTCAGCGTCGAAGAGGAGGACGCGCGGCTTCAGTCGGCCGCGTCAACCGCTCTGGCTAGCCGCGACGGGACGGTCGTCGTCTTCGACGCCCAGTCGGGCCGCATACGCGCCGCCGTCAACCTCGGACTAGCGGCCTCAACCGCACTACCGCCCGGCTCCGCCATCAAACCCTTCACGCTGCTCGCCGCGCTGCGCTCCGGCACGGTCGATGCGCGCGAGCGCCTCAGTTGCCGCCGCCACTTCACGCGCCCCGGCGTCGAGTTCTCCTGCGCGCACCCCGTCTTCCGCCCCCCGTTCGACGCCGAGCAGGCGCTCGCACACTCCTGCAACTACTACTTCGCCCGCCTCGGCGAACGGCTCAACGCCGACGACTTCAACCGCACGCTCGCCTCCTTCGGCTTCGGCCCGCGCGACGCGATAACAGTTCCCGCGTCGGCAACAACGACGCCGGCCGCCTCGCCGCGCCTGCCGCGCGCGCCGCTCCGCACGGAGAGCGCGCTCGGCGAAGGCGACGCGCTGCTCGTCACGCCGCTCCAACTGCTCTCGGCCTACGCCGCCCTCTTCAACGGCGGCAGGCTGCTCGAACCGCATCAGGCCGCACCTACAAACTTCGGAGCGCGCGAACTCTCCCGCCCACACGTCTCCGACGAAGAGCGCGCCCTGCTCGTCGCGGCCCTGCGCGGCGCGGTCAAGTACGGGACGGCCGAGGCCGCAGGACTCGACGAGCTGCCCCTGCGCGTCTTCGGCAAGACCGGCACGGCGACAGAGATCGGCGGCTTCCGCACCGACGGCTGGTTCGTCGGCTTCGCCTCCGCGCCCAACACAGCGCGCCGCGAAGACGGCGCGCGAGCCGATCAGCCCGCGCCCTCCGAGGTCAGCCTCGCGGTTCTCGTCTTCCTCAAACGTTCTCAGGGCCGCCAGGCCGCCGCCGCCTCGCGCGCCGTCTTCGCCGAGTACGCGCGCCTCGCACGCGTCGGCCCGCCCGCCCATAAGGCTGGCGAGAGCCGCAACTCTTTCGACCCGTCGAACGACGCGAGCGCGGACGACTCCGGTAGTTCTCCGTCTCCGCGCGAGCAGACGCCGCGCGACACGTCCGCGCTGACGGTGCGCGTCCGCACGTCGCGCGACTCCGCGCCCGTCTCGATGAGTCTCGATGAGTACCTGTTCGGCGCGCTCGCGGCCGAGGCGAGCACCGAGGACGAGTTCGCCGCGCTCAAGGCCCAGGCCGTCGTCAGCCGCACCTACGCCCTCAAACACACGGGCCGCCACGCCCGCGACGGCTTCGACTTCTGCGCGACCACGCACTGCCAGCGTTACCTGCGCGTCACCACAGCCAACTCGCGGCCGGACTTCCACGCGCAACTCCGACGCGCCGTCGCCGAGACCTCCGGCGAGACGCTGCGCAACTCACGCGGCCGGCTGGCTAACGCCTACTTCAGCGCCTCCTGCGGCGGCATGACCGCGGACGTCGCGGCGCTCTGGGGCACGCCCGCCCTGGAACCCTACGAGCGCGGCGTCCGCGACGACTTCTGCACGGCCGCCCCGCATTCGCGCTGGACTGATCGAGTCCCCGCGCGCCGGCTCCTTCTCGCCCTGCGCGCAGACGTTCGGAGCGACGTTGGCGCGCGACTGGACGGCGTCACCGTCGTCAAGCGCGACCGCACGGGCCGCGCCGAACTCGTCGCCGTCGCGGGCGAGCGCCGGCGCGTCCTTCGCGGCTGGGACTTCAAGATCATCGCCGGCCGCACGCTCGGCTGGTCTGTCATCAAAAGCTCGCGCTTCAACGTCTCGCGCGAGGGCGCTGACTTCGTCTTCCGCGGGAGCGGCTTCGGCCACGGCCTCGGCCTCTGCCAGCACGGCGCGCACACGCTCGCGCGCCGCGGGGCTTCCCACCTCCAAATCCTCTCGCACTACTTCCCCGGCACGACCGTCTCGCGCGCAAGCGTCGCCGACAATCGAACGATCCCGACGCGCGCGACCGACGCAACCTGGCACGCCGACGCAACCACCCCGCTCGACGAAGGAGCGCGCGAACCGCTCGACAAATTTGTAGGGGCGGGGCTTGTCCCTGCCCGTAGCGGCCGGCAGGCCGCTCAAACGATCCGTTTACGTTCAGCGTCGAGAGCAAGCGAGCGAGTCGTTCGCGCTGGCGCGCCCGACGGGCAGGGACAAGCCCCGCCCCTACAGGTGTTCGC
>DATHBT010000311.1:0-1907 GCA_035295985.1 Pyrinomonadaceae bacterium | reverse complement strand
GCGGATTTCGCCCTACTACTTCTTCAGCTACACATTCATCCCGCTCTCGGCCATCGCCTTCCCGCACATCGCCATCTTCTGCCTAACCGCGCGCAAGATGGGGCAGTTCCGCAAGACTGTAATCTTCTACCCGCTCTGCATCATGGCGATCTGGCTGCCGTGCGTCTTCCTCAGCGTCGTCGCCAACAACGTGAGGGACGTGCCGGAAATCAGCCAGAAGATCGAGGCGCGCCGCGTGCTCGCCACGCAGGGCCGGCAGATGCAGCCCGAACAGCGCGACGAACTGCGCGAGCAGTCGGCGGGCGACGACGTGCTGCTGATCTTGTTGAAACGCTACGCCCCGCTCTGGCTCGCAGGCATCCTCGGCGCGGGGATTATGGCCGCCGTGATGGCAAGCGATTCGCAAATCCTCGCTCTCTCGACGATGTTCACGGAGGACGTGTTCGCCTTCTACGGCGGCAAGCGACGATTCGGCGAGCGCGTGCAGGTGATGACCGGGAGAATCTTCGTCATCATCCTGACGCTCTTCGCCTACGTCGTCGCCTTAAACGCGCCGGAGACGATCTTCGAGCTGGCGATCCAGTACGCCTTCTCCGGCTACGCCGCGCTCGCGCCGCTGCTCGTCGCGGCGCTCTTCTGGCGCGGCAGCACGAAGTGGGGCGCGCTCGCCTCGACCCTGTGGGTGGCGGCGTGGGTCGTCGGCGTCGCGGTCTATCAGGCGGTCGTGCCCGCGCCCGCGCCGGGGCCGCCCACGGTCTCGCTCGCACTCGGCGGCGCGGAGATCGTCGCGCGAACTCCGGGCGGCACGGCCATCTGGGGCTTCATGCCCGTCGTCCCGATGGTCTTAGGCTCGGCGCTCCTGATGTTCGTCGTCTCGCTGCTGACGAAGAAGCCGCGCGAGAGCACCATCGAAAAGTACTTCACGCACCGCACAGCGCCCGCGGCCGAAGCGGCGGCCGGTGCCGGCGACTAAGCGCGGACGCATGGCACGCGACATCGCCTACGGCTTCAAACTGCGGACGATGGAACAGGCGCGAAAACTCTGGCCGTGGCTCGCCACGCTCCCCGTGCTGGCGGCCACGGCCGGTCTCTTGCGCTGGCAGGGCCGGATGTGGCTCTGCGACTGCGGCCGCTTCTCGCTCTGGACAAGCGAGGCGTGGGGCGCGGAGACCTCGCAGCAGCTCTTCGATCCTTACAGCTTCACGCACGTCCTCCACGGCTTCGCCTTCGCGGGCCTACTCGCGCTCGCCGCGCCTCGGCTCGCCGCGCGCTGGCGTCTGACCCTGGCAGTCGCGCTCGAAGCCGCATGGGAGGTGGTCGAGAACACTTCCTACGTCATCAACCGTTACCGCGAGGCCACGGCCGCGCTCGGCTACACGGGCGACACGGTCGTCAACTCCCTCGGCGACATCGTCGCCTGCGGCATCGGCTTCGAGATCGCGCGACGCCTCGGCCTGCGCCTCTCGCTCCTCGCCTTCGCCTTCGTAGAGATCGCGCTGCTCCTCTGGATCAGGGACAGCCTGCTCTTAAACGTCCTGATGCTCCTCTACCCTTCCGACGCGATCCGGGCGTGGCAGTCGGCCGGACACTAGCGGGTGGGCGTTGACACCCGGCACGGTTTGCGCCCATCATCCCGGACAGATTCCCCCCGCCAACTTTGGAACCCGACCCGGAGGAGGGCCGCGAATTTATGCAAGGGCCTTTGCGCGGAATCATCGCCGGCATCGCCGCGTGGAAACTCGGCGGCGGCTGCGTCTCGACCGTCCTGATCTTCATCATCGTCTTCTGGCTGCTCGGCTACGTGAACTGCTGACGGGCGCGAAGCCCCGGCAACTTTCTACACCCGCGCCGCGCGCACGGCCGAGACTGCCGGCCGTGCGCCTCGTCGTGCCCGCGTTTGAAGCGCC
>DATHBT010000310.1:0-6131 GCA_035295985.1 Pyrinomonadaceae bacterium | reverse complement strand
CCGGCCCGCCGGCCGGCGGCGGGGCCTGCGGCAGAATCTCGCCGCCGGGCTGCGACCACGCGCCGAGGCCGTTTTGTTTCTGCACGCCGATGAAGAGCGTCGGGTCGGAGGGCGTGCCCGTGATCGCCGAGACGCGGTAGGTGCCGGACGCGCTCCCGATGTGCGAGACGAGGTATTCCATCCCCTCGGTCTGCGAGTAGGTGACGGCGGGCTGCATCGTGAAGCCGCCGTTCGTGTCGCTGATGCCGGCGAAGAGCGCAGCCGAGGCCGTACCCGCGCGCAGCGCCGGGTAGTTGAGCGCCAGCACACGGCCCTGGTTGAAGGTGTTGTCCGAGACGTTGTGCGCGTTGAAGGAGACGACCAGCCAGTTCTTGTTGAAGCCGAGGCTCGGGTAGTCGGCCCAGAGTGCGTCCGCGCCGTCGGCGTCGTAACGGAAGAGGTAGAAGTTGCCCTGCGGGTCAGAGGTCTGCGAGACGGCTACGAGGACGGAGGAGGTGGGCGAGCGCGCGTCGGAGACGGCCGAAAGCAGCCAGCGGTGGTTGAACTGGTCGTAGAGGGCGCGCGGGTTGTAAGGTTTGACCGCGCCCGTCGGCGCCCAGAAGACCTCTATGGGCACGCTCGAAAGCACCGCGCCAGCCATGTTCTGCACGACGTAGTTGGAGCGGTGCGTGGACATCACTTTGCCCGACCCGACCGCGCCGGAAGCGTCAGGCGGGGCGACGAGGCCGGGGTCTGATTGCGCGTGGAAGGTGTACGGGGGGAGCGCCGAAGCGTAGTAATCGGACGAGAGCGAGACGCCGCCCGACTTGGCACCCGACTTGGCGGCCGGCTTGTTCGCGCCGACGCGGGCCGACTTGGCGAGGCTAATCCCACCCTCCTTCAGGCGGCCCACGCCGGCATCGGGTTCAGGCGGCGCGGGCGGCGGCTCGACGAACTTCTCCGCGCCTCCCTGCAACGCCGAGGGTAGCGCGTCCTCGCCGCCGCTCGCCGCGCGCACAGCCGACAGCGCCGCGAAGTTGACCGTCGCCGCCGCCGCCAGTTGCGCCGGCAGCCGCACGACCTGCGCTGTCGCCTCCTCGTCTACCTCGAAGCCGGGCAGGGCCTGCGCCGCCGCGGCGGCCGCGCGCGCGCCGCCCATGACGAGCGTCTGCGAGAGGAGCAGCGCCGCCGAGAGGGCGACGCCCGCGCCCGCGCGCCATAGCGCCGCGGGAGGTGTCAAGGCGCGCACTATGCGCGCGGCGGACTTCCGGGCGCGCGCGGGCGCGGATGTTCTGCTACTGGGTTGTCTCGTAAGCATGAGGGTTCTCCTTTCGGTCGTGGCCCGCCCCTCGGCAAAAGGGCGGGCGCGTGGAGATTCTGCTGCGCGGCCTGGTTTGTCTGGCGACGCGGGCGGCGCGGACGAGGCGCGGCAGCGTGGACGGTCTGCGGGTGCAAGATGACGGACTCCTGACTGAAACGGACCCGGACGCGTGGGGGTTTGACGGCGCGCGGCGGCAGGGGTCAGGGGGCTGCCAAGCGTGCGACTCCGGCGGAGTATGCGGACTCGGCCGCACAAAGTGGGGGTGGCGACGGCCGAGTGGGAGCGGCCCGAGCCTAACGCCGTACGCCGCGCCTGTCAACACCTTCGAATGCGAAGGCCGGCGAGGCGAAGACGGCCGAGCAGACCCGGCGTCAGGAGAAGGGCAAGCAGAAGGCATCCAGCCACCAGGCTCCGCAGACGCAGGCCGCGCTCTTCCAGAGCCGCGGATGGCCCGTGAGGGCGTCGGGCCGGTGATACGCCGGCGGAGCATCCCCGCCGCCGGCCCTCAACCGCCACAGAAGAAAGTCACTACATACGTCACCGTAGAGTACCGTTACGAAGTTCACTAGAGGCGCGGTCGCGCGGCAGAATTTATAGGCAGAAAGGCCGTCTGCCTACAAAATCAGCCTATTTAGTGAATTTATAGGCAAAGCCCCTGTGACAGGTGTTGCAGCAAAAACAAAGGCTTTTGGTGTCGATGTTCCAACCACAACCAAAATGGCGGGCGCAACCTCAGCAGACGCGAGGTAGATTTAGTGATCTGCCCCTCACTTCTGGTGTGCTAAAGCGCGCCCCTGCCCTTCTGGTTTAAAGCCCCTGTGACATAATGATATTTATCGGACGCTAGGCGTGTGTTATTCCCCCTCCCCGATCAGATAGCGCCGCAGCTTCTTAAACAGTTCTGCCCTCAGGCCCTACCGCGGTGTCCCGAACAGGACGAACGGGGCCCACTGCGAGGGTTCGGAGTGTTTCTGCCTCACCTCCATCATCGCCAAGCGCAGCGCCTCGGAAGGCACGTTATCCTTCATCCTCTTCACGAACGTCAGCATCAGCTCGTTAGTCGCTGCGTCCTCCACCTTCCAGAGGCTCATCACCACCCTCGGGGCGCCGGCGAGTTGGAAGGCACGCGCCAAGCCGATCACGCCGGCGTCGTGGGTCTTACCCAAGCCGCTCTGGCAGGCGCTCAGCACGGCGATCTTAGCGTCCCTGAGGTTCATGCCCTGAACCTCCTTAGCTGTCAGTGGGCTCTATCAGTGTTCTTACCCTACCCCTGCTTTGTCAGGAATAGTGAATCGGAACGTCGAGCCTCGGCCGAGTTCACTCTCGACCGAGACCCGGCCGCCGTGCGCTTCGACGAACTGCCTGACGATGGCGAGGCCGAGTCCCATGCCGCTTTTCTTGTCCGGGTCGGTCTCTAATTTGTCGAACACTTTTTCCAGCCTGTCCGCCGGAATCCCCGCGCCGTTGTCGCTCACCCAACATTCGATAGCGGCGGATTCCTTGACCTCCCGCGCCCCGATAATAACCTTCCCGTTCGGGGTGTAGTCGATGGCGTTCGAGATCAGGTTCTGGAAGATCAGGGTCAGCATGTCGGCGTCGGCGGTCGCCGTCAATTCTTCGGGCACTTCGTTGATCAAACTCAGGTTTGAAGCGTAGGCCAGCGGGAGCAGGTCGCCGACGAGCACCTTGACCAACTCCCTCGGCTTCACTTCCCGCCGCTCCATCCTCTCGTTGACCTGTGCCCTCAGGTTCGCTTTCTCCTGCACCACTTTGACGACGAGCGAGTTCAAGCGGCCGACGTTACGGTGCATAGTTTCCAGCAGCGTCGCGGCCTGCTCATCCTTTACGATGTCTGGGACTGTGCGTTCGAGCAGCTTGGCCGCCATTGCGATAGATGCCAGCGGAGACCGGAGATCGTGAGCGACGAAGGCTAAATGCTCCTCTCGCCGTTCCTGTATCTCAAGAGCTTTTTGCGCGGCGTAGGTCTTCACCGCGAGACCGATTGACGTGTCAATGACGCGGTTAATGGTGCGGTTGACCGCCCCTCTAAGTCTCAAGCCATGCGTTTCGATGAGGTCCTGGATGACTCCACGCAGGGCGTTGTATTCCGCCACCACCTCTTCAACGTCGAATCCGAGCCGGAGCCGGTCTAAGCCATGAATGATAGGATTCTTTTTTAGTTCCCCGATCATGGACTCGTCAGAACTACCGTCCAACTCATAAGCTAACTCCTCAAGTAAATCGGGGATGTGATTGTTGAGAGTCGGCACGTCGAGGTCACGCGCCACCGGAAGTCGGCGCACCTCCTGCCGCCATTGGGCGAGTAAGGTGTCGCGCTCTCGTCTAATCAGCGTCGCCAGCGTGTGGAGATTTTCGGTGGACAATTTTCTACTCCGTTAAGCGCCCGGTTGGATCGGGACGGCGCAGTTATAATGCCCCGTTCAAAGATTTGACCCCACGGCGGCCTTCACTCGACCTCATTGCTGCGTTGAATGAGGCTCGCCATGACGGCCACCAGCTCGGCCAGCTCGACCGGCTTAGAGACGTGCATCTGATAGCCTGCCCTCAGCGCCCGCAGCCGGTCTTCCGTCCTCGCATACGCCGTCAGGGCGATGGCCGGTATTTTTCCGCCGCGTTCGGCGGGCAGTGCTCTTACTTTCCTGATCAGCTCGTAACCGTCCTCGCCCGGCATCCCGATGTCGCTGATTAAGAGATCGGGCCGCATCTCTTCGATAGCTTCGAGCGCCTCCCGGGCGGAGCCGGCGGTCACAACCTCCGCTCCGCATTGGCTGATCCCGACTCTGAATAATTCTCTCGTATCAAGCTCGTCGTCAACCACGAGCACTTTCAGCCTGTCTAATCTTTCGGGACAGTCGTATGAGGGGAGCGTATCCCGGGCCGCCGGGTGAACTCGCTCGGCGAGATTATTCTTCTGGTAGACCGGAACTATCGGGAGATTGACAACGAAAGTCGCCCCCTGCCCTTCGCCCGGACTCTCCGCCAGCACCGTGCCGCCGTGCAGCTCGACCAGGTGGCGGACGATTGCCAGACCGAGGCCGAGGCCGCCGTGCTGGCGGGTCGTCCTCTGGTCGGCCTGCCGGAATCGCTCGAAGACGTGCGGCAGGAACTCCCGCTTGATCCCGGCCCCAGTGTCGCTGATCGCGATCTCGATGTGCGAATTGATGCGCTCAAGCCTGACCTGCACCCTCCCGCCTTTGGGGGTGAACTTGATGGCGTTCGACAGTAGATTCCAGACCACCTGTTGCAGGCGCGCCGGGTCGCCCGCGACGGAAACCACCCCCGTGTCCATCACCTTCTGAATCCGCACGTTTTTAGCTTCGGCCGCGGGCCGCAGCGCCTCGACGGCCGATTCGATGAACGAAGCGGGATCGACCTGCCTGACGTCGAGGCGCAGCTTGCCCGTAATAATCCTCGACACGTCGAGCAGGTCGTCGATGAGCTGCGACTGCGAGCGCGCGTTACGCTCGATGGTCTCGAGCGCACTGGTCGCACTTTTCTCGTCGAACTGTCCCGCGCGCAGCAACTGCGCCCACCCGAGGATGGCCGTGAGGGGCGTCCGCAATTCGTGCGAGACGGTGGCTAGGAACTCGTCCTTCAGGCGGTTCGCTTCCCGCAACTCTTCGGCCGTGCGCCGCTGCTCGTCGATGTCTGTGTTCGTCCCGAACCAGCGCACGATGCGGCCGTGCGAATCGCGGAGCGGGTTGACGCGCGTCAGGAACCAGCGGAACTCGCCGTCCGCGCCCTTGAGCGGGAACTCCATCTCGAACGGCTCGCCCGTCTCAAGTGACGCCCTCCACCTCTCCACGACTCGGGGCAGCATTTCGGGGTCGTGCACGGACTGCCAGCCCCACCCGTCCATCTGCTCGGGGCTAGTCCCCGTGTAGTCATACCACCTCTGGTTGTACCAGAAGATGTGGCCGTCCGGCTCGGCCATCCACACGAGCTGCGGCACGGCGTCGGCCAGTATGCGGAGCTGGCGCTCGCTCTCCCTGAGCGCCTCCTGAGACCGCTTGCGCTCCGTGATGTCTCGGACAACGCCCGTGAAGTGGCGCTTGCCCTTTGTAAAGAATTCACTAAAAGAGATTTCGAGCGGCACCTCGTGCCCGTCTTTATGCAGGCCCGGCAGTTCGACCGCTTCCCAACTAATGTGCCTTTGTCCGGTCTCGACGAACCGCTTGACGCCGGCTTGGTGAAGGCGGCGCAGGTACTCGGGCATCAGTGTCGTGAGCGGTCGTCCCCTGAGTTCTTCCCGATGGTAGCCGAAGATTTTCCGCGTTGACTGGTTAGCGAAGAGAATGGTGCTCTCCTCGTCGATGGTGATGATGGCGTCGGGCGCGGTCTCGGCCACCGCGCGAAACTGCTCTTCGTTAGCCCGCAGCGCCTCTTCGGCCGACTTGCGTGCGGTGATGTCGAGCGACAGGTACAGGATTGAGCCGGGCCTGCCGTCTCTGCCCGGCAATGCCGTCCAAGTGACGAGGAGTTGCCGCCTTCCCTTCGGGAGATCGACCTCTATCTCCTGAGTCTCGCCGAGGCCGGTCGTGTACACGCGGTCGAGAATAGGAGCCACTACTTTGTCGGCTTCGGGCACGACTTCGGCGTGCGTGCGCCCGATGAGCTGCTCTTCCGAGAGTCCCGTGAGTTCGCACGTCTGCCGGTTCACTAATACGAATCTGTGCTCGGGGCCTTCCATCACGCCGACGGCGATGGGCGCGTCCTCCAGCACGCGGCGCGTGAATTCCCGCCCGCGCTCGGCCTCGGCCCGGGCGGACTGTTCGCGCGCGAGTAGCTCCTCGAGCTGGCTTCTGGATTT
>DATHBT010000309.1:0-13668 GCA_035295985.1 Pyrinomonadaceae bacterium | reverse complement strand
CGGGCTTCGACGCGGACGGCGTGCTGACTGCCCGCATCTCTCTGCCGGAGGCGAAATACCAGGACAAGGATCGGCAGGCGCTCTTCTTCCGTCAGGTCCTGGAGCGCGTGCGCGCGCTGCCGGGCGTCGCGCACGCGGGTGCGGTCAGCGACCTGCCCTTCAGCGGCTCGCGCACCTCGCAGTCGTTCGAGTTGGAGGGGCGGCCGGAAAGCAGCCTGACGCCGAACGCCGACTACCGGAAGATCAGCCCTGACTACTTCCGCGCTATGGGCATACGGCTGCTCAGCGGGCGCGAGTTCACCGACGGCGACGCGAAAGACTCGACGCCAGTCGCCGTCGTCAACGACGCGTTGGCCCGCCGCTTCTTCGCGGGCGAGGAGGCCATCGGCAAGCGACTCGTCTATCAGGAGAACGGGCGCGAGGTGGCGCGCGAGATCGTCGGCGTCGTGGCCGACCTGAAGCATGACGATCTGGCCGGCGAGCGCGCGCCGGAAGTTTACGTGCCCCACACGCAGCGGCCGAACTCGTGGATGTTCCTGGCCGTGCGCGGGCCGGCCGACCCGGCGGCGCTGGCCGCTCCCTTGCGCGCAGCCGTCCGCGAGGTCGATCCGAACGAACCCGTCCACAGCGTGCTGACGATGCGGCAGCGGCTCGACCAGTCGCTCGCGCCGCAGCGCTTCAACGCGCTGCTGCTCGCGGCCTTCGCCGGGGCGGCCACGCTCCTCGCCGCCGTCGGCGTCTTCGGCGTGATGAGCTTCCAGGTCGCCGAGCGCACGCACGAGATCGGCGTCCGCATGGCCCTGGGCGCGCAGCGGCGCGACGTGATCAGACTCGTCGTCGGGCGCGGGATGATCCTCACGCTCGTCGGCGTAGCCTTCGGCCTCGTCGGGGCGCTCGCGCTGACGCGACTGATGCGCGGGCTGCTCTTCGGCGTCAGCCCGACCGACCCGGCCACCTTCGCCGGGATCGCGCTGCTGCTCGCGTTCGTGGCGCTCGTCGCCTGCTACCTGCCGGCGCGTAGGGCCGCGCGGGTCGATCCGACGGTCGCGCTGCGCGCCGAGTGAAGGGCCACCGCGCCGGGCGGCGAAGCGAATGTTCTGAAAAATATCTGCGACAAATCTCCTTCCGGCGGTGTCTTACGTTTGTAATGCCCGGAAGTCTAAGCCGAGGAGATTTTTCACGATGCCGGAGTTTGTTAAAACTTTGACCCGCGCCGTCTTAGGTCTCGCCTTCATCGCCCTGCTCGCCGCGTCCGACGCCTTAGCGCAGAACGCGCTGGCGGGCGAGTGGCGGGCCTCAATCGATTCCGAGAAGCAGGACAAAATCCACCTGACCTTCGAGCGCCGCGGCCGAAACGGCGGCCGGAACCAGACGGGGATGAACTACGACTTCGCCGACTTGCAGGGCCTGTCGCGAGAGCAGGCGGCGGCCGGCGGCTCCGTCAGGTTCAGCCTCGTGCGCGAGGCCGGCCGCATCGACTGCGAGGGCAGCTTCCAGAACGGCAAAGGATCGGGGACGTTCCGCTTCACCGGCAACCAGAGCTTCGTCTCGGCCATGAAGGGGCGCGGCTTCGACTTCGAGAGCGCCGCTTCGGCGAAACACGGCGATCACGACTTGGAGGAGAGGCTCTTCGCCGCCACGACTTTGAACGTGACGACCGCCTTAGCCGACGACCTGCTCTCGGCCGACTTCGGCAAGCTCACCGTGGACGATCTCTTCAAGGCGGCCATCTTCAAGGTCGATTCGAAGTTCATGCGCGAGATGAAGGCGAGCGGCTTCCCCGGCCTCGGCATGGAGGAGCTGGTCAAGGCGCGCATCTTCAAGATCGACGCCGACTTCGTCCGCCAGGTGGCGCAGATGGGCTTCCGCGACGAGCAGTTCGAGAGCCTCGTCAAGATGAGGATTTTCAAGGTCACGCCGGAGTTCATCAGCGAGGCTAAGAGCGAAGGTCTGTCGAACCTCTCGGTCGAAGACCTCGTCAAGATGCGCATCTTCAAGATCGACGGCGCGTTCATCCGGCAGGCGCGGGCCGAGGGCGTCCCGCTCGAAGTCGAGAGGCTCGTGCAGAAGCGCATCGGCGTCCGCACCCGGTGATTCGGGCCGGATGCGTCAGACGCGGCCACGCCCGGTATGCCCGCCCAAGAGGCGTGCGGCTTTAACCGAAGCAGGACGCCCGCTCCCACGCCCCGCCACACGACCATGTGGCGGGGCGTCCTGCTTCACGCGCGGCACGTCAGCCGGTAAAACCGGCCCCCTACAATCGACGGATGAGACAGTGGAGAAGTTCAACCGCCCGCGACGATTTCTGCCATAATGTCTCACCGCGTGCAGTTCATGCGCGGTGAGGAAAGCGGGAGGGGCTATTCAGGTGAGCGAGCCGGGCGATGTGGGTGGCGGCCTTAATTCCCTGCACGGCACCGTGCTGAGGAGCAGGGCGGTCGCGAGGTTCACGCTGACGGAGACTTCGTACCCCGCCCGCCTCAGGCTCCCGGAACACGCGCACTTGACCGCTTCCTTCTGCTTCACACTTCAGGGCAGTTTCACCGAATCTTTCGGCAGCCGCTCCCGAACCTGCAAGACTTCGACCCTGCTCTACCGCCCGCCCGGCGAGGCGCATTCGGATCACTTCGACAGCCGGGTTCGCTGTTTCAACCTCCAGATCGATCCCCAACTGCAACAGCAGACGGCGGGCCTCAACCGCCCGGCGGCCTTTCAGGGCGGCGCCCTGACGCAGCTAGCGACGAGGCTCTACCGGGAGTTCCGCGAGGCGGACGAACTTTCCGCGCTCGCCGCCGAAGGGCTGGCGCTCGAAATGCTGGCCGCGGCGGCGCGCTCCGCGAAGCCCGCGAGGCGCGTGGCCCCGCCGTGGCTGGCGCGGGCGCGCGAGATGCTCCGCGAGAGCTTCGCCGAAGGGCTGACCGTCTCCGCGGTCGCCGCGGCGGTCGGCGCGCACCCGACGCACCTGGCGCGACAGTTCCGCCGACACTACCGCTGCACGGTCGGCGAGTACGTCCGCGGGCTGCGCGTCGAGTTCGCCTGCCGACGCATCTCCTCTTCCGACGACCCCTTGAGCGAGATCGCCGTGGCCGCCGGCTTCTTCGATCAGAGCCACTTCGCCCGGACGTTCAAGAGACTCACGGGGCTGTCGCCCGCCGCCTACCGCAGAACCTTCCGCGCCCGCTAACCCGGTACAAAGACGCTAAGCGCGTGCAGGATCGGCCCGCGCGCGCGGTGCTAGATTGTCTCGCATGAGACGACTCTTTTTACTCCTGCTTTCTTTGCCGCCGCTGGCGTTCGTTAACCACGCAGCCTTTACACCGGCCCGCCAATCCCCCGCCGGTCAGCACGCCCGGTACGAATTGTCCGTTAAGATTTTGCCGGACTCGCGCCGAGTGGAGGTCACGGGGAAAATGCGCCTGCCCGCGGCCACAACTGACAGGGACAAGATCGAATTCCTTCTGTGGTCGCGGATGGAGAATGTGTCCGCCCAACTGCTTGAGCCGAAAGCTTCCGCCCCTTCCCAGGAGCTGAGCAGTAACGGGGCGGAGGGGGATCGAAAATGGGCGGTGAAATCGGGCCGGCCCATACCCGCCGGCGAAGAGGTGTTACTCCAGTTCTCGTACACCTCTGACGGGGGCGGCCCCGCGCCGCAGTTCAAGATCAGTCCCGAAGTGTCTTACGCCGGGGGGGGCGGGGAACTCTGGTATCCGCAGGTCGCGTTCAGGAACCGGGACATCGGCTCGCTACGCTTTCTCGTCCCCGTCGGCGAGACGGTGATTTCCAACGGCACATTAAAAAGCACGCCGGAGCAGAAAGCTAAAGGGGAGTTTATATTTTCAGTAACCGAGCCGGTGAAATTCGGCTTCGCCGGCGGCAGGTACGCCGTCCACAAGGGATCGGGCGGGGCGCCCTACTCCCTGTACCTGCTGCGGCAGAGGGGGGCTGAACAGATCAAAACGATCCTAAACGGCTGCGCGCGGGCGCAGAAGTTTCTGACGGGTTTATTCGGCGCCTTCCCGCATAAAGAGTTCACATTCGTCGAAGTTGATTTCAGCCCGTCGATGGTCACCGGACTCGGCGAGTTCGGGTTCATCCTCGCCGACGACTCGAAGGTGGATAATTTCGACCTGTCTTACTGGGCCCACGAATTCGGCCACCAGTGGTGGGGTAATCTGGTGACGCCCGCCGCTGATACGACCGGGCAGATGATGCTGACGGAAGGCGTCGCCCAGTTCGGCGCCCTGCGGGCGGTGGAGGCAGTCGAGGGGCCGGGGGCCGCGGAGCAGTTCAGGCGCACAGGCTATCAGGGCAGAGGGCACTCGGCGGCAGCTTACTTCCGCCTGATACAGTCCGGCACGGATTTCCCCCTCACCACCCACCTCCCCAAAAACCAGAGCGAGACCGTGAAGATGCACAGCCTCGCGAACACGAAGGGCTTCATCCTCCTCGACATGCTCTCCCGCAGGATCGGGCGCGAGAGGTTCGCGGCCATCCTGCGTCGCTTCCTACGGGAGAAGGCCGGGCGGGCTACCTCCTGGCAGGAGTTCCGACGGGCGCTCGAGGCGGGCGCGGGGCAGGACGTGCGCTGGTTCTTCGAGCAGTGGTTCGAGCGGGCGGGCGCGCCGGACTACCGGCTGACCTGGAAGCAGAGCGGCCGTAGAGTTCGGGGCACGATCACACAGCCGGCTCCGCACTTCCGCGCCGCGCTTGAAGTGGAGGTTCGCGGCTCCCGGCGCAGCCTCACGAAGACGGTCGAAGTCGTCGGCGGGCGGACGGAGTTTAACTGGGCCGTGCCTTTCGAGGTCTCTTCCGTCACCCTCGATCCGCATTACAAGGTGCTGCGCTGGCTGCCGGAGTTTCGCACGCAAACGCCGCGCTGATTGCGTCCCCATAGAAATCTGTGCGCCGGGCGCGTTCAGACGTTTACTAACGAGAGCCGGCGGGCAGCAGGCCGCGCGTGAATTCGCCGACGCGCCCGGCCAAGTCCGGCGCGCCCGCGTGCCTTTCGATCTCCGCCACGATGGCCGAGCCGACCACGGCCGCGTCGGCGTAGCGCCAGACTTCGGCGACCTGCCGCGCGTCCGAGATGCCGAAGCCGACGGCGACGGGCAGATCAGTGAACCGGCGCAGGCGCGCGACCAGGGCCTCCGCCTCCGCGCTCACTTCGTTGCGCGCGCCCGTGACGCCCGCGCGCGAGACGGCGTAGATGAAGCCGGTGGCGCGCCGGGCGATCAGGCCCAGCCGCTCGTCGGTCGAAGTCGGCGCGGCGAGGTAAATGGAGTCGAGTCCGCCGCGCCGCATCGCGGACTCGAAGTCGGCCGCGCCTTCGGGCGGCAGGTCGGTCACGAGCACGCCGTCCACGCCCGCCGCGCGCGCCTCCGCGGCCAGCCGCTCGACGCCGAACCGGAGGAGCGGGTTGAAGTAGCTGAAGAGGACTACGGCCGCGCCCGCCGCCTCGCGTGCCTCGCCGACAACTCGCAGAACCTGCGAGACTGTGACGCCGTTTCGGAGCGCCCGCGCGCCCGCGCTCTGGATGACGGGGCCGTCCGCCACCGGGTCGCTGAACGGCACGCCCACCTCGATCAAGTCCGCGCCCGAACGCGACAGCTCGACGAGAAGATCGCGCGTCGCGTTGATGTCCGGATCGCCCGCCATGACGAAGGGGATCAGAGCGCGCCTCCCCTCGGCCCGCAGCCGCGCGAACGACTCCGCGATGCGACTCACCGCGCGCCCCCGCCCGGGGTCTCGGCGACCGTTGCCACGTCCTTGTCGCCGCGGCCCGACAGGTTGACTAGCACGATCTGATCGCGCGTCATCCCGGCGGCCAGGCGCAGGGCGTGCGCGACGGCGTGCGCGGATTCGAGCGCGGGGATGATGCCTTCGAGTTCGGAGAGCGTGCGGAAGGCCGCGAGCGCCTCTTCGTCAGAAACAGAGACGTACTCGACGCGGCCCGCGTCGTGCAGGTGCGCGTGCTCGGGGCCGATTGAGGGGTAGTCGAGGCCGGCCGAGACGGAGTGGGTCGCGGCGATCTGTCCGCCGTCGTCTTGGAGGACGTAGCTCATCGTGCCGTGCAGGACGCCGACCCGGCCGCCGCCGCTCGCGTTGAAGCGCGCCGCGTGCTCGCCGAGCGCGTCGCCGCGCCCGCCGGCCTCGACGCCGACCATCCTGACGCGCTCGTCCGCGAGGAACGGGTGGAAGAGGCCGATGGAGTTCGAGCCGCCGCCGACGCAGGCGACGAGCGCGTCCGGCACGCGCCCCTCGCGTTCGAGAATCTGCGCGCGGGCCTCGCGGCCGATCACGCTCTGGAACTCGCGCACCATCAGCGGGTACGGGTGGGGGCCGAGCGCGCTGCCCAGCAGGTAGTAGGTTTCGGCGGGCCGCGTCACCCAGTCGCGAAGCGCCTCGTTGATGGCGTCCTTGAGCGTGCGCGAGCCCGCGTCCACCTCGCGCACCTCTGCGCCGAGCAGTTTCATGCGGACGACGTTCAGCGCCTGCCGCCGCGCGTCCTCCGCGCCCATGTACACGACGCACTCCAGATCGAGCAGCGCGCAGGCGGTCGCCGACGCGACGCCGTGCTGGCCCGCGCCGGTCTCCGCGATCACGCGCCGCTTGCCCATGCGCCGCGCGAGCAGCGCCTGTCCGAGCGCGTTGTTGATCTTGTGCGAGCCGGTGTGCGAGAGGTCTTCGCGCTTGAGGTAGAGGCGCGCACCATTCGCGCGCCCGGTCAGGCGGGCCGCGTAGAAGAGCGGCGTCGGCCGGCCGGAGTAGTCGCGCAGGAGCGCCGCCAGCTCCGACTGGAAGCCATCATCCCCGCGCGCGGCGAAGTAGCAGGCGGTCAACTCGTCGAGCGGGGCCATCAACGTCTCCGGCACGAACCGGCCGCCGTACCTGCCCCAGCGCCCGTGCTCGTCGGGCTGTGTGAAACTCATCTTATCTTCCCCGCTCCCTCGTCCATTGCCGCATCCCCATCCGCGCGCCGCACGGCGGCGACGAAGGCGCGAACGCGCGCGGCGTCCTTCCGCCCGTGCGCCCGCTCAAGCAGGCTGCACGCGTCCACCGCGTAGGGCGCGACCGCGCGCACCGCCTCGGCCGCGTTCTCCGGGCCGAGGCCGCCGGCCAGGAAGAGTCGCGGCACGAGCGCGCGCACAGAACGCGCCGCCGACCAGTCGAACACTTCGCCCGTGCCGCCGTAAAGGTCTCTGCTGTAGGCGTCGAGCAGGACGGACTGCGCGCCGCAAGTCAGGGCCGACCCCGGCACGAAGCCGGGCGAGACGCGCAGCGCCTTGATCACGAGGCGGCCTTCGAGCGCCCGGCAGTACGCGGCCGGCTCGTCGCCGTGCAGTTGTACGGCCGTCACCCCGGCGCGCGTCGCAAGCTCTTCGACGCGGGCGGGACTCTCCTCGTTCACGAAGACACCGACGCTTGTGACCGTCGCGGGTAGCCGCTCCGTGATTCGGCGCGCCGCCTCCGGCGCGACGTAGCGCGGGCTGCGCGGGTAGAAGTTGAAGCCCAGCATGTCCGCGCCCGCCTCGGCGCACAGCAGCGCGTCTTCCGTGTTCGTCACGCCGCAGATTTTAACGAGCGTCATCCTTCCGCCCCCTCGCCTTCTCCGATCAAATTCTTCAACGCACCCGCCGGACTTCCGGCGCGCATCAGCGACTCGCCGACGAGGAAGCCGCGGTAGCCGAGCGCGCGCAGGCGCACTAGATCGTCGCGCGTCTTCAACCCGCTTTCGCTGACGAGCAGAACGTTCGCGGGCGCAAGGCGCGCTAACCGGGCGGAGACTTCGAGCGAGACTTTGAAGCTGTGCAGGTCGCGGTTGTTGACGCCGACAAGCGTCGCCCCGCAGTCGCGCGCGCGCCGCAGCTCGTCCCCCGTATGGGCCTCGACGAGCGCGTCCATTCGCAGCTCGTCCTCGGCGAGTTCTCTCAACCGGGTGAGTCGCTCGTCATCGAGCGCGGCGACGATCAGGAGCACGGCGTCGGCCCCCGCTTCGGCCGCCTCGTAAATCTGGTACTCGTCGAAGATGAAGTCCTTCCGCAGCGCCGGGAGCCGCACGGCCGCGCGAACCGCGCGCAGGTCTTCGAGCGAGCCGCGGAAGCCGTCCTCCTCGGTGAGCACCGAGACGGCGACCGCGCCGCCCTCTGCGTAAGCCGCCGCGACCGAGGCGGGCGACGCGCCATCGCGGATGACGCCCTTTGAAGGCGACGCGCGCTTGAACTCCGCGATCACGTTGAGCCGCCCCTCGCGCCGGAGCGCGGAGCTGAGCGCGCGCGGGGCCGCATCGTGCCGCGCCGCGAACGCGCGCCGTGCCATCTCTTCGACGGGCACAGTGCGCCGCGCCGCCTCGACGCGCAGGCGCTTGCGGCCGACGATCTCGGCGAGAAAGTTCGGGGTGTTCGTCGCGGAGTTCAAGCGTTCGTAGCCCTCGCGAGTTCCTGAAGTTTAGCGCGCGCCGCGCCGTTGTCGATGCTCGCCTCCGCCAGACGCGCGGCCTCCTTGAGATCGCCCGCCAGCCCGCCGACGAAGAGCGCGGCCGCGGCGTTGGCTACGACGAGCGAGCGCGCCGCGTCGCGCCGCCGGCCTTCGAGGATCGCGCGGATGGTCTGGGCGCTCGCCTCTGCGTCCTCGGCGCGCGCGCCGTCGAGCGCGGCGCGCGGGAGGCCGAAGTCCTCCGGGGCGATCTCGAACGTCTCCATGCTTCCGGCGCGCGCCTCGGCCACGCGCGTGCCCGTCGCGACCGTCACCTCGTCCAGACCGTCGAGGCCGTGGACGACCCACGCGCGCTCAGTCCCCAAAGCGGCCAAGGCGCGCGCGACGGGGGCGACGAGCGCGGGGTGCCAGACGCCGACGATCTGTCGAGGCGCGCCCGCGGGGTTCGTCAGCGGGCCGAGCAGGTTGAAGACCGTGTGGACGCCGAGCTGGCGGCGCACACCGGCGACGCGCGCGGTGGCCGCGTGATAGACGGGCGCGAACATGAAGCAGACGCCGATCTCGTTGAGGCACGCTTCGGCGACCGGCGGCGGCGCGTCGGCGCGAACGCCCAGCGCCGCGAGCACGTCGGCGCTGCCCGTGCGGCTCGTCACGGCCCGGCCGCCGTGCTTCGCCACCGGCAGGCCCGCGCCGGCCGCGACCAACGCGGCGGCGGTCGAGACGTTGAAAGTCTTGACCGAACTCGACCCAGTGCCGGCCGTGTCGATGAAGAGCCGGTGACGAGACGTGATGCGCTCGGAGCGTGCGCGCATCACCTCGGCCATGCCCGTCAGCTCTTCGACCGTCTCGCCCTTGGCGGCCAGCGCGACGAGCGCCGCGCCTATCTGCGCGTCCGTCGCGTCGCCGCCGAGCAGCGAGTCGAGGAGCCGCGCAGCGCCGTCGCGCCCCAGGTTCTCGCCGCGGAGCAGGCGGCACAGCAGGTCGCCGAACCCGCCCGCGTCGGCGGACTGCCGCGCGACGGAAGGCGGCCAATCGGTTCTCGCAACCGCAGACATACTCCCGCCCCCCTTCATCTCTTGTCTCGCGCTGCGCGCCGCGGCGACACGTCCTGCGTCAGCGAGAGTACCGCCGCCCTGACCGCGGGCCAGGCAGAGGACTGCGGCGCGATCAGCTCGAAGTGGCCCGCCCCTTCTACGACCGACAGCTCCGCGTCGCCGCCGCTCTTCTTAGCCGCCGCCTCGTACTCCCTCCCCAGTTCGACCGGGACGATGCGGTCGGCCGCGCCGTGCACGAGCCGCACGGGGACGCGCGCCGGGAGCAGCTCGACGGGCGAGGTCTGTTCGTACCTCTCCGGCACTTCGGCGGGCGAGCCTCCCAATAGTTTCGCCGCGGCCCCGCCGCAGCGCGGCCCGAACTTCCTCATGTCCGTGATGCCGGCCAAAGAGACCACGCCGCGCAGCCGCAAGCGCGCGGGCGACCGTGCGCGGCCGTCACCCGGCGCGACGCCGCGGGCGGCCAGCCACAAGGCTAACTGGCCGCCCGCCGAATGGCCCACCGCGACGACGCGTTCGAGATCGAGCGGGTACTCGCGCGCGAGCGCGTGCAGGAAATCCGCCCCGCGCGCCACGTCCTCGAACGTGCCTGGGAAGCCGCCGCCCGCGTCGCCGATGCGGCGGTACTCGATGGCCCACGTCGCGAAGCCGAGCCGGGTGAGTGCTTCGGCGAGGCCGGCGACGTGGTCGAGATCATACTCCGAATACCAGCAGCCGCCGTGGATGAGGAGTGCCACGGGGTGCGGCCCACGGCCCGCGGGCAGGCGGAGTTCGCCGAACTGTTGCGGCCCGCCGCCGTAACTGACGCGCCTGTCAGCCGGCGCGGCCTTCAGCCTCTGGACGTCCTGAAAGGTCAGGTTCTGTGCGCGGCAGGCCGGCGCGGCGAGGCCGGCGCACGCCAGCGCGGCGAGGAGCATTACCGTGAAGACTCTCGGCATCGTGTCTCGTACCTCTGTCTCGACCTCGGCGGCCTGATACAAAAAGAACCGGCGGCGGCCCCTCACCCTCGGTGAAGAGCCGCCGGCCGGTTTCTGGAATCCCGTCCCGCGCGGACTAACTCAACGCGCTTCGACAGCCCACACCGCGCCCGCCCCTCACTGAGGAGTGCGACCAGCGCCACCACCGACGGCGAGTTGTGCGTAGGCTGCTGTTCATCATCGAACGCGGGCGCGCAAGTCCGTGCGTCGCGCCGTGCGGTAGAAACTACCCGCCGGAACGTAAGCCGTCAAGCAGCCGGCCAGAGTTGCCCGCGCCGCCCGCGGATTAGCGCCTCCGCCCCACCGCGAACAGGCTCGCCGCCGAGCGGACGTACATCACGCCTTCGGAGAGCGCGGGCGTAGCCATCAGCAGCTCGCCCATCGAGTTCGTGGCGAGGTGCGCGAACTTCGGGCCGGCGGCGACTACGAGAATCTCGCCGTCCTCGTTCGGCAGGTACAGCTTGCCGTCGGCCGCAACGGGCGACGCGCTGAAGCCGCTGCCGACCAGGGGCAGCCGCTGGCGGTAAAGCTCCTCGCCGGTTCGCAGGTCGTAGGCGTCTAGCAGGCCGTTGTTGGCGAGCACGTAGAGGACGCCGCGATAGACGAGCGGCGTCGGCATGTAGGAGCCGCGGCCCGTGCGGCTCCACGCGACGGCCGCGCTCTTGTCCTGACCGTCGGGCAGCGTGAGGTCGCCGCGCGCCGCGGCGCGCACGACGAAGATCGGCCGCTCAGGCGCGCGCCCGCTCGCGACGACGAACATGTCTTCGGCGAAGACGGGAGTCGGCGCGGTGATCTTCGAACTGCGGCCGAGCCGCCACAGCTCGCGCCCCGTGCGCGGGTCGTAGCCGCGGATGTAGTTCGAAGCGTTCGCGACCAGGACGGGGCCGGCCGAGGTCGTCGCGACGGTCGGCGTCCCCCACGAAGGTATCTCATCGCGCTCGGTCTTCCAGACGGTCTTACCCGTCGCGGCGTCGAGCGCGAGGAGGAAAGAGTCGTCCTGCGTGTCGCACTGTAGGATGACGAGGCCGTCCCAGATGACGGGCGAGCTGGCCGGCCCCCACTCGTAGGTCGGGATGTCGTAAGCGCCGAGGTTGAGCCTGCCGAGATCGACTTTCCAGAGGAAGCGGCCCGTAACGTCGTAGGCGTGGACGCCCTGCGAGCCGAACCAGGCGACTACGACGCGGCCGTCCGTCGCGGGCGTCGAGTTGGCGTAGGTCGATTTGATGTGGCGCTTGTCCACGGGTACGCCCCGGTGCGCCGTGCGCTCCCACAGGATTTTGCCGGTTCGCTTGTCGATGGCGTAGAGCAGCCAGCGGTGGGGCGAGCGATCCCGCGCGGCGTCGCCGTCGCCGTAGAGGCCGGGGCGAAAGGTGGCGTTCGGCTCACTGCTGACGGCCGTCGTCACGAAGACCCGGTCGCCCCACACGACGGGGCTTGAGTGAGCGAGGCCGGGGAGGGGCGTGCGCCAGAGGATGTTCTCGCCGGTCTTGCCGTCCCAGCGGTCGGGGAGGTTCTGCCCGTCGGCCACGCCTGAAGCCGCGGGGCCGCGGAACGAAGGCCAGACGCCCGCCGGGGCGACGCGCGGCGCGGGGCGCAGGCGCGCGCGTTCGCCGGCCGTCAGCACGATGCGGCGCGCCGGCTTAGTCTCGACCTCCCCTTCCGGCAGCCAAGTACTGCCGCCGAGGATCATGCGCCGCGGCACGCAGTCGTCTGAGACGAGAGTGAAGCCGACGCGCGTGCCTTCGACGCGAAGCCTGTAGCGCCCCGGCCCTTCGCAGCCCTTGGGGCCGCCCTGCGTCGTCAGCTCGATCTCGCCGCCGCTCAGCTTCCAGTTGCCGGCCAGCGTGGGCCAGCGGTCGCCCTCCAGCTTGAACGTGCCGCCCGCGTCGAAGCGCGCGACGAAGACGCCGAACTTCAGCGGCGACGACGGCAGCCGCGAGTCCGTCTGCTGAACGGCGACCGCCGAACTTTGGGCGCTGGCGAACACAACCGCGACGGCGAGCACGAGCAAGCCGATCCTTTTGCGGGCCGTTCTTTGCATACCGACAAACCTCCGTCGCGCGTTGCCTGCTGTTAGCGCTATCCGTCGTCTCTCCCGGCCGGATGGTCGGGCATCCTGAAGGGGCCGCGGGCCTCGTACTCGCCGGGCGTCGGCAGTGTGTCCAGCGCGCCGCTCAGCCAGCCCTTGTACTGCCGATCCCACAGCACGGTCGCGACCGCCGTCGCCAGATTGAGGCAGTGGCGCGTCGGGATCACGACGAAGCGGTGGCAGTGGCCCAAAAGGCCCTTGTCGATGCTGCCGTCTTCGGGGCCGAAGACGTAGAGCGCGTTCTCCGGGTGCTCGAAGCCGTGCAGCGGCTCCGACTTCTCGCGCACCTCCACGGCCACGGGCGTCGCGTCCGCGAACCGCTCGAACGGGTGGTCGCAGTTGATCACCTGCACGTCGGCGTAGCCCTTCATGCGCTCCTCCCTCGGCAGCCGCTTCCTCGGCGAGATGTCGAGCGCGACGCGCCCGCCCGTGTACCAGATCTGCCCCAAGCCGTAACAGGACGCCAGCCGTATGACCATGCCCACGTTGTGCGCGAAGCGCGGATCGCACAGGACTATGCCCGGCGTCCGGCCCTCGACCGATTCCCTGTTCCCGTCAATCACCCTGTCGCCGAAACTTGTCACGCGAAAAACCCCCGTCCCGCCCGCACCGCAACCGGCGCTCAATCGGCTTTCAGTTCCCTGTAACGCTCCGGCGCGTAGCGGGAGGCGAGCAGGCCCGTTGCGGCGTCCACATCGATCTCCTGCACGAGCACGCCCTCCTCGCCGTATGGCAGGTACGCGGCGCACTCGCCCGACGGGCTGATGACACAGGTCGCCGACTCCTGGTAACGAAAGGCGTAGTTGACGCTGGCGAAGTAGATCGTGTTCTCAAGGCCGCGGCACATCATCGCCTTCTCGTAATAGGGCGCTTCGGCCGCGCCCCAACGCTTCAGGCTGACTCCCGTCCTGTCGCTCCCCGTGCAGTGCGGGTGAAAGACGACTTTAGCGCCGCGCGCCGCCGCCCACCTGACCGTCTCCGGGTAGCGGAAGCCCTCGTGGCAGATCGCCACGCCGAACTTGAGGCCGTCGATCTCGAAGAGTCGCCGCGCGCGCCCCGGTACGTAGAATTGATCCTCGGTGGGGTCTAGCTGGTTCTTGGTCTGGTGTCCCCTGAT
>DATHBT010000308.1:0-5803 GCA_035295985.1 Pyrinomonadaceae bacterium | reverse complement strand
GTCCACCTGCTGCAACTCGCGCAGGATGAACTGCGGGATGACTATCGCGCCGGAGAGGAAGCCCGCCTCGGCCACGTCGGCGATGCGCCCGTCGATGATGACGGAGGTGTCTAAAATTTTAACGTCGCGCTGCGCGGACTTGTCGCTGAAGATGCCGCCCAGCGCGGAGAGTTCGAGGTACTCGCCTTTGGCCGCGCCGACGACGAGGCCGATGTAGGCCATCAGGAACGTGAGCGCGAGCACGAGGAAGGCCTGCGTCTCAGGGTTGATCGAGCGAGGGTTCAGACTCGTCACCAGCGAGCCGATCAGGTAAGCGCCGACGATGCCGAGGATCGAGCCGACGGCCGCGCCGATGAGCGTCTTCAAAGACGCGCGCTGGATGCGCATCTCGAAGAGGATGATGGCGGCGGCGACGAGGAGTCCGGCGGCGGCGGAGACGGCCGGGTGGCCGGGGAGCGGGCGCAGCAGATAGCCCGCGCCGACGAGGATCGCGGTGAAGATTAGACGGATGAGTACGAGGTCGGCCTTCATGGCGACAGCGATTCTATCACGCCCCAAACGCGCGCGTCACGGGAAGAGAGCTGTTAGCTATTAGCGGTTAGCGGTTAGCCAAACCAAGAACTGATCGCCGAAATTACTTGAATGATAAATTGACGAACAAAACCTGCCGCGCTCGATGCGGCGGATGCCGTGAGCTAATAGCTAACAGCTAATAGCTAACAGCTAGCAGCTAACGGCTGCCGCCGACGACCAGCGTCTCGCCGGTGATCGAGCGCGCGTCAGGCGAGAGCAGGTAGAGGCAGGCGCGCGCGGCTTCGTCGGCCGCGGGCGGACGGCCGAGGAGAGTGTCGGCCGTGAAGTCTTTAACGGCGGTGACGCTGCGCTCGTCCCCTTCGACCGCGGTCACGCTGTTCCGTCCGCCCACGTCTTCGAGCGCGGCGGCCCCGCCGACGGCCACGCAGTTGACGCGCACGCGCGGCGCTAGCTCGCGCGCGAGCGCCTTAGTCAGTCCGACGACGCCGGCCTCCGCGGAGACGTAGGCCGCGCCGCCGCCGCGGCCCGTCAGGCCGACTTCCGAGCAGACGTTGACGATGGCCGCGCCTGGCCGCCCGCGCATCAGCGGGAGCGCCGCGCGCGCGGCGAGGAACGCGCCCTTGAGCGAGACCCCGACGGCCCTGTCCCAGTCCGCCGCGGTCAGTTCCGCGAGCGGCTTCGCGCGGCAGAGGCTCGCGGCGTTGACGAGCAGATCGAGTCGCCCGTAAGTCTCGCCGACCGTGTCGAACAATTTCTTCACGTCGTCTTCGCCCGACACGTCGGTCTCGACGGCGTGCGCAAGCGTCCCCACGTCGCGAAGCTCCGCCGAAACATTCGCGCCCCCCGCGTCGCCCGGCGCGTAGGCCACGATGACGTAAGCCCCTTCGAGCGCGAGCGACAGCGCGACGGCGCGGCCCACGCCGCGCCCGCCGCCCGTCACGACCGCCACCTTCTCCGCGAACCCGCGGAAACTCTGACCCGGCATTAATCCACCTTCAGCGACAGCAACTAACGGCAAACGCACGACGAGGGGACGGCGTCAGCGCTCTCAGAACAGCTCTTCCAGCGCCTCCGCGACCGAGCGCACGCCGACGACGCGCAGGCCCAGCAGGCGCTGCAACCCTTCGGCGTTCGACGCCGGCATGATCAGCTTCTTGAAACCGAGCGCCTGTGCCTCGCGCGCGCGCGCCTGCGCCTGCGTCGCGCCGCGCACCTCGCCCGCCAGCCCCACCTCGCCGAAGACGGCCGTGTGCGGGTCGAGGGGTTTGTTCCTGAAGCCCGACGCTATGGCCGCGACGACGCCGAGGTCGGCCGCCGGCTCGTCGATCTCAAGTCCGCCCGCGACGTTGATGAACACGTCCTCCGTCTTCAAGTGGTAGCCGCTGACGCGCTTCTCTAGCACGGCGATCAGGAGCGCGAGCCTCCCTTCGGCGAACCCCTGGGCCTTCCGCAGCGGGTAGTTGAACTGAGAGCTTGAGACGAGCGCCTGCGCCTCGACGAGCACGGGCCGCGTGCCCTCCATGCAGACCATCACGGCCGAGCCGGCGGCGTTCTCGGGCCGCTCCTTCAGGAACATCTCCGAAGGGTTCGGCACGGGCACTAACCCTGCGCCCGTCATCTCGAAGACGCCCAGCTCGTTGGCCGCGCCGAAGCGGTTCTTCGTCGCGCGGATGATGCGGTGGTTGTGGTGGCGCTCGCCCTCGAAGTAGAGCACCGTATCGACGATGTGCTCCAACGCCTTCGGCCCCGCAATCGCCCCATCCTTCGTCACGTGGCCGATGAGGAAGACGGGGACGGTGCGCCCCTTCGCGAGCAGCATGAACTGGCCGGCGACTTCCCTCACCTGCGACACCGAACCCGGCGCGCTCTCGACCTTCGACGAGAAGACCGTCTGCACCGAATCGACGATCACCGCGCCCGGCGCGCTCCGTTCGATCTCGTCGAGGATAGCCTCAAGGTTCGTCTCCGGCAGCAGGTACACGTTCTCCGCCGGCAGGCCCAGCCGCTCGCCACGCATCTTGATCTGCCGCTCCGACTCCTCGCCCGACACGTACAGAACCTTCTGGCCCTGCGCGCTCAGCTTGTCTGCGACTTCGAGCAGCAGGGTAGATTTGCCGATGCCCGGATCGCCGCCGATGAGCACGAGGCTTCCGGGCACGATGCCGCCGCCGAGCACGCGGTCGAACTCGGTGATGCCCGACGGCACGCGCGCGTCGTCCTGCGACTCGATCTCCGAGAAGGCGACGGGCTTCGCGTCGCGGAAGCTGAGACGGCCGCCGCGCCCGCCCGCCTCCCCCTTCGACGCCGCGCGCACGCGCTCCTCCGCGAGCGTGTTCCACTCGCCGCACTCCGGGCACTTGCCCTGCCACTTGCGCGACTGCCCGCCGCAGCTCTGGCAGACGTAAACCGTTGTCGGTGCTTTCGCCAACTCCCCTCCCTGAACCGCCGCGAGGGCGACAGAAATAACCCCGCGCCGCCGCCCTCCGACAGAATATTCACAGCGATTTTAACAGTTCCCACGCCCTTTCTCAGCCTTTAGGCAGTGGCCGGTGGTCGGCGGTCAGTTGTTTGTGCCGCGTCAACTCGACGCCTGTGACCTGCCCCGAAAACCTGTGCGGCCGGGCAACTGACCGCGGGCGAATGGCAGCCTTTTACTGTCCACTGCCACCGACCAGTGACCACTGCCGTTTGAGGAAAGCCCCCCGATTGATTATCCTGTCTCGCCTTCCGAAGCCGTTATCGCGGGGATTAAGAGCACGAAGATGAAGCTGGCACGTTGGCGCGGGTCGCTCTTGGCGCGGGGCGCTGATGTGGCGGCGCTCGCGGCCGTCGCCGCCCTCTTCGTCCTCATGTTCTGGCCCGCGCTCTTCGCCGGCCGCTTCCTGCTGCTCGCGGACTCCTACTCCTACTCGCTCCCGCTGCGCACCGAAGTCTGGCGGATGATCTACGACGGCGCGCCGCCGCTCTGGACGCCGCACATCCTCGCCGGCTACCCGCTGCTCTCGATGGCGCAGATCGGCGCGGGCTACCCGCTCACCTGGGGCTACGCCTTCCTGCCCGGCCGCTGGGCCGAGCAGGTTTACGTCCTCGCCCCCTACCTGCTCGCGCCCGCATTCGCCTACGCCTACTGCCGCCAGCTAGGCCGCACGCCGCTCGCCTCGCTGCTCGCCGCACTCTCGTTCGCTTACGGCGGGATGATGTTCAGCAAGTACACGGCGAACGGGATGATGACGAACGCGCTGATGTGGCTGCCGCTCATCCTCGTCGCCGCGGAGCGAGCGCGCACGCGCAGCTTCGCGCGCTGCGTGCTCGGCGCGGCAGCCGCCTACTCGATGTCCGTGTTGACCGGGATCGGGCAGGGCTTCGTTTACGTCGGCGCGCTCGCGCTCGCCTACGCGGCCTTCGTCTCGCTCGTCCCGCCTGCGCCGCAGACTGCCGGCCAGAAGGACGGCGACGAGGTTGCGCCGCTGCGATCATTTCGTCGCTGGCGTCCGCTCGCCGCGACCGCGGCCGGGATGCTGCTCGCGGCGGGCGTGGCGGCCTTCCAGATTCTTGAGACCTTGCGCGCCGCGCGGCGGAGCGTGCGCCACGCCTTGAGCTACGAGACATTCGTCGAAGGCTCTTTCACGCCGCGCCTCGAACTGCGCTCCTTCCTCGCGCCCTTTTACAGCCACGAGGTTATAGACGTGACGGCCTACGTCGCCCCGCTTGCCGTATGCCTCGCGGCGGCGGGCGCGTGGGCGGGGCTACGGCGGCGCAGCGGCGGGCGACGCGACCTCCGCCTCCTCTTCTGGCTCGCGGTCGCCGCGCTGGCGTGGGCGCTGATGCTCGGCGAGAACACGCCGCTCTACCGGCTCGTCTATCACGTACCCCTCGTCAACCGCTTCCGCGTCCCCTCGCGCCACGCCTTCGAGTGGTCGTTCGCCCTCTCCGCCCTCGCCGCTTACGGCTGGGACGCGCTGGCAGCGCGCGCACGCGCCGGGAATTCCGCGTCCGCGTCGCGCGTGCGCTCACTCGTGCCGCCGCTGCTGGCGCTGGCCGCTGCGCTCGCCGTCTTCGTCGTCTGGCGGCGGGCCATAGGCGATCCGCCGCCCGCTCCCTCTTTTCTTTACAGCGGGCTGGCGCAGTCGAACTACCTGCTGCTCAAGCTGGTCTTCACGGCGGCCCTCGGCCTGAGCTTCTGGCTCGGGGCGCGGCTCGCGCACGGGAGACTGCGCGCCGCGCTGCTCGGCTCGGTCGTCCTGCTCTCGTGCGCCGCCGAGCCTTACTTCCTCAAGACCTTCTGGTGGTTCCCCTTCGCCAAGTCGGCCGAACAGATCGCGCGGCCCTCCGCCGCGACACGCCTCCTCGCCAGCCCCGACCCCGCCCAGCACCGCGTCTATACGCGCGTCAACCTCTTCCCCGAACGGCAGGACGCGCTCGACCCGCAGAACCTCTCGATGCTCCACGGCCTGCACAACGTCGCCGGCTACGAGCCTTTCATGCTGCAACGATTCAGCCGCGCGCTCGGCAACGTGGGCGTCGATAGCGTCAACCCGCGCCCCGGCCTTCCGCGCGACGCGACCCTGCTCTCGCCCAACTCGCACGTCCTCGACCTGCTCAACACCACCTTCCTCGTCACCTTCGCGGATCTGTCGCGCACGCCCACGCGCCTCGTCGAGCGCCACGGCATCGGCTTCGACGAGACCGACTTCGCGACCGAGATCAAACCCGGCGAGACCGCCACCCTCGTCACGCTCAACGCAGCCGGTGACACGCTCGCGCTCGTCACCGTCCTCGCCCACGCGTCCGGGCTTGAACAGGGCGCGGCGGTCGCGCGCGTGCGCGTCCACACGGCGGACGGCCGGGTCGTCGGGCGCGAGCTGCGGGCCGGGATCGACACGGCCGAGTGGGCGCACGAGCGCGCCGACGTGCGGGCCGCGATCAAACACGCGCTCGCCCCCGTCTTCGACTCCGCGCAGGCCCCGGGCGGCGACTTCGACGCGCACCGCTACCTCGCGCGCGTCCCGCTCGGCGCGCTCTCAGATGTCGTCCGCGTGGAGTTGTCGAACGTCACGGCTGTGTCATCAATCGGCCTTAACAAGGCGACGCTCTACGACTCCGCCACGGGCCGCTCGCGCCCTTTCAGGAACGACCCGGAGATTTTCTCCCTCGACTCCGCGCGCTGGCGCGTCGAGCATTCGGGCGACGACCTTCTCGTCCTGCGCAACCGGCGCGCCCTGCCGCGCGCGTGGCTCGTCGCGGAGGCAGAATCGGTGGACGGCGAGGA
>DATHBT010000307.1:0-16236 GCA_035295985.1 Pyrinomonadaceae bacterium | reverse complement strand
GAAGAAGCCGCCCTTGGACTTGACGCTGGTGCGGTCGGTGAGCGAGACGGTCGTCGTCACGCCGTTGGCGTCGAGCACGTCGAACGTGTTGGCGTCGATGTCGCGGCGCGTCACCACGCCCTTGACCTTCATCTTCTGGTTGGCCGCGACCGTCGAAGTGCGGCCTTGAGATGATGCGGTGCTATCGCTCTGCGCCTGCGCGAGCGGGGCCGTTGCAAGGAGGGCCGCCGAGTACACGAAGGCCCGGAGGGTTCTGGAAAAGTTAAGATTCAAAGTTCGATCACCCTTTCTTATGCTGTGTCTTTGACTGCGACGCTTGTGGCGGGCGCACTCGTCCGCGGGCGGGGCGTGCCTGCACAAACATGGGGCAGTGGGTTCTGTTCCCGGTGAGGATAGCCCGGCGTGCGCCGTCCCTGCGTTACACCCGGCTTGTGAAATTCGTATGTAAAGGTTGCGGCCGTGACACCGCCCGGCGACCGCCGCCGCGGGTAGTCGGGGCTACGTTGTCTGATTCTGGTCGTACGTGACCGTAAACTCGCCGGCCACGGTTTGCGCCCCGCCCTCGCCCTCACGGTTGTCGAAGACCAGGTAGTAGTTGCCGGCCGGCAGACGCTCGCCGACCCTCGCGTTCCACTGGTCCCGCCTGTAGACGGCGCTCGTCACGTCAGGCGGCCCGCCCGCCGCGAAGCGGTCGTACTGCGCCTCGCTCATGAGGTAGAAGTCCACGTAGCTGCCGGCCGTCACGCGGAAGCCGCCGGAGAGGCGCGCGCCCGCCGGCTCCGCCGGGACGGTGAACTTGACGGCGCGGTGCGCGCCCGGCTCAAGGGTGAAGACCTCGTCCATGATCCTCATCGCGACGGGCGTCGGAACCAGGGGCGGCGGGATTTCGGCAGGCTGCCGCTGTGCGGGAGTCTCAGGAGCGGGGGGCCACCCGCGGCGCAGGGTGACTACGCCTGCGGCGGCGATCACGAGCAGGCAGACCGCTCCCAAAACCAGCGGGAGCCGTCTGGCGGTGGCCGAGCGCCGCGGGGCCGGCGAACCGGCCGCGGGGATAGGCTCCACACGCGCCGGCGGATAGGGCTGATCGTCGAAGAGTGGCTCCAGAGGTGCTACTAAAGTGGCTTCCTCGTCGTAAACGCTGACAGGCCCCCTGACTGCGTAAGGCTGGAGGTTCCGCCACACCTCCTTGAGCACGTCCGGCTCGCCCGAGAGCGAGATCGTCTCGTGGCCGAAGTTGACCTTCAGGCTTGCGCGCCCAGACAGGATGCCGCCCTCCGTGTACTCCAGCGACTCGACGTCGGCGAGGTTCTCGGCGACCACACTCTCTTTGCGCCCGAGCGGCCCGCCCTCCGAGTGGAGCAGCAGCCTCTCGCCCGTGAGGTAAAGCCTGTAGGGTGTCAGCCCGTGGCGGACGCTGCCGGACGACTCGTAGCGCACGTCCTCGCCGGGCAGCAGGAACTGGCCTAAAGCCACCTCGCCCCTCCCGAGATAGGATTTCGTATCGGCCTCAATCTCACAGACCGGCGGCAGTGCCCGTGAAACGACGGGACAGCATGCGCGGAGGCCGGGCGGTCGTCGGCGATCCGCAAAGTAAGCGTTCTCCCCGATCAGGCGGATTACCGACACCGCCCCAAAACCACATTCGGCTGCTGATTATACGGTCACGTCGTGGCTGAATCTCGGTGCGCAACACAAACGTCGTAGGGCGATCACGGGATTGCAAACTGCCGCGAGCTCCAAGCCCCTTGCGCCCTACACAAATGAACCATTTTGCGGCGAGCATCGTTCTACGAGCCTCGCGGTTGTCCGCCGCCGCTCCCTTCGACCGGTCTGCCTTTTAACGCGCGCCGCACGAACTCCTGCCGAGGCAGCAGCTTGGCGATTGACTCTTGGTCGATGATCGTCGTGTCGCCGATCAGGGCGGGCGACGAGAAGCCCTGCTCGTCGCAGAAGGGCGTGCGGAAGGTGGAGGCCCGGCTGAAGTCGGCCCCGCGCAGGTTTGCGGCGGCCCAAGAAGTATGACCCCCGGTTTCACCGGCGCTCGGGTCGCGTTTCAGCCCGCGTGGATGAGCGTGCGCACGCCGTCGTCGAAGCGCACGTCGATCTTGGTGCCGCGCGCGTCTTCGACCCGGCCGACGCCGTAGCGCGGGTGCTCGACGAAAGCGCCGGCCGCGTAAGTCTCCGCCGCCGAGTAGGGGCGGGGCGGCGCATCGCCCGGCGTCCATGCGGCCGACGGCCGGCGGGCGGTCGTACCCGGCGCGGGCCTCGCGCGCCGGGGGCCGCCGTCCGCGCCGGCCGGCGCGCGGAAGTTGTGCCTGTTCTGGCAGGTGCGGCAGATGACCTGCGCCGGAACGGTGTCCGATTTCATCGCGGCGACGAGGTGCGCGCGTTCGGCTTTGCACCGCCCGCAGTAGCTCTGTATGTCGTCGCCGACGCGGATTCTCCTCACCCTCGCTGTATCAGTCATCGGACAGTTCCTTTCGCCGCGGCGGATCAAGCGAGAGGCGTGCCGGTGAATGAAGCGGGCCGGACGAGGGCGGCCCGGAGCCTGTGGGCATCAGGCGATAAGTCAGTTACCATCTAACCCCGAGCCTTCATTCCCGGTTCCAAGTTTGTTGTGTCAGAAGCGACGCGGGGCGGAATAATTTGGATGAAGTTATATAGTCTGGTTTCATTACTGCTGTTGGGCCTGGCAAGCGCTGGCTGCGCCGGTTCCACCGCCACCCCCGGCCTGCCATTGCCGGAACCGCCACGCCCCCGACAGGCAGGCGATCCTTCGGTGTCGGACGACTGACGCCGGCGGCTTTAGGATGTCAACGGTGAAGCCCGATTTCGTAGCGCGCGGCTCGGTCGTCAGAAAAATCTGGGGCGACCCGGAACTGGTGCTGCTCGTCTTCGCCGGCTCGGCCGCCGAGTTCGCCTTAAACCGCGCGGTGGACTGGCTCTTCTTCACGGGCCAGATACCGAACGATCCCGTCGGCCGGCTATTCTCCACCGTCCGCTACGCGCAGGAGATCGTGTTCGCGGACGAGGACGCGGCGCGGAGGGCGCTCGCGAGGATCAACTCGATCCACGCGGGCGTAGAGCGCCAGCGCGGGCGGCGCATACCCGACTGGGCTTTCAGGGACGTGCTCTACATGCTCGTCGATTACTCCGAGCGCGCGCATCGCATGCTCTACGGCGCGCTCACGGCCGCCGAGCGCGAAGAGCTTTACGCCGCCTTCAGGCGTGTCGGCGAGGGGCTACGCATCGAAGGTTTGCCGGAAGACTATGAGCGGTGGAGCGGCGACCGGCAGGCCCACATGGAACGAGACCTGACTTACAGCGGGCACACGGCCCTCCTGTACGGGCAGTACCGGCGGCATCTAGGCGCGTGGCGCTACCAGATACTGCTCGGCGTGCAGGCGGTGCTCGTGCCCGAACGCGTGCGCCGCCTGCTGCGCCTGCGGCGGCGGGCCGTCTTCTCCGCGCTGACGGACGTGTACGGGCGGCTGGAGATTCCGGGCCTCCGTCCGCTGGTGCGGCGGGCGCTGATTCAGCCCCGCCATTGGGGCGAGGTGGCTATGTTAGATCGCGGGGGCGCGGGGAGAGTTTAGGGGGCGGGCCTAAGGCGGGCTGAGGGTTATGAGAAGAGCACAGGCGGTCAGCCGCGATCACCCGCTGCGCCATTTCTTCACAGACCTGGTGCGCCGTCGGTTCGACGCGGACGTGCGGCTGGCCGATCCTCGGCTCGCCGCCTACGTCTCGGGGCTGCTCGTGGACTTCACGCACGTCGATAACCTCTACCGGGTGCGCGACGCCCGCGGCCGAAGGCTCGAAGACGTGGGCGAGATGCTGCTCGAATCGAACCCCCTGCTCGAAGCCGCCTCTTTCGACCGCGAGCGCGAGGTGCGCAAGCACGTCGGCGACTACGTCCTCTTCGTGGCCGGCCTCTTCCCCGAAAGCCTTTCGGGCCGGCAGCGCTTCAGGCAGATGCGGCTGGACGTGTTCGTCGATTACATGAGGGCCGGCAAGGAGTCTTACGAAGTAGTCTCAGCCTTCGACCAGTTCGAGTACAGGGACGAGGCCCCACTCTTCCGCAGGCTCGCCGACAATTTCGAGCTGTGCGTCTTCGGACTCAACCTGGTCAAAGAGGATCTGGAGAGGCTACAGCGGTCGTACTACCAGGGCCTGCGGCAGGCGCTGGAGGGATAGACCGTAGCAAGATTCTCCGACCGTCTGGTGTGCCGGCTCAAGGATCGCCGTTGGTACTGTTGAGTGCGGGGAGCGCCGCCGGGCTGATAGGCTCCGCCGCCTCACCCTCGCGCGAAGGCGTCAACGCGCGACTGCTTTAGCCCGGGCAAAATGAAGGCGACGTTCACGGTATGGGAGATGGAGTTCCACTGCTCAGGCGTGTAGCGCGGGCCGAGCCGCCCGTCTTCCGTGATGGGCCGCGGCTCGTAGCCGTAGCCCCGGAGCAGATCCAGCAGCTCTGCGCGTTTGCCCGCGCCGGGCGCCGGCCTAAGGCTGGCCCCGGCCCCGATGCTGTTGAATGTCAGCGCGTCGGGTAGAACCTCTACGATCAGGGCCTCGGGCGCGGCCCGCTCCAGCGTCAGCCTCATGCCGCGAAGGGCCATCACCTCAGCGCCTTCGATGTCGAACTTGGCGACGTTGACGCGGGATATCCTGTGCTCCTGCACGTAGCCGTCTATGGAGACGGCCGGCACGATCTCCCGCGAGCCTTGAGCCAGCCACTCGTGCCGCAGTAGCGACGGCACCCCGAGCAAGGTGTCTTTATCCTCGGCAAGGTAGAGGACGGTCTCTCCCCCGTGGCGATCCGACACTGCGGCGTGACGCACCACGATCCGGCTCTCGTAGCCGTTAAGCGCGACAGACTTGCGGAGACGGCCGGCGAGCGCGGCCTGTGCCTCGAAGGCGTGGACGCGGCCCGAGGGGCCGCACGCGCGCGCGGCCGGGAGTGTGTAGAAGCCCAGGTTCGCCCCGACGTCGAAGAACACGTCGCCCTCGCGGAGCAGACGCGGCAGCAGCCGCGTCAGCCCCTCGTCTTCGGCGAAGCTGCGCCCCGTGAAGTACATGTGGAACCCCTCACGCGTCGAGGGGACGCTCACCCGCGCGCCGTTGAAGAGTGTGGCTACTAAGTCCGCGCCGGCGTGGCGCCGCATGAGCTGTTCGGCAATGACGCCCCGCGCGGGAAGCCTTCGTGGGAAGCGGTGCCCGAGCCGCACCAGGGCGCGCTCGGCGGCCCCGCCGCAGGGGCCGCGCAAGACCCCGCCTATCAGGGCGGAAAGGAGCGTCCTGAGGTGCGGCCTCGGGCCGGCAATCGGTTGGGTCATCACAGTCAGAGCAGCTCCCGGTAGAGGGCTTCGATCTGGGCCGTCACGGCACGGGCGTCGAACCGGCGGCGAACCTCGGCCGCGCCCGCGCGGCCGAGTCGCCCCGACAGCCCCTCCTCGCGCAGGACGCGCCGGACGGCGTAGGCGACATCCTCGGCCCCGCCCCTGACGAGAAGGCCCGTGCGGCCATCGTTCACGACATCGGGAATGCCGCCCGCGCGCGTCGCGACGACCGGCGTACCCACCGCCATCGCCTCGATCAGGACGCGCCCGAACGACTCGTGTGAGGAGGCGCAGACCAGGGCGTCCATCGCCCGCATCAATTCGGGCACGTCCGAGCGCGGGCCGGTGAAGATGACGCGCCCGCCGAGGCCCAACTCAGCCGCCCTCCGCTGCACCTCGCGCCTGTACGCCTCGCCGTCGAGCACCGGCAACACGCCGCCGACGATGACGCCGTAAACGTCCTCGCCCGTCGCCAGCAGGCGCGCGAGCGCCTCGAGGAAGAGTTCATGCCTCTTCACGCGAACCATGTTGCCCACAGCGCCGACGAGGCGCGCCCCGCGCGGCACGCCCAGCGACCGCCGCACTTCGGCAGGGCTCGCCGCGGGCGCGCGCCGGTGGAAATCCGTCCCGTTGGGCACGACGACAATCTTCTCAGGCCGTGCGCCGTATTCCTCCAGCCGTCGCCTGCCGATCTCCGTGGTCGCGATGACACGGTCGGCATACCGGCAGACGCGGCGGAACAGCCAAGCCGCGTGCGGGCGGTAACTCAGCCCTCGCTCGTGCAGGATCACCCTGAGGGTGGGCTGCCGCGCCTTGGCGTAGGCAGCCGCCAGCCCCGCGGCGAGCGAGTTCGCGTGAATCAGCCGGACGTTTTCGAGGCGGGCGACGCGCGCCGTAGCGCGCGCGGCGCGCCCGATGTCCCCGGCGGTGGCCGCGGGGCGCGAGGGCGAGAAGCGCCAGTTGAAGTCGTGCGTCCCCGCCACGTAGGCGCGGACCCCAAGCCCCTCTAAGTGTCGCACGTACCTGTCGCCGGGCGGGCAGAGCACGACGCGCCTGTAAAAGTCGGGGGCCCGTGTCGAGAGCAGCAGCAGCAGGGAGATTTGAGATCCCCCCTCAAGCGTCGAGAGTTCGGTGGGGTACAGGATTGACGGCGAAAGGCTGCTCATCAGTGCGCTTTGCTTACGGGAGAGCGCGGCGCGTCACCCTCTTCGCCCGCGACGGCGGCCGCGCCAGCCGCCAGCGCGGCGATGCGCTCGGCGGCGCGTGCGGGGTCTAAGCTGTTGAGCACCCACTCGCGCCCCCGGCCGCCCATCCGCGCCGACCTCTCGCGGTCGTCCAGCAACCCGGTAATGGCCGATGCCAGGGCCTCCGGGTCGTCGGGGGGGACGAGCAGGCCGGTCACCCCGTCAACCACGGCCTCGCCTACGCCGCCGGAGCGCCCGCCGACCACGGGCTTGCCGCAGGCCGAAGCTTCGCAGAAGGCGATGCCGAATCCTTCCACCTCGCCCTCCTCGCGCAGTGTCCTGCTAGCCATGACGAACAGGTCGCAAGCTTGGTAGTACGGCACAACGTCCTCGACCGCGCCGCAGAAACGGACGCTGCCCGCGACGCCCAACTCCGTCGCCAGCGCCTCCAACCGGTTACGTTCTGGCCCCTCGCCCACGATCAGGTACGTCGTGCCCGGCAGCCGCCGGAGCACGAGCGGCAGTGCGCGGATGACGGCGTCGTGCCCTTTACGCGGCACGAGCCGGGCCACCGTCAACAGCAAAGGCCCGGCCGCCGCTTCGACCGCCGGCAGCGACGCGCGCGCCCCCCCCTCCGGCGGGCGGAAGCGGCGGGCGTCGACCGGCGGCAGTATCTTCACCAGCGCGGGTTGTTTGACGCCCAAACGTGCGGCGCAAGAGAGTGAGAAGTCGCTGATGCCGACCACACTGCCCGCGCGCCTGAGAGAGGTGACGGCCAGCCACTGCGCGAGCCTCGACCTCCCTTTCGCGCAGAGGTCGGTGCCGTAAACGTGCAGGACGTAAGGGACTCGGAACAGGGGGGCGAGAGCGAGCGCGATCAGGCCGGAAGATATTAGGGTCCCGCAATGCAACGCTGCCGGTCTCTCGCGCAGCACGACGCGCAGCGAGGAACAGAAGGCGGCCGCGTACCTGAGCGGGGCCGCGGAGAAGCGGCGGTAGCGAAAGACCCTCAGCCCGCAGCCCGCGTCGAAGCGGCGCGCGCCGGGGCCGTCGGGCGCCACCACCATCACCATCCCCTCCGGGGTGTGGCGGTACAGCTCCCACAGGTAAGTCGCTATCCCGCCGTGGTCGGGCGGGAAGTCGTCCGTGATGAGTAGAATCCTCCCCCCGGCTCTCAACGCGCTGCCCCCCTGACTCCTGCGACGCGCTCGTAGACGCGGATCGTCTCTTCGGCCGTGCGCCGCCAACTGAACTCGGCCGCACGCGCGCGGCCGCGCCGGCTCAATTCGCGGCGCAGCCCGTCGTCGGCGAGCAGGCGCCCGAGGCCGGACGCGAGGGCCGTCGCGTCCGGCTCGACGAGGAGCGCGGCGTCTCCCACCACCTCGAGCGTGCTCGGGCGGTCGGCCGCCAGCACGGGGGCGCCGCACGCCATCGCCTCCAGCGGCGTCAGATTGAAGCCCTCTTTCAGGGAAGGGGACACGAAACAGAGTGCGCCGCCGAGCAACGCGGGTAAGTCCGCGTCGGGCACGTCTCGCAGGAAGCGGAGGCGCAGCCCCGGCGCGAGTCCCGCATAGCGCCGCCGGGAGGATGGGCATTTCGGGTCTTCGCGCCCCGCGATGACCAGGGCCGCTGCGCCGTCGCCGCTCCCCGTAACGCCCTCGCGCGCCAGCTCGCCCCATGCCGCCACGAGCGAGTCGATATTTTTGTGTGGCTTGTTAGTCCCCAGGTACACCACGTAACGGTTCCCCAAACCGTACCGCCGCCGGACGTCTTCAACCAGCCGAGCCGGCGGCGGTCGAAAGTGCTCGTCCGCCGCCAGCGCCACCACGCTCAGCCGCCGGGCGGGGATGCCGAGCGATTTCCGAATATCTTCCTTGGTCGCCTGCGACGGGGTGATGACGTGCGCCGCCAGCGTGAGCGAGAGCCGCATCTTGATTGACCATTTCAATGCGGGCGCCGCGGCGACCCGACGGCGCGGGCCGGGCGGGCCTTCCCCCGGCCTGATGAGGTCGTACGCGGTGACCACCGCGGGCGGCACCCCCAGCAGGGGGCGCACGTAATAAGGGGCGTGCCATAGGTCGGCGCGTAAGGGCCTGATGCGCCAAGCCAGCGTCAACTGTCGGGCGAAGCTGAACGGCCCCACCGGAACGACCGCGAGCCGGAAGCGCCCGTCATGGTCCACACGCAGCTCGTCGAGCGCGGGCCGGCATGCCGGATCGCATAAGAGGGTAATCAGGTGGTCGTGGTCGGCCGCACGCAGCCCCCTGATCAGTCCGAGGGTCGCCCGCCCGATCCCCGTAAGCTCAGGCCGGGCGGCGCGTGCGTCCAGAATAATGTGCATGGGCCTCACAACCACGTACCTGGGAGGACGGGCGGACGAGTCAAGCTCGGCGCCGCCCCGGGCGACCACCTCACAGGTACTCCGCGATGGCGGCGATGGCGCGCGCCGACGGCACGAGCAGGGCCTGGGCCGCCACCGTGCCCACGACCTGTGCCATGACGAAAACGACGATCTGCTTTCTGAAGCTGGCCTCGGGCAGCTTCCCCTCGATGGCGTCGTCGGTCAGGACGCCCAAAAACGGATCCGTAACGAGAAGCACGACGGCCGTCGCCGCGCCGTTGATGAGAAGCGACATGTTATTCGCCGTCACCCTGAACTGCGGGTTGAAGTAGCCGGCGTAGATCGGCGAGAACATGCCCACGGTCAGGAAGGAGACGGCGACGGCGTATAAAGCGGGTGGGCCGATTGACAGCCCGCGAAACTCCCTGAACTGCGTCAGGTTCCGAACCGAGGGCAGCCGGAGGGAGGCCGCGGCCTGCCGTAAAACGGAGGCGGAGGCCGCGCGCCGGGCCAGCCTCGGCAGCGAGCGGTGAACTTCCAGCGCGGCGACCGCCCTGCTAATCGCACGCTGCGCCGTGGGGATGAGTAGCGCGCCCAGGACGCTGCCCAGCGTCGCCGAGAGGAGCAGCAGGCGGAACAGAAACTCGTCGGCGTCGGGCGAGCGGGCACCCAGGTTTCGCTCGACGTGCTTGGAGAGCAGCAGGGCCTGGAAGGAGGTCGAGATGCGGAGCAGGAGGATGAACACGTTGAAGAGGGCGACGGCCGAGCCGAGCCTGCCGGTCCTCGCGCCCGCGATCCTCACCGAGAAGAAGAGGGTGGTGATGAGGTTGACGGTGAAAGCGAGGGCGAAGACGAGAGAGAGTTGGCCGCTCATAAGCTACGACTCTCTCCTTGCGCGTGCCGCCCGTGGCGCAGGGCCGGCCCGCGCCTGAGGCGGGCGTCGCCCCTGCCCACGGCGGCCTGACAAAGCATCGCCGCGCACCGCCCCCAGATCGCCGCGCCGGCCAGGACGTCCTTGAGCGGGCTCCTGGTGAAGTGCTTCGCGTAGTAACGCCAGACGCTGCGGTGGAGTTCGACTACCGTCCTGTAGGGGGCCTGCCTGCTGCTCCCGCCGATGTGGTGCCGGGCGAGCATCGCAGGGTGGTAGATGACCTCCCAGCCTGCGCCCCCCGCGCGCAGGCAGAAGTCGATGTCCTCCATGTAGATGAAGAACCTCTCGTCAAGCCCGCCGATCTGGTCGGACACCTCTCGGCGGTGCAGCAGACAGGCCCCTGACACCCAGTCCACCGCGCGGGCCGACATGTGATCCCAGTCCGTGTGGAGGTAGCGGCGCGTGTAGCGGTTTTGCGGGAACCAGCTAGTGAGAAGAGAGTGGCGGTTAAAGAGCGCCGCGTCGTAGGAGGGGAATGAGCGGCAGGAGAGCTGGATGCTGCCGTCGGTGTTGAGGAGCTGGGGGCCGACGATCCCGACGCCCGGCTCGGCTTCCATGTAGGACAGGAGGGCGCTGATGCCCCCGTTAAGAATCTCGGCGTCAGGGTTGAGCCAGAGAACGTACCGGCCGGACGTGGCGCCGAGGCCCATGTTGACCGCGGCGGCAAAGCCCAAGTTCCTGGGCGACGACAGGACGCGCGCGCGCGGGAACATCTCCCGCACCAGGGCGGCGCCCCCGTCGCTCGAAGCGTTGTCCACGACGCAGACCTCGTGTTCGACGCCCGCCATGTACCTTTCGACGGACCCCAGGCACGAGGTCAGGAGGCCGCGAGTGTTATAACTGACGACGATGACGGAGAGTTGCATGGGGCGAGGGTGCCGGGCGGCTTCGGCGAACCTATCACGTACCGGGCGACATGAGGACTTCCTCGTAAAGGAGCTGCAGCTCCCGGCCGTAGCGGCGGTGGTCGAAGAGCTGCAGGACGCGCGCGCGGCCGGCCGCCCCCATCGAGCGCGCCCTATGCGGGTCGCGCAGGAGCGCGACGATTGTATCAGCCATCGCGTCCGCATCCCGCGGCGGGACGAGCAGGGCCGTCTCGCCCTCGGCGCAGATTTCGACGGGCCCGCCGTGCCTGGTCGCCACCACGGGCCTGCCGGTCGCCATCGCCTCCAACAAAACCAGTCCGAACGGCTCGGGCCAAGTCGAGGCCAGCACCAGCACGTCGAGCGCCGCGTGCACCTCCGGCATGTCACCCGGCCCGTAGCGCCACCCCGTGAAGTGGACGAAGCCGTCGAGCCCGAGCGCCCCCGCCAGCCCGATCATGCGTGCCGCGAACTTTTCCTGACCTTCGACGGGGCCGCCGACCACTAGGTAGCGCGCTTCCGGCAGGCGCGAACGGACGACGGCCGCCGCTCGCAGGAAAACCTCCACGCCCTTCCAGTGATCGAGCCTGCAAACCAGTCCGACCACGGGCGCACCCGCCTCGATCCCCAACTCGGAGCGAATCCTGTCGCCGCTGTTACGCGGGTGGAACCGCTCCGTGTCGATCCCGTCGGGGATGATCCTCAGTTGGCGGGGCGGCGGCGCGCCGCCGTCGCGGAACGCCTCGGCTATGGCCCCGCTCATCGCCACGACGCGGTCGGCGTAGCGCCGCGCGAGGGCCAGTTCGAGCCGCCTGAAGAAACGCGACTGGAGGACGATCTCCCGGACGTGCCAGACGTGCGGTCGCCGCGCCAGTCGCGCGGCGAGGAACCCGTGGAGGTTGTGGAGGGTGTTGCTGTGAACAACGTCGATCCGTTCGCCGCGGATGATTCTGAGAATCTTCCCGACGGCCTTCGGGTAGTTGTACAGGTACCGCAGGTAATAGAGCTTCCCCTTGCGAGTAGTCAATTTCATCATCTCGCGCAGGATGAAGAGTGAGGCCCCGCGCTCGCGCAGCGCGCCGGTGAGCGGGCCGTCCGAGGGCAGGACGACGAGCGGGTCGAACCGGGAGCGGTCGAGCGCCTCCACCATCCTCAACAGGCATACGTCGGAGCCGCCTATCTCGGAGTTGGACTGGAGGTACAGTACTCTGCGCCGGTTGTCCGTTGGCACTGACATCGCTTGCACGTCTCCGGCGATTGCCGGCCGAACCGCTTCCGGCCCTCTCTGCCAGGTCTGGGGAATGTCTTGGCTGATTCCGCCGGGGTGGAGCCGTCACCGAACCGCCAGAGTTCTGAGAGGCGGGGCGGGTAGCCCGGGGTACAAGGCCCCGAAAGGCGACAAGTTCATCGTCGTCATAACGCACGACGTTGGTGTAAAAGTTGCGGCGGCGATTCTAAAGTGTCGCGTGGCGTTGCGCAATGTACTCGGCGGCCCTCGACGGGAGTAAGTGGCCCCCGACGGGCGTTCGCCGCCTCACGTTCGCGGCTGGCGTGCGCCGCGTCCCGCCCGTTCATCCGCCGACGGTTTCTTGCCGGACGCGCGGCGGCCCGCGCCGCCGCAGGACGGCGACGGCGACGCCCGCGAAAATAGCGAGGCCGCCGAGCGCGATGCGCCACGTCAAAGTCTCGCCCAGGAACAGGACGCCGACGAGCACGGCGACGGCCGGCGTCACCAGGGCGATCATCTGCGTGTTCGTCACGTCCATGTTGCGCACGAGCCAGTAGTAGAGCATGAAGGCCACGACCGAGCCGACGAGCGCGAGGTACAGGACGGAGACGATTGCGGTCGTCGTCCAGCGCAAGTGCAGCGGGTTGCCTTCCCTGGCGAGGCCGAGAATGATCACCGGCACCAGCCCGCACAGCATCTGCCCGGCGGCGAGCACGCTGATGTCGAAGTCCGCGGCGCGCGCCTTCACCAGCACGTTGCTGTAGGCCGCGGCCAGCGCGCCCAGGACTATCGCCCCGCCGCCCCGGACGGCCCGCGCGTCGCCAACGTACAACTGATCCGAGAAGATGAGGGCGACCCCGACGAGCCCGACCGCGACGCCGAGGAGTCGCGCCGCGGTCAGCGGCTCGCCGGGCAGAACCTTGTGCGCGAGGAGCAGGCCGAAGAGCGGGATGGTCGCCTGAAGGAGCGCCGCCAGCCCTGAGGAGACGTACTGCTCGCCCCAGAAGATCAGGCCGTAGTTGACGGTGAAGGCCAGCACGCCCGTCGTCGCCAGCAAGCCCCACTCGGCGCGGGTGCGCGGCCAACGCGCGCGCCGGAAGTGTGCGACGGCGAGGAGCACGGCGACGGCGATGGCGAACCGCAGGGCGACGAAGGTCAGCGGCGGCAGGTCGCGCAATCCCAGCTTGATGAAAGACCAGGTCGAGCCCCAGATCAGGCAGAGCAGCAGCCAGACCGCGACGGCGGACGCTTTGCTTGGCGCGGCGGTAATCGCTTGCTCACCTCCCCGGCGCGGCGTTTGTCTCAAAACTCTCCGACGGCTTTCACAGCGATACGTCCACGCCGTAGATTCGTTTGCCGC
The DNA here is from genome assembly GCA_035295985.1 of Pyrinomonadaceae bacterium. Taxonomy (GTDB): domain Bacteria; phylum Acidobacteriota; class Blastocatellia; order Pyrinomonadales; family Pyrinomonadaceae; genus JAIVGV01. The sequence continues at coordinate 2,993 of DATHBT010000307.1, read as the reverse complement.
TTTCGGCGGCGGCGGCGTCTTTCTTCAGATCAGCTTCCGCAGGGCGCTGAAAAACTTTCGGACGTCTTCCTCGCCGTTGTAGAGGTGGGGCGAGACGCGGATCGCGTCGCCGCGGATGCTGACGAAAACCTTCTCCTCCGCCAGGCGCTCGCCGAGTCCGGCCGGCAGTCCCTTCGGCAATCTGATCCCCGTCATGTGATCGACGCGGCCTCCGGCCGGGATCGTCCGGCAGCCCAGCCGCTCGGCCTCTTCCGAGATCAGCGCGGTCAGGGCCGAGAGCGTGCGCCGGATGTTCGCTATCCCCCATTCGAGAATCTGTCGCAGGGCGGCCGCGGCCATCGGCCCGAGCACGAAGTTGGAGGACTCCCCCATGTCGAAGCGGCGCGCGCCGGGTCGGTACTGGTCGTCCTTGTAATCGACCAGCCGCGAGAAGTCTTCGCTCCCCGCGCGCGTCATCCAGGGGTACTCGATGGGCCTGCCCTCCCGCTGCCACTTCGGCGCGGCGTACAGGAAGCTGATCGTGTACGGGCACAGCAGCCACTTGTAGCCGACGCAGACGAGGAAGTCCGGCCGGACTCGCTCGATGTCCAGGGGGTACGCGCCCAACGACTGGCTCGCGTCCACGACGAGCGCGGCCCCGACCGAGCGCGCCCTCTCGCCGACCGCTTCGAGGTCAACCAAGCTCCCGTCCGTCCAGTGGCAGTTCGGCACGGAGACCACGGCGGTCGCCGCGTCAATCGCGCCGAGGAGGGCTTGCGTCCACGTCCCCTCAACGCCCCTCTTAACCAGTCGGATTTCCGCGCCCCGCCGCCGCGAGAGTTCCTTCCAGGCGTAATAGTTCGACGGGAACTCCTCGTCGAGCAGGACGATTGACTGCCCGCGCTCTACTGCCACGTTCGCAGCGGCGACGGCGATGCCGTAGCTGGCGGCGGGGACGATGGCGATTGAGTCGGCGGTCGTGCCGGCGACTTGCGCCGCCAGCGCCCGCAGGGCCTCCGCGCCGGAGAACCAGTCGGCCGGTTTGAGCTCCCACGGCGACTTTTTCACCGCGACCGCGTCCATTCCCGCGGCCGAGACGGAGCGCAACTGCGGCGACATGTTCGCGCAGTTCAAATAGGTCACGCCTTCGGGGATTTCAAACAGCTCGCGCTGCGAGGGAAGGGTTCCGGGACTCGGTTGGTTAAAAGGGGACATCAAACCTCCGGCGTTGTCATCTCGTGCTTACGATCGGCCGCTGGCGCGACCGCCTCGTCCTCGTCGAATTGTAAGAACGGCCGGCTGCGTAGGGGCCGTCTGTCAGACAGTCGTGACGCCGGCTCACTCGCCCCCCGACAGGGAGGCGCGCGGGAGGACGGCGTCGGGGACGGATTCCAGAAACCGCGAGACGGCGGGGAAGGGATCGCCGTTCCCGCCGCGGTAGGCGCTGAGCGGGGAGACGAAATAGAGGTGTCGCCGCGCCCGCGTCGCGGCGACGTAGAGGAGCCGGCGCTCCTCCTCTGCGTCCTCGAACTCGTCCTGCGAGCGCGACGACGGGAACCACCCTTCGGTCATCCAGATCACGAACACGGCGTCCCACTCCAGCCCCTTCGCCGAGTGCACGGTCGAGAGCGTCAGGTAGCCGCCGCGCCCGCGCCCGTTTGATTGGGCCGCGTCCGACGGATCGAGCGCGAGATCGGAGAGCAATTCCGCCGAAGCTTTGTAACGCTTCGCGATCGAGTGCAGGTGTTCGAGGTCGCGCCCCCGCCGCGGGTAGTCGTCGTAGCGTGCCCTCAGGATGGGCCTGTAGAACCGGAGCGCGGCGGAGAGCTGCGCGCCCGGCGAAGCCTCCTCGACGAGGCCGCAGAGCAGCCGCGCCAGCCGCGCCAACTGATCCTTGTAGCCGGCGCGCGCGGGGAAGCGTTGCAGCTTGCGGAAGAGCGCGACCTTCGCCCTCGCCGCCCTGAAACTTTTCCGCTCGACGCCGAGGTGTTCGAGTATCTGGTTGACCGTCGCGTCGCCGACGTTGTCCAGGAGCTTCAGCGCGCGGAACCAGGAGAGCGTGTCGGAGGGGTTGGCGACGACGCGCAGGAACGAGAGCGCGTCCTTGACGTGGGCGGATTCGGCGAACTTGATCCCGCCGTACTTGCGGAACGGGATGCCGTGCTTCGCCAGCTCTATCTCCAGATCGAACGAGTGGGAGCTGGCGCGGAACAGCACGGCAATTTCGTCGAGCGACGCCCCCTCATCGCGCAGCTCCGCGACGCGCTCGGCGACGAAGCGCGACTGCTCGTGCTCGTCGCGCGCCGTGACCGAGACGGGCGGCTCGCCGCCGCCGAGGCGCGTGAAGAGTCGCTTGGCGTAGCCCTCCTGCGCCTCGGCGATGATGGCGTTCGCCACGTCGAGGACGGGCTGCGTGCTGCGGAAGTTCTCTTCGAGCTTGATGACGCGCGCCGCCGGGAAGAGCGCGGGGAACTCAAGCATGTTCCTGTGGCTCGCGCCGCGGAACGAGAAGATCGACTGGCACTCGTCGCCGACCACCGCGACGTTGTCGTGCGTGGCGGCGAGCAGCCGCACGATCTGCGCCTGTAGCTTGTTGGTGTCCTGATACTCGTCCACCATCACGTAGCGGTACTGATCCGAGAGCCGCCGGCGCAGCTCTTCGCCGCCTTCGAGTGCCTCGCGCAGGCGGACGAGCAGGTCGTCGTAGGTGAGCAGGTGGCGCGAGCGCTTGAACTCCTCGAAGGATCGGTACAGCCCTTCGAGCGCCGCGGACTCGCCGGCGAACTGCGGGTAGGACTGGCGGAGCACCTCCTTGAGCGCGACCGCCTTGTTGACCATCATGCTGAAGATCGAGCAGATGGTGCGGCGGCGCGGGAAGCGACGATCCTTCGTGAGACGCATCTGCCGGCGCAGCAGGTCGATGAGGTCTTCCGTGTCGGCCGGGTCGAGGACGGTGAAGTCGCGCACGACGCCGGCCGCCTCGGGGAATTTTTTCAGCACGTTGTGGCCGAGGC
>DATHBT010000306.1:0-35876 GCA_035295985.1 Pyrinomonadaceae bacterium | reverse complement strand
GCGAATCCTCGGCATGCCCTCGCGGAAGGTGGAAGATTCCGGCATCTTCTCCTTCCCCGCCGGCAAGCGCCTCCAGAAATTCCCCTTCTCCGCCACGGAGATCAAGCGCACGGCGAGCGACGACTACGTCGTCATCAAGCCGCTCGCCAACGCCCGGATGGGCATCTTCGACATTAAGAGGGGGGCCATCGTCGCGGGCCTGAACAAGGGCGACGCGACGGCGTGGGGCAACGTCACCGCCTACGAGTCCGTCAACGGCAAAATCCTCCTGCGCGAGGTGAGCTACAACGAGGGGACGAAACAGTTGGACGGCCGCGACGCCGGCACCGTCGATATCCCGGTCGGCTCGATCAGCGGACTGCGCGCCGCCGACGTGTCGAACAACTTCAACTGGCTCGCGCTCTCGTCGAAGACGCGCGGCGGGATGTGGGACCTCGGGACGGGCGAGCGCAAGCTCCACGTGCGCGGCTTCAGGGGCAGCCTCGTGGCCGACGACGGGATGTGCGTCGTCGACGTCCCCGGCCTCGGCGACTCGCCGCACGGCCTCGTCGTCCTCAAGGCGAGCGACGGCTCGGCCTTCCTCTTCCGCGAGCTGCCCGAAAGGGCCGCGCGCCAGCACGGGCGCTTCGTGCTCACTCGCAGCCCCCTCAAGGAGAAAGAGAAGAAGGACGACAAGAAGAACGCGCCTGCCCTCGCCGAGACGGAGGACGACGGCGGCCTCCAGCGCGACGTGCGCTTCGAGCTGAGAGAATTCATACAGGATAAAGTCCTCTGGTCGCGCGACTTCCAGAAGGAGGCCCCCGAATACTCCTTCGACGAGTTCAGCGGCAGGCTCACCTTCTACTACCGCCTCGGCGGCGAGGCCGGCAAGGCGAAGCTCAAGGAGACGCCGGAGTTGCAGGCCAGGGCCGCCTCGCTCGGCAACAAGGGCGACGATTACCTCGTCGAGATCGTGGACGCCTTCGCGCAGAAGACGGTCGGCATGATGCTGCTGGAGACGGGCAAAGGCTCTTTCGACGTGGGGCGCGCGCTCTCCGAGGGCGACTGGCTCGTGCTGCGCGACTCCGAAGGGCGCGTGCTGGTCTATTCGATCAAGGACGGCGCGCTGCGCCACCGCTTCTTCGGCAAAAACGCCGCCGTCAACCCGAAGAAGAACCAGCTCGCCGTCGAGAACCTCCCCGGCGAGGTGTCGCTCTACGACCTCGACACGGGCGCGCGCCAGACTCATTTCGTCGTCAGCGGCGGCGCGGCCCTCGTCCGCTTCAACCTCGAAGGCGACCGGCTGTTCGTCCTCAGCAACACGCAGTCCGCCTACGCCTTCGACCTCAACAAGACCGCGCCGAAAACTACGGCCCGAACGAACTGACGGGCGCGGCGAAAGGCCAAAGCGCCGGTCGCCCCGCGGGGAATGGCCGAGCGACGACGCGGGCCACACTCTGTTCAAGTCAGGGTCGGTCGGATCACGGCCCGCCGGAGCGGCTGCGGGCCTGAGCCGCGAGGCGCGCCGTTGACGAAGCCGCGCGAAATGCGTTTCACTCCCTCTCGGACAAACCGGGCGGGAGGGGAGTTGAGATGAAGAAGTTTCTCCGGGCGGGCGCGCTCTGCGCCCTCCTCGCGGCGTGCGCGGCCGTGGCGGCGGCGCAGGGCGCGGCGGCAAGAGGCGAGCAGGAAGACCCGTGCCCCGGCGCGCGCACGCAGCAGGAGTTGAATCAGTGCGCGTCGCGCGCGTTCCAGAAGGCCGACGCGGAGTTGAACAGGCTCTACCAGCAGTTGTTGAAGGACGCCGGAGCGGCCGAGCGAGCGAAGCTGCGCGCGGCGCAGCTCGCGTGGATTAAGTTCCGCGACGCGCACTGCGAGTACGAGGCGTTCGGCAACCAGGGCGGCTCGATCTACCCCATGGTCTATAGCTTCTGCCTGGCCGAAGTGACCAGGGGGCGAGTGGGGCAGTTCCGCGACACGCTCCGGGAGACGGATGAGCGGTAGCCACGACGCCGCGGATTTTTAGCCGGTGGCACACCCGCCGGAAATGTTCTACAATTGATTCGAGTCTCAGGTGAGGCGAGCGGCCATGTCGAGCGCTCGCCTTTTGCTTCGCCGGGTAAGGTCAGCGAAAAGTTTCCGGGGTTTTATGGAAGAGTACTCAGACCGCACGCCAGCCGACATCACGAGCCTCCCGATGGTGCCCATCCGCGACGTGGTGATCTTCCCGTTCACCAAGGTCGCCTTCAAGATCGGCCGGCCCGGCTCGATCCGCGCGCTGGAGCAGGCGCTCCAGTCCGACCGCACCATCTTCCTCGCCACCCAGCACGACGCCTCGATTGACGAGCCGAACCCGGAGCAGATTTACGGCGTCGGCACCATCGCCCGCATCCTCCAGGCGCAGAAGCAGGAGAACGGGCAGACGAAGGTGGTCGTCGAGGGCCGCGAGCGCGCGACGACGATACGGGTTGCGAACGACAACGGCGCGTTCACGGCGACAGTCAGGCGCGCGCCCTCGGCGCTCGAAGCCGGACAGAAGATCGACGCGCTCGTCCAGCGCATCCACCAGCTCGTCGAGCAGCACCTCAGGCTCGCGCCCGAAGTCCAGACCGACGCACTGCAAACCGCGCTGCGCAACCAAGACCCCTCGCACCTCGCGGACGCCTTGGCGTCGCAAATCAAGATCGCGGTCGAGGATAAGCAGGGGCTTCTGGAAATCTTCTCCGTCCACGGGCGGCTCCAACGCCTCGTCGAAATTCTCGAAGGCGAGGTTGACAAGCGGCAGCTCGACCGCACCGTCCAGGCGCGCGTCAAGCGGCAGATGGAGAAGGCGCAGAAGGAGTACTACTTAAACGAGCAGATCAAGGCCATCCACAAGGAACTCGGCCGCAAGGACGAGAAGGCCGAGATGGAGGATTTGCGCAAGCGGATCGAAGAGGCCGGCATGACCGAAGAGGCGAAGGAGAAGGCCATGCAGGAACTCCACCGCCTCGAAGCGATGCCGCCCATGTCGGCCGAGGGCACGGTCTCGCGCACCTACATCGACTGGCTGCTGAGCGTGCCGTGGAAGCAGAAGTCGAAGGAGCTCAAAGACCTTAACAAGGCCGAGGAGATTCTGAACGAGGATCACTACGGCCTCGAGAAGATCAAGGATCGCATCCTCGAACACCTCGCCGTCCGCCAACTGGTCAAGAACCCGAAGGGATCGATCCTCTGCTTCGTCGGCCCGCCGGGCGTCGGCAAAACTTCGCTCGGCAAGTCGATTGCGCGCGCGACGGGCCGCAAGTTCGTCCGGCTGTCTTTGGGCGGCGTGCGCGACGAGGCGGAGATTCGCGGCCACCGGCGCACCTACATCGGCGCGCTGCCCGGCCAGATCATCCAGATGATGAAGAAGGCCGGCACCGTCAACCCGTGCATCCTGCTCGACGAGGTTGACAAGCTCGGCGCCGACTTCCGGGGCGACCCGTCGGCCGCTCTGCTCGAAGTCCTCGACCCGGAGCAGAACAACAGTTTTCAGGATCACTACCTGGACGTCGAATACGATCTCTCGAAGGTCTTCTTCATCGCGACGGCCAACGTGCTCCACACGATCCCGCCCGCGTTGCAGGACAGGCTCGAAATCCTGCGACTGTCCGGCTACACCGAGCGCGAGAAGCTGGAGATCGCGAAGCAGCACCTCGTGCCGAAGCAGGCCGAGGGCAGCGGCCTCTCCGCCACGCAGGTCGAGTTCACCGACGACGGCATCCTCGAAATCATCCGCCACTACACGCGCGAGGCCGGCGTGCGCAACCTTGAGCGCGAGCTCGGCTCGTGCTGCCGCAAGGTGGCGCGGCAGATGGTCGCTTCGGGCGCGGGCGCGGACTTCAAGGATACGGTCACGGCCGAGCGCGTGCGCGAGATGCTGGGGCCGATCAAATTCCGCCAGCAGTCGGCCGCGGCCGAGTCGGAGATCGGGCTCGCGCTCGGGCTCGCGTGGACTGAGGTGGGCGGCGAGGTCTTGCAGATCGAGGCGACGCTCACGAACGGGCGCGGCGGCGTCACGCTGACCGGCAAGCTCGGCGAGGTGATGCAGGAGTCCGCGCAGGCCGCGCTGACCTGCATCAAGGCGCGCGCCGAACGCCTGGGGATGAGCCTCGAACACATCCGCAAGCGCGACCTGCACGTCCACATCCCCGAAGGCGCGATCCCGAAGGACGGCCCTTCGGCCGGCGTGACGCTCGCCACCGCCATGGCCTCGGCCCTCGCGCGCGTGCCCGTCCGCAACGACGTTGCGATGACCGGCGAGATCACGCTGCGCGGCAAAGTCCTGCCCGTCGGCGGCATCAAGGAGAAGCTGCTCGCGGCGCACCGCGTCGGCGTCTCTACGCTCATCATCCCGAAGGAGAACGAGAAGGACTTGGCGGAAGTGCCCGAGGAGGTGCGCACCGCTCTGACCGTCCACCTCGTCGAGTCCATCGACGAAGTCCTCGCGCTCGCGCTCGAAGACGCCTGCCCGACCGACGCCGCGACGGACGCCTCCGCGCAGCCGCCCATCTGGACGGCCGAGCCGCCCGCGCCGGGCGCGACCACGATGGCGGACTGATTGGGAGAAGGCAGAAGGCGGAAAGCGGAAGGCAGTCAGGAAACGCAAGCGTGGTTTTTGTCTTGGCTGCCTTCCGCTTTCTGCCTTCTGTTCCTTGCCTTTTCCGCCGCCCGCCTGTAGAGTTCGCCCTTCCAATCGGGTCTAAAGTTATTCCACGCGGCCGGCCGGCCGAAACTTCCCAGGGGAAAATTCCCGCATGAGCACTAAATACGAGAGCGCCGATCTGATCCTGAAGCTCTACGACCTGCGCCGCGAGGCGACGATGCGCGAGGCGCGGCAGTGGATGGCCTACTTCAGCCCCGAGAGCGCGCAGGACGTTTTAGACGCGCTGATGGGCGAGCACAGCGCGCACTTCCGGCAGGTGATGTCCTACTGGGACATGGCCGCCGCGCTCGTCCTCAACGGCGCCATCGACGAGCAGATGTTCGACGACGCCAACGCCGAACACCTCTTCTACTTCGCCAAGATCGCGCCGTTCCTCGAAGAGCTGCGCTCGAAGCTCGGCCCGGCTTCGCGGCTGGTTCCGCACCTCGAACGGCTCGTCATGTCGAAGCCCGACGCCAAGGAGCGGCTCGAACAACTGCGCGAGATGTCGCGCGCCGTCGCCGCCCGCCGCGCCCAGGCGGCCAACGCCAGCGCGGCCGAGCGTACCTGAGCGGCGCGCCGGACGCGACCCGCCCGCCCCCCGCCCCGCACGCCGCACGGATGAAGATCACGAGCGCGGAGTTCGTTAAGAGCGCCTTCTCGGAGAAGGACTGGCCGCGCGCGCCGCTGCCGGAGGTCGCTTTCCTGGGGCGCTCGAACGTCGGCAAGTCGAGCCTGATCAACTCGCTGCTCGGCGTCAAGGGGCTGGCCCGCACCAGCTCCGCGCCCGGCCGCACGCAGGCGCTGAACTTCTTCCTGATCAACAGGAAGTTCCACTTCGTCGATCTGCCCGGCTACGGCTACGCGCGCGTGCCGAAGTCGATCCGCGAGGAGTGGGGCGAATTCGTCACCGCGTACCTTGCCAAGCGCGAGCGGCTTGTGCTATCAATTCACATCCTAGATTCGCGCCACGATCCCACACAATTGGACGTGCAGCTCAGCGAGTGGCTCGCGGCCCACGGCCGGCCCACACTTCGGGTGGCGACCAAGGCCGACAAGCTCTCGCGCAACGAGTTGCAGCGCAATCTCAGGCGCGCGGCCGAAGTGCTCGGCGCGGGCGGAGGTGGGCCCGGGCCGGTCGCCTACTCGGCCGTGACCGGCGCGGGGCGCGAGCAGATCTGGCGGGCGATCTCTGGAGCGTTGGCAGTCTCACAACAACCCCCACGGTGAAAACTTTTCGCGATGGGCTGCCGGGGCGACGCGCGGGGCGCGGGCGGCATCTAACGGGCCGGACTCAACACCCCGTGCGACGACCGACGATCCGCAACTCCCCCGAAGGGACTCAGGCAGTTTCGTTATCCCTCGCACGACCGCTGTAGCTGGTACACGCCCCACCTTGCGCCGCCCCGGAAGGGTCAGAGCGCGACCTGAGGCAATAATCCCTGTAAAAAATTTCCCGCTCGCGCCGGCCGGGCCACCGCGTGGGCTCATCACTTTCGAGAGTCAGGCGACACGGGTTGCAGACAACTCGTTGCTAGTAAGGATCAGATCAGGCGAGACGGCCGCCCGGCGCGGCCACGAGAGAAAACAGAAATGTCACAACGCACACCAAGACGCACCAGCACGCGCTCCTCGATGGAGGCGGACGGCAACCGCGCGCCCGCGACGACTTCGGCCGCCGCGCTCGAACTGCCGCCCGACGAGCTGATTGACGAGCGCGAATACGAGGCCCCGGAGGGCGGCGGAACCTTCAACCTGGCGACGCTCAAGGAGATGTCGATCTCCAAGCTGACGCAGATCGCCAAGGACCTGGACGTCCCCGGCGCGACGGGGATGCGCAAGCAGGAACTCATCTTCAAAGTCCTCGCGGCGCAGACCGAAAAGAGCGGCCTCATCTTCTCCGAGGGCGTACTGGAAACCCTGCCCGACGGCTTCGGCTTCCTCCGCGCGCCCGAGTACAACTACCTGCCCGGTCCCGACGACATCTACGTAAGCCCTTCGCAGATCCGCAAGTTCGACCTGCGCACCGGCGACACCGTCTCCGGCCAGATTCGCCCGCCCAAAGAGGGCGAGCGATACTTCGCGCTCATCAAGGTCGAGGCCATCAACTTCGAGGCCCCCGGAGACGCGCGCGACAAGATATTCTTCGACAACCTGACGCCGCTCTACCCGGACGAGCGGCTGATGATGGAGACGACGAACGACAACCTCGTCTCGCGCGTCATCGATCTGGTCACGCCCATCGGCAAGGGCCAACGCTGCCTGATCGTTGCGCCGCCGCGCACCGGCAAGACGATGATGCTGCAAGCCATCGCCAACTCCATCGCGTCGAACCACCCCGAGGTCTCGCTCATCGTGCTGCTCATCGACGAGCGGCCCGAGGAGGTCACGGACATGCAGCGGAGCGTTCAGGGCGAGGTCATCTCCTCGACCTTCGACGAGCCGCCCACCCGTCACGTGCAGGTCGCAGACATGGTCATCGAGAAGGCCAAGCGCCTCGTCGAGCACAAGCGCGACGTGGTCATCCTGCTCGACTCCCTGACGCGCCTCGCGCGCGCGCACAACGCCGTCGTCCCGCCGTCGGGCAAGATTCTCTCCGGCGGCATCGACGCCAACGCCTTGCAGCGCCCGAAGCGCTTCTTCGGCGCGGCCCGCAACATCGAGGAGGGCGGCTCCTTGACGATCATCTCGACCGCGCTCATCGACACGGGATCGCGCATGGACGACGTGATCTTCGAGGAGTTCAAGGGCACGGGCAACTGCGAAATCCACCTCGACCGCCGCCTGGTGGACAAGCGCCTCTTCCCGGCCATCGACATCCAGCGTTCGGGGACGCGCAAGGAGGAACTCCTCATCTCGAAGGAAGACCTCAACCGCGTCTGGGTGATGCGCCGCGTGCTGAACCCGCTCTCGCCCGTCGAGCAGATGGAGGTCGTCCTCGAACGGCTCGGCAAGACCAAGTCGAACGCGGAATTCCTCGCCTCGATGCAGAGCTAGCAATCAGCCGCCAGCCGAAAGCCGTCAGCAAAAGCAGTCAGTTTTAAGCTGAGTGCTGGTTGCTGACGGCTTTCGGCTTTTCTTGACAAACTCGCGCCCCGCGAAGCATAGTTGTGCCTCCAAGCAGTTCAGTCCGGGAAGGTGTGGGGCGTCCTCCGCGAGAGGGGTCGGGTGAAGAGTCTTGCGCGTCGCGATCCTAACGTCCGAAGCCGTGCCGTTCGCCAAAACGGGTGGCTTGGGCGACGTGGCCGGCGCGCTCCCGAAGGCGCTGCGCGCGACGGGCGAGTGTGAACCCGTACTCGTCCTGCCGCTCCACCGGCAGACTGACCGCGCGCTTTTGCGCGAGCGGCTCTTTGACAACCTCGAATTCCAGTGGGGCGCGGTCGTCGCGCGCTGCTCGGTCTGGTACAGCGAGGAGACCTCGGGCGTGCCGACCTTCCACGTCGAGTCGGAGCACTATTTCGACCGGCCCAACGTGTACGGCTACGGCGACGACCACGAGCGCTACGCCTTCTTCGCGCGCGCCGCGCTCGCGCTCCTGAAACGACTCGGCCACCCGCCGGCCGTCGTCCACGGCAACGACTGGCCGTGCGGCTTCGCGGCTGCTGAGCTGAGGGCGCGCCGCCAGTTCGATCCCTTCTTCTCGAAGACGCGCACGCTCTTCTCGATCCACAACCTCGCCTACCAGGGCGCGTTCGACCCGAAAGATTTGGGCTGGATGGGGCTGGACTGGGGCGAGATCGGCGACGCCTTCATGCTCGAAGGCGCGGCCTCGGCCTTAAAGGCCGGGCTGATGCTCTCGGACGCGCTCTCGACCGTCAGCCGCCGCTACTCCTTCGAGATTCAGACTCCCGAGCAGGGCTACGGCCTCGACTGGCTGCTCCGCATGCGCCGGGATCGCCTGATCGGCATCACGAACGGCGTGGATTACGACGCCTGGAATCCCGCGACCGACCCGCACATCGCGGCCAACTACTCGGCGGACGATCTTACGGGGAAGCGCGAGTGCAAGCTCGATCTCTTACGCCGCTTCAGCCTGCCGGAGGAGGCGAACCGCCCGGTCATCGCCATCATCTCGCGGCTCGTCGCGCAAAAAGGGTACGATCTGATCCGCGGGGCGGCGGACAAGGTTCTTGAGACCGGCGCGTTCTTCATCGCCCTGGGGTCGGGCGCGGGCGAGTACGAGCAGTTCCTGCAGTCGCTGCAACAGCGCGCGCCGCACCGCGTCGGCATCTACCTCGGCTACGCGGGCGAGCCGCTGGCGCACCAGATCGAGGCGGGCGCGGACATCTTCCTGATGCCCTCGCTCTACGAGCCGTGCGGGCTGAACCAGATGTACTCGATGCGCTACGGCACGGTTCCCCTCGTGCGCGCGACGGGCGGGCTGGACGACACGGTCGAGAACTTCGACCGCGCCACGGGCCGCGGCAACGGCTTCAAATTCGTCCGCTACGCGGCCGACTCGCTCGTCGGGAGCATCTACGAGGCGCTCCTGTGCTACCGCGAGCCGGATGTCTGGCGGCGGATTCAGTTGAACGGGATGCGCGAGGACAACTCGTGGCAGCGCGCGGCCCGCAGGTACGTCGAGGCGTACCGCGCGGTGGCGGCGATGTGACGGGCGGGGCAACACCCCCGCATCTAAGTTTCAGAGGGTCGCCGGTTTTTGAGACGACTTTTGGCGCGGACGTTCCGAAAGAGTCACGCGCGGACAACAGGGAGAGGAGTTGGAATTCAGATGAGCGATCAGGTTATCACCGTGACGGACGGCAACTTCGAGACGGACGTGCTCAAGTCGGATCAGCCCGTGCTGGTGGACTTCTGGGCGCAGTGGTGCGGCCCGTGCCGCATGATCGCGCCCATCGTCGAGCAGGTGGCGGGCGACTACGCGGGCCGGGCGCGGGTCGGCAAGCTGAACGTGGACGAGAACACGGCTGTCCCGCAGAAGTACGGCATCAAGGGTATCCCGACGCTGATCCTCTTCAAGGGCGGCAAGGAGGAGGAGCGCATCGTCGGGGCCACCTCGAAGGACGCCATCGCGCGCATGATCGACAAGCACCTCGGCGCGACGACAGGCGTGGCGAACGCCTGACCTTTAACGCCGGGCGCGCACGGGGCGTCGCTCAAGGGCGACGCCCCGTGCAGCCTTGCTTGCAGGTGGTTGGCTTTACCGGCGCGCGACGCGGTCATCCCGCGCGTTGCGCGCCGGCCGTCTCCCGATGAAGCAACCCGCCAACAGACGCGCCGCCGCGAAGAAGCGCCCCGGCACGGCGGCGACCAACGCCACGCGCCGCTCGTTCGAGGAGCGGCTGGCCGCGGCCAAGCGCCACCGCGCCGTCGAGGACGCGCGCCTCCGCGCCAAACAGGCTCAGGGCAAACTCCGCCGCTTCGTCAACGTCAACTTCCGCAAGGACGAGGTCGTCGCCTCGCTCGCGCTCAGGCGTGGCGACTGCAACCGCTGCGGGGCCTGCTGCGAGCTGCTCTTCAAGTGCCCGTTCCTCAAGAAGCACCCGGACGGCACGACCACCTGCGGCATCTACGAGGACAGGCCGAACCAGTGCCGCCTCTTCCCCATCTCCCGCCGCGACCTCGAAGAGGTGCGCGGCTCGTGCAGCTATTACTTCATCGAGCGCCCCGTCAAGCTGGAACGCGCGAGCTGAAACGTAGCTGTTAGCGATTAGCCGTTAGCTTTTAGCAAGAAAAGACCTTCTTGTTTGGCTAACAGCTAACGGCTAACAGCTAACAGCTAACCATGTCTAAAGTCATCGTCATCGTCGGGTCGCAGTGGGGCGACGAGGGCAAGGGCAAGATCGTCGATCTGCTGGCCGAGCGATTCGACGTGGTCGCGCGCTACCAGGGCGGCCACAACGCGGGCCACTCCGTGCAGGTCGGCGACCGCTCGTTCGTGCTGCACCTGCTGCCGTCGGGGATCATTCACGAGGGCAAGACGTGCGTGCTCGGCAACGGGATGGTGATCGACCCGAAGGCGTTCTTTGAAGAAGCGGATCGGTTGGCAGAGCAGGGCCTGCACGTGACGCCGGAGCGCGTGCTCGTCAGCTCGCGCTCTCACCTGATCCTGCCCTACCACCGCGCGCTCGATCACACGAGCGAGGAGCGTTTGGGCAACGAGCGCGTCGGGACGACGCTGCGCGGGATCGGGCCGGCCTACGAGGACAAGGCGGGCCGGCGCGGCATCCGCGTGGCCGACGCCCTGAACGCCGACTTCTTCCGCTCGCGCATCGAGTACAACTTGCAGGACGCCAACCGTATCATCTCGGCCTACGGCGGGCAGCCGTTAGACGCCCAACAGGTCTTCGACGAAATCCACCCGCTCGCCGAGCGCCTCGCGCCCTTCATCGCCGACACGATGCACTTCATGAATACGGCCGCGCGCGACGGCCGCTCGATCCTGATCGAGGGCGCGCAGGCCACCCTGCTCGATGTTGATCACGGAACCTACCCGTTCGTCACCTCATCCTCGACGACGGCCGGCGGCGCGGCAGTCGGCACGGGGCTGGCGCCCCACCGCATCACCGGCGTGCTCGGCATAGTTCGCACCTACACGACGCGCGTCGGGGAAGGCCCGTTCCCGACCGAGATGGTCGCGGGCGAATCCGAGATGGGCCAGCTCATCCGCGAGCGCGGGCGCGAGTACGGCGCGTCCACAGGCCGCCCGCGCCGCTGCGGCTGGTTCGACGCCTTCGCCACGCGCTACGCCGCCGAGCTCAACGGCTTCTCCTCCGTCGCCCTGACGAAGCTCGACGTGCTCGACGCGCTCGACGAGATCAAGGTCTGCACGGGCTACCGCCTGGACGGGCGCGAGACCGAGACATTTCCCGCGGTCGCCGCAGACCTGCGCCGCGTCGAACCAGTTTACGAGACGCTACCCGGCTGGAAGTCCGAAACGCTCGGCACGACGCGCTACGAAGAACTGCCGGCGAACGCGCGCGCCTACGTCGAATTCCTCTCGCGCTCGATAGGCGTCGAGATCGGCCTCATCTCCACCGGCCCCGAACGCGACCAGACGATCATCCTCAAAGACTCCGCCCTCGGCGCGTGGCTCTAGCCCCGCGGATCGACAAACAGGCAAAGGTAATTTTGCAGGGGCAGGGCTTGTCCCTGCCCGCAGCGACCACAAGGTCGCTCAAAAGTGAAGCCGGCATTCAACACAATCTTGTTGAATGCCGGCTTCATCGTTTGCGCGCCGCCGCGCCCGAACGGGCAGGGACAAGCCCTGCCCCTACAAATTCATTCGCGTCGAGCGTCAGGCCGCGACGACTTCGAGCGGGAGGCGGTAGGTCTCGTAAACGGGCGGGGGCAGGGGCGCGGGCGCGGCGGTCGGGAGTTTCGATAGCAGCTCCCAAGCCTCTTCGGCCGGGACGGGCTTGCAGAAGAAGTAGCCCTGTCCGTACTCGCAGAACGACTCGCGGAGCAGCCGCAGTTGCCCGTTCGTCTCCACCCCCTCGGCGACCACGTCCATGCCGAGGTTGCGTGCGAGCATCAGGATCGTGCGGACGATCTCCGTGTTCTCGTTGTTGTCGGCCATGCTCATGACGAAGGAGCGATCAACCTTGAGCGTCGTCACGGGGAAGCGGTGGAGGTAGGAGAGCGACGAGTAGCCGGTGCCGAAGTCGTCGATGGCGAGCTGCACGCCGAGTGCGCGCAGGCGGTGCATCAGGCGCGTGGCCGTCTCGATGGACTCCATGACGAGGTTCTCGGTGATCTCTAGTTTCAGCCAGCGCGCCTCGACGCCCGTCTCGCGCAGAATCTGCTCGACGCGCTCGACCAGCGAGTCGCGCGCGAACTGCCGGCTGGAGATGTTGACGTTCATCGTCAGGTTGAGCGGCGCGGAGCGGCGCGACTGCCACTCCTTCATCTGCCGCGCGGCCTCGGCGAGCACCCAGTCGCCGACCGCCGAGATGAGGCCCATCTCCTCGGCGACGGGGATGAACTCGTCGGGCGGGATGAGGCCGCGCTCCGGGTGCTGCCAGCGCACCAGCGCCTCGAAGCCCGAAATCGTGAAGTCTTCCAGGGAGACGATAGGCTGGTAGTGGAGGACGAACTCGCCGCGCTCGACGGCCCGGCGCAGATCGGTCTCCAACTGCATGATGTCCACGGCGCGCGAGTGCATCGCCTTGTCGAAGAGGGCGTAGCGCGCCTTGCCGCGCGACTTGGCGCGGTACATGGCGGTGTCGGCGTCGCGCAGCACGTCGTCCGAGTGCATGTAGCCGAGCGTGGAGGGCGCGACGCCGATGGAGACGGTGGTGAAGACCTCGCGGCCCGACAGGATGAAGGGCGCGGAGAGTTCGGCCTGGAGGCGCTCGGCCACCTCGGTCGCTTCAGACACGTCGTTGATGTCTTCGAGCAGGACGGTGAACTCGTCGCCGCCGAGACGGGCGACCGTGTCGCCGGGGCGCAGGTGCGCTTCGAGCCGGCGCGCGATGGCGACGAGGAGCTGGTCGCCGATCATGTGGCCCAGAGAGTCGTTGATCACCTTGAAGCGGTCGAGGTCGAGGAAGAGGAGGGCGAAGATTTGGCCGGGCCGCCGCTTCGCCCGGTCGATGGCGAGCTTGAGGTGATCCATGAAGAGGGCGCGGTTGGGCAGGCCCGTCAGCGCGTCGTGCAGCGCGCCGTGGATGAGCTGCTCCTCCGCGCGCTTGCGATCCGTGATGTCCTGAATCTGGAAGATGAGGTGCGGCACGCCCTGCGCCGAGTTGCTGACGAGCGAGACGCTTAAACTCGTCCAGACCGGCTGGCCCGACCCGTGCACGAAGCGCATCTCGGCCTGGCACGTCGGCGACTCGCCGCGCAGCAGCCGGTCGATCTGGCCGAGCGCGGCCGTCAGGCTCTCCGCGTGCGTGGCGGACTGGAAGTCCGAGGCGAGCAGCTCGTCTTCGGCGCGGCCCAGCAGCTCGCACAAGCTGCGGTTGACTTGCAGCCAGCGCCCTTCGGGCGAGACGAGCGCCATCCCGACGGCCGCGTGGTCGAAGGCCGTGCGGAAACGCTCCTCGCTCTCCTGTAGCGCGCGGCGGATGCGCTCCTGCTCCCGCATCTGCCGGCTCAGCTCCTCGACGTGGGCGCGCGCCTGCTCGGCCGCGCGGCGCGCCTCCTCGGCCTGCGCGTTCGACGCCTCGACCTTCTTCAAGTACGTCCAGTAGGTGAAGTAGATGACGGCGATGACGGGCGCGGCGGCGACGAAGGCGTAGAAGCCGAAGAGGTCTGTCAGCTTGGCGATCAGGCCGGCGGCCGACGCGGCAGCGAAGTAGCCGAGGGCGGTGAAGGAGAAGTTGCGCCGCCACGTCCGCCAGAGAGGGCGGCCGCTGCGGAGCGCGTCCGTCACGGCGGCGAGCAGGGAGTTCGCGAAAAACTGCGTGCCGGCCATCAGCGCGACGAAGAGGAGGAAGGAGGCGTCTGCACGCCGCACGGCCGCCGCGTCGGGGCCGAAGCAGAGGCGCAGCGCCGAGACCGTCAGGAAGTAGGAGCAGGCCAGCAGGCCGGCGTTGAAGAGGCGCGTGAGGCTGCGGCGGGTGACGCGGAGGGAGGCGCAGAGCGCCTCGGCGGCGGCGAGCAGCACGGCGGCGTCCGGGTCGAAGAGCAGTATGGAGAGGAAGATGAAGGTCTCGGAGGCGGTCACCTCGCTGCGCGCGTGCGGAATCTTCACGCCGAGCCGCGAGCCGATGAAGATGGCCGCCAGTGCGATGACGAGGAAGCGCGAGTCGAGGCTAGCGGCCGAGGTGCGCGCGAGCGAGACGGCGCAGGCCGCCGCGCCGAGGCAGGCGACCGCCCACATGAAGATTTTCACCCTGAGTTCGCTTCCCTCGCCCATCATCCGCGCCGCCCTCCGCACCGTCGCCGCGCGACTCCCGCGCTCCCGGCCGCGGATTCGAGGCGCAAGAGACGTGCCGCAAGGTGTCGTCGCTAAACTGCGGACAATCCGCGGCTTTCCGCGTGCGCGGCGGGCGGGCGGCGCTCAGGCAGACCGACTCCGCGTCAGCTTGGAAGAAAAACAGTCAGCGGGCGGGGTGCGCCAACGGCAGCATCGCCGAGGACGGCATCCTTGCCGCCCCCAAACTTCGCATGTAAAATGCTACCCACTTGACGGCAGTCGGGTCTTCAGAACGAACGCGCGGCCGCGAGCGTCGCGGGGCGCCGTTCAGACGCGAGACGCTTCCACGCCGCGGGCCGATAGCTCAGTTGGTAGAGCAGCTGGCTTTTAACCAGCGGGTCGCAGGTTCGAGTCCTGCTCGGCTCATCAACGCAGGCAAACACATAGGGGCGGCCCGTGGGCCGCCCCTATGTGTTTGCCCCCTGTCCTTGCCCCTTACGAACCCGCTCTCCGGGTTGAAAGCTGCCCGCAGGTTAGCAATCAGCCTTCCTTCTCTCCGCTTCGTACGCAGTTGCTCTCATTCTTCTCCGTCGCGTGCCGGCGCGTCCGTCTGAGCTTTGACAGGTGTGGGCGCACGCACAGGAGCATGAGGAGGAGCGCGGAGACGATAGTGATGATGCGGCCGAGGCGTTCGGGTAGGGTCGGCTCAAGTGTGAGACTGAGGGTGTGCGTGCCGGGGGGCGCGGAGACGAGCAGGAGGCCGTCGGGGCGGGAGGCGGTGAGCGGGTGCGAGCGGCCGTCGAGGCGGGCCGTCCAGCCGGGGAAGTGGAACTGCGTAACGTGGAAGGTGAGGCCGGTTGCGCTTTCGACGCGCAGTTCGAGCGAGCGCGGGTCGGCCCGCGTGACCGTGGCCGTGCCCTCGCCCTCCGCAACGCAGGCGCGCGGCTCGCGGCGCAGGTCGCCGCAGAAGTTTTGCAGCAGCGTCTCGATGTCGTGCTCGGCGTTCGAGGCGGCCGAGGCGGGCCGGTATTCGGGCGCGTCGCGCGACCTGTCGAGCGAACGCACAGCGCCTTCGCCGAGACGGTACGGACGGGGCAGGTCGGGGTAGGCGCGCAGCGCAGCGCCGGCCCAGAAGTAGAGCCAGCAGGAGACGAGGAGGGCCGCGAAGACGAGCGCGCGGCGGTTCACCGCCGCCAAGCCGCGGCGCAGAGAGCCGACGGCGACGCCGGTCGCGCCCGCGACGGCGAGGCACAGGACGAGTTGGAAGCGCCAGGGGAACTGAATCTTCTGAAGGACGGGGACGAGACGCCAGACGGGATCGCTCGCGAAGGTCGTCATGAAGATGCTGAGCGCGGTCGTGACCGTCCAGAAGGTCAGCTCGACGCGGCGCGGGTTGCGCCCGGCCGTTGATGAAGTCGCGGCCGTTGATACATCGTCCACGGCCGCGGGCGCGCGTCCCCTACCTGCGAGGAGGGATGCACAGACGACGAGCGCCGCCGAGGTCAGCGCGCCCCAGAGGAGTTGGCCGTAGAGATCGTGCGCGTCAGCTTTCGCGAACGTGAGCCAGTGCTCGGAGTAGTTGCGGGCCTGCATGTCCGCGAAGGAGGCCGCGGGCTGCATCGTCAGCGCAGGCGTCAGATAGACGGCCGACAGCCCCGTGCCGAGTGCCATCGACCCGAACGCGCGCAGCGCGGTTGAGACTCTGCGACCCGACGAGAAGTAGGCGTAGGCCGGGGGCACGGGCGAGAAGATGAGGGTGGCAGGAAGGTGCGTGAGTGCGAGCAGTGCGTAGCCCGCTGAAAGGCCGGCGGACGATAGGCGCGAGTTGTCCGTCGCGAAGCGGCGCGCGAAGTAGAGCACGAGCGGCATCCACGCGAAGGCCCACAGCTCTGAGTACGCGGCGCGCATGAGGGGATCGACGACCGAGTGGTAGGGCGCGAGCAGGAAGAGCACGGCGCCGGCCGCCGCGCCGCGCCGGTCAGAGATTTGGCGCAGCCAGAGGTAGCACGTCAGGGCGGAGACGACGAACGAGAGGGCCGTGCCGTAGGCCAAGTGGCGCAGGCCGTAGTCGCCAGCGGGCACTACGGGCGCGAGCAGGCTCGTCAGGTGGTAGGGGAGCGGCGCGTAGTAGAAGAAGACGGGGCTGCCGAGGCCGCCGTTCATCCCGGCGAGCCAGCGCGGGTAGAGTTCACCCGCCCGGAATTGTTCGGAGAAGTGCGCGTACCAGGAGGCGTGGAAGACCGTGTCGCTGCCGGCCGGGACGCCCGCGAGCCAGGCGGGGAGGCTGACGAGCACGGCTGCCGCGAACACCGCCGCGACGGGCGCGAGCCGCCACAGCTTTCCAGTCCCGCCCAAGTCTCGACCCGCCGGCCGCCTCAAATTTTCGCGCCCTTTAGCGGTTTCGGTTCGCGGCCGGCGTCGCGCCGACGTTACGGTTGACGCCCGTCGGCTCGACGTTCGAGTTGCCGCCCGCGGCCGAGTTGCGGTTCGTCTCGCTCGTCCCGCCGACGCCCTGCCCGTGGGGGCCGACGCCTTGGCGCGCGTCGTTCGTCTGCGCGCCGTTCGTGTTCGCCGCGCCGCCCGTGTTCGCGTTGCTCGCCGCGTTCGCGTTGCCCGCGTTGGTCGTGGTCGTACTCTCCATGCAGCCGGCGGAGGCGGAGGCGCAGGCCAGCAGCACCAGCAGGGCTAAATTACGGCGCATCAGAGTTCCCTCCCGTTAGTCGTTTTCAGATCAGAAGACTTGAAGCCCGGAATCGCTCGTGCGTGCGCGCGACTCAGGCGGCGC
Source organism: Pyrinomonadaceae bacterium (assembly GCA_035295985.1). Taxonomy (GTDB): domain Bacteria; phylum Acidobacteriota; class Blastocatellia; order Pyrinomonadales; family Pyrinomonadaceae; genus JAIVGV01. The sequence continues at coordinate 18,626 of DATHBT010000306.1, read as the reverse complement.
CGGACGTTGCGGAGCCGGCGGGCGACTCGGACGGCCCGCTCCTCCCCAGAATCTCGCGGCTCTCGACGACGCGCGCGCCGGCTGCGCGCATCTCTTCGACGGCGCGCTCCGTGTCGCCCTCGTTTACCTCGACGCCGCGGCAGGCGTCCGCGACGACCGTCGTCTCGAAGCCGAGCCTGATGGCGTCGAGCGCGGTGAACTTGACGCAGTAGTCGGTGGCGAGGCCCGCGATGGCGACGCCGGTGACGCCGCGCGCGCGCAGCCAGTCGCCCAGGCCCGTAGAGAGCTTGTGCTCGTTGTCGAAGAAGCCGCTGTAGGAATCGACGGCCGGGTCAGTCCCCTTCAGGAACGTGTGCGCGATGCGCGAGGTGTCCAGCCCGTCGACGAACTCCGCGCCCTCGGTGTTCTGCACGCAGTGGGGCGGCCACAGCGACTCGAAGCTCGAATGGCCTGGCGGGTGCCAGTCCTTCGTCGCCACGATCAAGTCGAACTTCTTCTGTAGCTCGTTGACGACGGGCACGATCCGGTCGCCCTCTCTGACGGCGAGCGAGCCGCCGGGGCAGAAGTCGTTCTGTATATCCACGAGTACAAGGGCGTCCATCGCGTCATGCTCCAGGCCGGGCGCGCCTGCGGGGCACGCGAACCCGAACGGCGTCGAGGATGAAATTAACGGTGGCGGTCGCGCCCGCGCGGACGCGGACTCTGCGGGGGCGCGGGCGTCTGTAGCCCTCGCTCTTCAGCGTGATGTGGTAAACGCCGGGCGGCAAGTCCAGTTGGAACGTGCCGTCCTCCGTGTAGCCCTGGTCGCGCGTTATCCCGTGACCTTCGACCGTGATTTCGGAGGCGGGTATCAAACGCCCGCGCCGATCCAGTACCGAACCTTTGACCCTGCCGAGACGCGGCATGGGCTGCGCCGAAGAATCGTAGGGCGCGGCCCAACAGCAGATCAGGGCGGCGACCGCGAGGGCGCGTGCGGCGCGGCGCTTCACGACTCGGCCTCGCCGAGCACGCGCACGTGGTCGCCCGCCGTGATGCGGCCTTCGCGGAGGACGCGCGCGTAGAGGCGCGACTCGCCGGGGTTCACCTTCTGCGAGATGCGCTTGAAGCGCCCGCCGGCGAACGACGCGCGGATCGTGGCGCACGGCGCGGCGAAGCCCGTGATCTCAAGGACGACTTCGTCGCCCAGCGCGAGGCGCGAGCCGGGCGCGAGCAGCGGCCAGTCCAGCCCCGCGACCGTCACGTTCTCGCCCGTCGAGCCCGGCTCGATGGGGTGGCCCTCGGCGCGCAAACGCTCGATCACTTCGAGCGAGAAGAGCGAGACGGCGCGCTCCGGCCCGCCGTGGAAGACCGTATGCTTCTGCCGGTCGCCGACGATGCCGCCCTTCGTGACGCGCGCCTCCGCGACCGGCAGCTTCGGCACGCCGCCGTCCGAGAGGTTCATCTGAGAGACGCGCCCCACCGTCCCCGGCGCGCCTTCCGTGACGCGCGGCGTGGGCGCGTCGCCGAGGGCTGCGCGCTTGACGCGGTCGATGATGTCCTCGGTGGCGGCCGAGAGCGCGTCCTTCACGTCAGAGGCGTTCATCCCGTTTGGTGAGCGGCTCGTCGTCGCCGATCAGGTGGTTCGACTGATCCTTCGGGAGTTGCGTGGACTCGTGCTCGCTCTTGCGCTCGGCCACGGCCTCGTGCATCTCGCGCCGGTCGCCGTCCTTGCGCTCGCCGTCCTTCTTCCGCCGATCCTTCTCAGACATCGCTCCAAAAATCCTCCTCGGTTCGGTTGTTAAAAACTTCGGGCCGCCGCCTCAGCGCGCCGGATCGCGTCGATCCGTTCGACCAGCAGCGGCAACTCGTCGCGCGTGTAAACAGGGACAGACGCCACGTCGCTGAGTCGTGCGCGCCACTCGTCGAATCGTTCGCGCGACTCGCGCGCCTCGTCGCCCGACGCGCCGAACAGGTAGAAGGCCGAGACCTTCGGGAGCACGCGCCGCGCCGTCGGTTTTATCTTAAACTCCTCCCCAGAGCGCGCGACCATCAGCACGAAATCAGCGCCCGCGTGGCGCAGGAAACTGTTCCCCTCTACGAAGACGCCCGGCGCTCTCACGCGCGCGAGCGCCATCTCGAACCCGCGCCCCACCTGCGCGTCGGTCACGACGGCCCAGTGGACGTTCGACGCGCCCGCGTCCCAGTAGCGCCCGGTGTCCTTGCCGGGCACGTAAGTCTCCGCGCGACCGGAACGCACCGTCGGCTCACTGCCGAGCAGGGGGCTGACGCAGCACGCCCGCGGGTCTTTGCCGCACGAGCGGTAATGCCCGCGCGACATCTTGATCGCCTCCCAGCCCGCGAAGGCGCGCAGCAGCTCGCACACCACCGTCGTCTTGCCGGAGTTCGACGTGAAGCCGCCGACCGCGACCGTCGTCGGTCTGATTGATGCCGAAAGAGTTCGCACGACGAAGCCTAATGCTACTACCGACGCGCCCGGTTGCAAAGCACCACCGGCCGCACACTTGGCAACCGCCCCGCCGCCGCTATAGATTACCGTCCGACACTTCAACGGGGCGGAAAATTCGAGTTGGCCGACGACGACAAGCGACAACTGATCGCGCGCATCAGCGCCGCGCTCGAACAGTACGGCGAAGCCGCGCTCGCCGGCGCGCCCGCCGAGACGGCCGCCTACCGCTGGCTCAGCCACGGCTTCACGGACGCGGAAGACGTGGAGGACTGGCTCGCCGCGCGCTGCTTCGATCCCGCCCGCGCGCACGAACTCGAACGCGCCGGGCTGACGGCCGAGCAGGCCGGCGCGCGCACCACGGCCGGCCGCGGCGACTACGAAGACACCATCGCCCACAAGATTTCCCGCGGCGACCTCTCCATCGAAGAGGCGCGCCGCATCATCACCAGCGACTTCTGGAACTCCTAGCAGTGAGCGGTGAGCAGTAAGCGGTGAGCAGTTAAAAACTGTTCTGCTTCTTACCGCTCACTGCTCACTGCTCACCGCTCACTTTTATGACTAACGAACAGCGCCCCGCCACCGTCCTCTGCATCGCCAGCTACGAGAAGGGGCACGAGTTTATGCGCGAGTGCAAGCGGCAGGGTTGTCGCGTCCTGCTCCTCACCTCGCTCAGTTTGAAGGGCGTGGCCGCGTGGCCGCTCGACGCACTCGACGAAGTCTTCTACATGCCCGACGCGCGGAAGGAGTGGGACACGGACGAGATGATACGCGCCGTCAGCTACCTCGCGCGCACGGAGGAGTTCGACCTCATCGTCCCGCTCGACGACTTCGACGTGGAAAAGGCCGCCGCGCTGCGCGAACATTTGCGCGTCCCCGGCCTCGGCGAGACCACCACGCGCCACTTCCGCGATAAGCTCGCGATGCGCATGCGCGCCGCCGAGGCCGGCATCCGCGTCCCCGAGTTCGTCCACGCACTCAACTACCGCCGGCTCGAAAGGTTCACGCAGGCCGTCCCCGGCCCGTGGCTACTTAAACCGCGCTTCGAGGCTTCGGCCACCGGCATCAAAAAGATCAACTCGGCCGAAGAACTCTGGCCCGCGCTCGCCGCGCTCGGCGACAAGCAATCTTTCCACCTGCTCGAACGCTACGTGCCCGGCGACATCTTCCACGTCGATTCCATCGTCTCCGAGCGCGAGATCGTCTTCGCCGCCCCCAACCGCTACGGCAACCCGCCGCTCGACGTAGCCCACGGCGGCGGCGTCTTCACCACCCGCACGCTCCCCACAGATTCCGAGGACGGCCGCGCATTGCTCGAAGCCAACGCCCGCGTGCTCGAAGCGATGCGGCTCCACCGCGGCGTCTCTCACACCGAGTTCATCAAGTCGCGCGCCGACGGCGAATTTTACTTCCTCGAAACCGCGGCGCGCGTCGGCGGCGCGCACATCGTCGAGCTGATCGAGGCCGCGCGCGGCATCAACCTCTGGGCCGAGTGGGCCAAAATAGAGATCGACCGCGGCCGGGGCAACTACCGCCTGCCGCCGCTAGGCGAAGACTACGCCGGCCTCATCGTCTCGCTCGCGCGGCAGCAGCGCCCCGACACCTCGGCCTACGACGACCCCGAAATCGTCTGGCGGCTCGACAAGCCCTCGCACGTCGGCCTCATCGTCCGCTCCGCAGACCCCGCCCGCGTCGAACAACTGCTGGACGCTTACGCCCGCCGCTTCGCGCACGACTTCCTCGCCACGCTCCCCGCGGCCGACAAGCCGGCGAGCTAAATACGGCGCGGGGAGGAACACCGCGGCTCGCGGTTTAACTGTAATTTCCCGCGGGAATTTTATTCAGCTCCACTCCTGAGAGCGCCGTTGCAGCCGGCAGGGAAACCGTGGGTACAAGGCCCGGCATGGTCGCCGGGGACGTGGCCGGCTGCGCCGCGCGGTCGTCGTGCGAGATGGCCTCGGCGCGCAGCGTCAGGAACTGGACGATATCTTTCGTAAATAGCAGGTCGAGCGTCCAGTCGAGGGCAACGCGTACCTTCTTCTCGAAGCGCGGGAGCTTCGCGAGGTAGATCGAGCGCCAGAGCCACCAGGCGACGAAGCCTGAGAAGTTGACGCCCATGATCTGCGCGACGCCGGTGCGACGGCCGATGGCGGCGAGCAGGCCGATGGTCTTGAACGAGAACGGCTTCTTGCTGCCGCCGCGGACGGTCGCGCGGATGTTGTCGGCGAGCACGCGCCCCTGGCGGATGGCGTGCTGCGCGGTCGGCGGGTAGGTCTTGCCGGACGCCCGGTCGGGGATCGCGGCGCAGTCGCCCACGGCCCACACGCCGGGGTAGCCGGGCACTTCCATGAACTCGTCCGTGACGACGCGCCCGCGCTCGCGCTCGCACGGCAGCGTGTCGAGCAGCGGGTGCGGAGACGTGCCGGCCGTCCAGACGAGCGTGTTGGTCGTGATCACCGTGCCGTCGCTCAAAGCCACCTCGCGCTCGTTAACGCTCTTTACCTTCGCCTTCGTGTGAATCTCCACACCGCGCTCCGAGAGTTTCTGTTGCGCGTAGCGGCCCAGCTTCCCGCCCAGCTCCGGCAGGATCACTTCGCCCGAATGCACGAGCACCACGCGGAGCATGTCTTCGCGGAGGTGCGGGTAGAACTCGACCGCCTCGCGCAGGAAGTCGTTGACGGCGGCGACCGTCTCCGCGCCGGCGAAGCCGCCGCCCGCGACGACGAAGTTCAGGAGCGGCTCGCGCGCATGCGGGCAGCACTCGAAGTCTGCCTCTTCGAGGTTGCTGATCAGGTGGTTGCGAAGGTGTATGGCGTCGCCCAGAGACTTCATCGTCACGGCGCGCTCGGCCAGCCCCGGCAGCCCGTAGAAGTTTGTGACGGAGCCGAGCGCCATCACGAGGTGGTCGTACACAAGCTCGTGGTGGTGGTGCTCCTGCCCGTGCGAGACCCCGACGGTGCGCCTGGCGAGGTCGATGTACTCCACGTCGCCCTCGAAGAAGCGCACGCGGCGCAGGAGCTTGCGGACGGGGTTGACGATGTGCGTCATGTCGAGATCGCTCGCCGCCACCTCGTGCAGCATCGGCGTGAAGAGAAAGAAGTTCTCGCGGTTGACGAGCGTGACTTCAACATCCGGGTCGCGCGCCAGCGTCTTCTCAAGGCGCATCGCCGTGTAGATTCCGCCGAAGCCGCCGCCGAGGATGACTATGCGTGTACGCTTCTCTGTGCTCATGATCCTTAGCCTCGCCTGATCAAAGGGACGCTATGAGACGGGTCAGTACCGCCCGCGGTAGCGGGTGGGTGCCGGCGCGGGCAGCACCCACCCGCTACCGCGGGCGGTACTGACCCGCTTGCTCCGGGCCGCCGATCCATCAACCGGCTCAATCGTGCCGGCGCGGCGGCGCGGGCCGTTGGCAGCCCGTACGCGCCGCGCCGCCCTCGCGCCTACGACTGCTTGAGCGGCGCGGTGCCGAAGTTGACGCCGAACCGCTCACACCAGATGGTCACGGCGCGGTACTTCGCGAGGTCTGCCCCGGCCGGCAGTTCGTAGTTCTGATCGCCGACGTTGCCCTTCAGGGGGCTGATCTCGATGAAGCCGGCGCTCTTGACCGTGTCGTTGTCCTTCGCGTCGTCGGCCGCGACCAGATAGACGCGCACGTCGGGGCCGTTCGAGGTCTGGAAGTCGGTCAGGCGCAGGACGCGCTTGCCGTCGGCGAGCTGATAGACGGCGGCCTGGCCCTTCGTCTCGTGCGCGCCGTCGTGGAAGCTGCCGGCGGCCAACTGCTTCGGCTCGGCCGCTGCCGTGCCCGGCGCGCCCAGGGGGGCCGTGCCGAAGTTGACGCCGAAACGGCGGCACCAGATCGTGACCGCCCTGTACTTGCCGAGATCGACGCCGGCCGGCAGGTCGTAGTTCTGATCGCCGATGTTGCCTTTGAGTGCGCCGACCTCGACGAAGCCGGCCTGCTTCACCGTTTCGCTGTCGGCCGCGTCGCCCGCGGCGACGAGATAGACGCGAACGTCCGGCCCGTTGGAAGTCTCGAAGTTGGCTAGGCGCAGCGTCCGCCGGCCGCCCGGCAGTTCGTACACGGTCGCCGTGCCGCGGGTGTCGTGCGCGACCTTGTGGAAGCTGCCGGAGGCGAGTTCTTTGGTCGAGGCCGCCGCGGCGGAGGCCACGGGGAACTGCTCGCTGACCGTCTGGTTGACGAAGAGCCGCTCGGGGCGGAAGGCGTACCACGCGCCGCCGGCGAAGATCAGGGCGGCGACGACGACGATGAGCTTACGTGACATTTCGGTTCTTCTCCTTTTCAAGTGCCGGGCCGCGCTTAATGCGGCCCTGTAGTTTTCCGTTACCCGCGCCGGGGCGCGGGCACACGTCGGCCCGAGAGACAAGGCTCCCTTACCGTGCCGGCGTGTTCGTTTGCGCGAGGAGTTAAGACCTGCCTGCGGTTCGGTGCGCCCGAACTCGCTCCCTGTCGCGCCGGGGCCGCGTTACCCGCCCCGGCCTCGTTCCGCTTGCTCCGTCCACCCGATTAGTCGCCCGGCCATGTGAATCCTTACAGGAAAAATTTTGTCAGTTAAGCGGAGGCGGCCGAGCGCCCGTGCGCGTCAGCGGTTCTCAGACTTGATCGCCGCCTTCAGCTCGGCCAACTGCGACTGCGTCGCGCGCGCCAGCTCTCTCAACTCTCCGATCTCGCGGTAGGTGCGGACGCTGATCTCGTAGTCCAGCTCGTCGCGCTTGTCGGCGTGCGCCTTCTGCCGCCGCTGGCTGATGAGCAGGAATCCCGTGATGAAGACCGACTCGATTGCGAGGATGAAGCCGAGCAGGCTGTAGGGGTAGTCGTCGAAGCGGCCGACGAGGGCGAAGACGCCCGTGTTGAGGGCGAGCCAGAGCGCGAACCAGAGCGAGTGGGCGGCGAGGAAGTGCGGGCGGCTGATGAAGTCTGAGACGCGGTCGGAGAGGCGTTCGTACCAGCGCACCTCCGCGGCCAACTCCTCCCGGACGTAGGCGAAGGGCCCGAGCGCCTTGCGGCAGGCGGGGTTCCCGCAGAAGACCGCCCGCACGCCGTTCTCGCCGCCGCACACCGGGCAGGCGACGGGCGCAGGGGCTGCCTCCGCTGCCCTTTCCCTGTCCAGAATCCAGGCTTCGATCGTCTGTAGTCTCATCCACGTCTCCTTTCCGTCCCGGCGTCTCGCCGTAATCGTCGCTTTCGTGCCCGCGGGCCTTACATCTGGTCGCCGCTTACCGGGCTTCTTCGTCTGCAACCTCGACCGGCACGGCCGACGCCCCACGCCGAAGGTTTCGCTTGAGGCGGGCGCGCGCATCCTGCGTGAGCGCGGGCGTGTCGGAGACCGGCTGCTCTTCGATCCGGCGCGCGAGCCGGCGGAGGGCGCGGCGCAGGAGGAGGAGCTGTGCCCTGTAGCGCGCGCAGGCGGCGCAGAAGCGCAGGTGCAGACGTAGCAGCAGGCGCTCGCAGAGCGGCAGCCCGTGCTCCAACGAAGCCGAGAGCAGCGCCGCAGCGCGCTTGCAGGTCAACGTCAGCATCAAAAGCGGCTCACACTTTCACAGCCCGAGTCCCGACGCCTCACGCGGGAGCAGATTGATCGCGCGCGGCCCAGGCCACGACACGAAACGGCGCGGCCGTCGCCCTCTCACGGGCAGACGACGCCCGCCCGTCCGTTGGTCGGGTCGTGCGCCGGAATCCTTACAGGTTTTTGGGGATTAAGACCCGCCCTTGAGGGCGCGCTTGATGCGTTCGCGGGCTTCGAGCGAGAGGTTTATGTCGGCGGCACTGTCTTCCGCCTCGGCGCGCTCGCGCAGGCCGGCGCGGAGCAGTTGCAGTTGTTCCAGATACCAGACGCACCAGATGCAGGCCCAGAGGTGCAGGCGCAGTGTGACGCGCTCGCGCAGGGTGAGCGGGCGCTCCATGGACTCCGACATGAGCGCCGCCATCTGCCTGCACGCCGGCAGACGCCGCAGCAGGAAGTAGCGCACGGCGTGTGTCGCCCGGCCGACGAGTCCTCTTGTCATCAGTGCCGGCCTCCCGGCCGCCTGAACCAGTTGAGTTCGAGGCAGCGGCGCAGGTGCAGGCGCGCGCGGTGGAGCATGACCCACAGGTTGTTCACCTTTACGCCCAGGACCTCGCAGATCTCTTCGCTCGTCAGCCCGTCCACCTCGCGCATCACGAACGCGCCGGCGGTGCGCTCGGGCAGCGGGCGCAGGCAGTCCTGGAAGACCGACCAGAACTCGCCCTGCTCGACGAGCGCCTCCGGACTCGCGCCCCAGTCGCCGGGCGCGCAGTCCACCTCCCAGTGATCCTTCCACTCGCCCGCCGCGCGGAAGAACTCTTCGTGCGCGAACTCCTCGTCGTCGCGCCGGGCGACCTGCGCCTCGCGGCAGAGGCGGCGGAACTGATCGGCGACCTTGTGCTTGAGTACGCCTACGAGCCACGTGCGCTCCGAGCCGCGCCCGGCGAAGTTGCCGTAAGCCTGTAGGGCCGCGAGCAGGGTCTCCTGCACCGCGTCCTCGGCGCGCGAGGGGTCGCGCAGGCGGAACAGCGCGTAGCGATAGAGGTAATCGCCGTGCTCGTCCACCCACGCGGCCGGGTCGGGCGTCTGGGGTTCTGTCGCGCGCTGCTCTCTGCTCATGGACGGCGGGGCGCGGCCGGTTTGACAACCCCGGCCGGGGGAAGCGCGATCCCGTCTCGCGGCTCACGAGGGACGAGGGGAAATTTAGCCGCGCCCGGCGCGCCGGTGCTAACATTCGCGCGCCGCGCGCCCGCAGGTCGCGCTCTTCCCTCGCCGGCTCAGGTTAAATCAACGGGCAAGCCGGGGCAAATGAAGAGCTGTTAGCTATTAGCAGTTAGCTGTTAGCCGGCATGCTCCGCGCGCGGCAGCCGCCTTTCATCTCAGCCCCGCCCGCTACCGAACTAAAGCTAACAGCCAATAGCTAACAGCTAACAGTTCCCTATGAAACTTGAAGCCTGCCGTGATTGCGGGGAAATGGTGCCGGCGGACGCGCGCGGCTGCTGGAAGTGCGCGCGTAACCTCGAAGCCGAGCGGATGGTGACGAAATACGTCCTGCTCGGCGGCGCGGCCGTGCTGGTGCTGCTTTTCTGCCTCCTCGCGCTGCTCATGCAAAGGGCTTGACGGGCTTGTGACGTCGCGAACGTCGGGCGGGCGGCAGCCTTGCCGCGGGCGGCCTCAGAGGCCGCCCCTCACCGGCGCCCGAACACGTCGGTGTTCAGATACTTGAGGCCGGAATCGGCCATCAGCGTGACCACCTTCGCGCCCGGCCCCAGCCGCGCGGCCACGCGGAGCGCGGCGACGACGTTGACTTGATCCCTCTTGCACTGTCTTCAACTGATAAACCTCTCCTCACTCCGGCCTCTCCAGCGGCGGCGCGACGGCGATGAAGTCTTCGGCGAAGCGGCGGGCGTAGGCGTCGAGCAGCTCGACGACGCGCGCGTGCGAGTCGGAGCGGACGATGAGGGCGGCGTGGTGGCGCTTGCGCGGGCGGAAGGCTATTTCGGGATCGTCGTAGGCGGACGTGTCGGGCCACTCCTGGCGGGCGAGCGACAGCACGATGCCGGAGTAGTCCTGGCGCGGCGCGGGCGGCTCATAAGGGCGGGCTTCCGTGGAGAGTTCGACCTTGGCCCACTCGCGCCAGAGGTTGATGCCGGTCGCGGCCTCGTGCGTCTCGGCGATGAACGCGCCGCCGACGCGCGCGGCGATCTCAAGGAAGTATAACTCGCCGTCATCCGCCCCGCGGATGAACTCGGCGTGCGTCGCGCCCTCGCGCAGGCCGAGCGCGGAGATTATGCGCCGGTTGATCTCCAACAACTCGCGGCGCTCGTCCGAGTCGTGTTCGAGCGTGTGGGAGATGAAGACGCCGCCCTCGTGCGCGACGTTCATCGGCGGCCGTCCGTAGCGGTTCGCGCCCGCGAACATGATCTCGCCGCCGTACACGATTGAGTCCACGTGAAAGACCTCGCCCGCGACGAATTTTTCCAGCAGGTGGAAGGTCGAACGCTCGTGGGGACGCTCGCGCGCGTCGAGCGCGTCGATGTGCCGCCAGACCTGCTCCGGGTCGTGTAGCTTGCGGATGCCTATGGCCGAGACGTCCGTGCGCGGCTTCATCACCCACGGCGGCGATACGCGCCCCATGTACTCGCCGATCCCCTGGTAGTTGAGCGCGTGGACGAACGGGGGGACGCGGATGCCCGCCGCGTGCGCCGCGCAGCGCATCGACAGCTTGTCGCGGAACAGGCGTGCGTCGGAACTCGTCAGGCCGGGCAGGCGCAGGTGCTCGCGGACGAGGCCCGCGGTAATCACGTCGAACTCTTCGAGGGCGACGACGCGCGCGAGCCTGTGGCGGCGGGCGATCTCGGTGACGGCCTGGATGTAGTGATCGGCCGAGGCCTGGTCGGGGACGGCGACGATGGCTTCGAGTGAGTCGTGCGGCCAGTCCTCGCCGCGCAGCTTCTCCTTCGTGACGAGGAAGGCGCGCGCGCCCTGCCGTTTGCACTCGCGCAAAAATTCGACGCCCTTGAAGTAGCTGGCGAGGCAGACGACGTTTGCGGCGGCCGGCTGTGCGTTCTCCGTCACGATTCCCCTCCCCACTATCGGCGCGCGGCCACGAACGGCCGCACGCCTCGAAGAACTCGCGGGGCAGTATAACTCGGAATCGCGTGAGTGGGCGCAGGCCAGACAATTGCGGAATGCGGATTTCGGATTGCGGATTGAAGAAGGAAACTGCCTTCTAACCCGCAATCCGAAATCCGCATTCCGCAATCTACAGTCGCCTAGTAGATGTTGAAGTTGTACTGGATGGTCGCGTACTGCGAGACCTTGCGGCCGTCCTTCTCGGCCGGCGTGAACCTGATCTGGCGCGCCGCGGCGATGGCCTTCTCGGTCAGCCCGTCGGGCAGGCGGCTGATGGCCGTGATGTTCGTGACCGTGCCGTTCGCGTTGAGCACGAGGCGCAGCGTCACCGTCCCGGTGATCTGGTTGCGGCGCGCCTCCTCGGTGTAGAGCGGTTCGGGACGCGAGAGCACCTGCGCGCGGCGCGTGACCTCGCGCGGGGTGAAGGTCTTCCCGTAGTCGGTCCCGCCGCCCGAGCCGCCGGGGCCGCCGCCGCCGATGTGAGGAGGCCCGCCGCCCGTGTTGAAGTCATTGCCCGGCCCGTAGCCAGTGCCCGTGCCCGAACCCACGCCGCCGCCTTTGCCTTCGCCGATGCCGTTGCCCGTGCCCGGGCCGGAGGACAGCTCGGTCGCGCTCGACTTAGGATCACCGTAGTTGAGCGGGCGCGTGTCGGTGGGGAAGAGCGTCGGGTCGGCGCGGATGGTGGCGGCCGTCGGCAGTTGCGGGTTCCTGATCGCGGGCGGCTTCGGGTCGGGCGCGAGCACCTGCGGCGCGAGCGACGCCTGCGGGAGTTTCCCGTGGACGGCCGGCTTGTCCTCCTGGCGGCCTCCGCCTCCGCCGCCGCCCGGCCGCTCGAACTTCGGCTTCATCCCGCCGCCGCTGCCCTTGGCGAACCCCGCCGCCCCCTGCTCCGGCGTGGGCTGCGCCTTCGGCACGTCCTCGACCCATCCCTCGAACTTCAGATCGTCGCGCACGGCGACCGCGAGCATGCCGCCGCGACGCGCGCCGAAGCCGCCCGCGGCGGCGACGCCGAGCGCGACCGTCAGCAGCACGGCGAAGGCCGCGGCCACGCCGTAGCCCACATTCTCGCGTCCGAGTATTCGGGCGGTCATCAGCGCGTAGCCCGCGACGAGTCTGCGGCCGAACCCGAAGGGGTCGCGCCGCAGCTCCGGCCACGTCAGCTCCGACTCTCTCGCCACCTCACGCACGCGCGCGGCGAGCCGGCTGAGCAGTCTCTCGTCTTCGAGGATGGTCAGGTGGTATTCCGCGTTCGCGAAGGCGTAGGCCCGCGCCGCGCCCGCGCTCGTCATGCTGTTCATCACTTCCTCCTCCCGGCGGCTGAACTGTTCACGGTACGACGCGGCCACGCGCGCGCGGAGAGACGACGGCGCGGCCGGCACACGCCAGCTCTCTAACAGCGACTTCAACTCCGAATCCGCCGCGAGGTCGGGCGCGAAAGTCTCTGCGAGGGCGACACCTTCAAGCCCGTCCTCGCAGAGACTTTCGCGCCGCCGCGAGGCGTCGTCGAAACCGTTTTTGTCCGGGGAGTTTTTCATCTTCAATCTTTCGCGGCCAGCACTTCCGCGCCCGCCAACAGGTACGGCGCGAGCGACCGTCTCAAACTCGCGCGCGCCCTGTGCAGCCGCGCCTTGACCGCGTTCGCGTCAGCGCCGACCACTTCGGCGATCTCGGCGAGCGACAGCTCCTCGTACTCGAAGAGGAGGAGCGCCTCGCGCTGCAAAGGCGGCAGACGCGCGACTGCGCGGCGCACCGTCTCCGACAGCTCCGCGTCGAGCAGCAGGCCGAGCGGTTCGCCCGATGCAGCCGCGCGCGGCGCTTCAACGCTCGCGCCGTCCGCGTCCTCTATCTCGCACTCGCGGCCCGCGCGGCGGAACTGCCTGAGCGCGCGGTGGCGCACGGCCCCGAAGAGGTAGTTGCGCAGCGTGCCGCGCGCCGGGTCGTAGCCTTCGCGCGTGATGAGTTCAAGGAAGCAGTCGTGGACGGCGTCTTCGGCCGCGGCCTCGGAGCCGAGCAGGCGCAGCGCGAAGCGGTAGGCCGGCGCGTGGTGGCGCTCGTAGAGCGCGAGGAACGCGGCCTCGTCGCCGCCGCGCGCACGCGCGAGCAGGCGCTCGTCTGTGGTCTCTTCCGGCAATCTTCGGCTAGGCTCTCGTCGGTCGGTGGCTGACTGCCGAACGTATTGCGCGCGGGGAGGCGAAAAGTTACGCGCCTTCGCGAGAAAAACTTCGCGGCCGGCAGAACTGCCGCTTCGTTGCGCCCCGCGTGCGGGCAGGTTGCCCATGCCGCACGCGGCTGCGGCGGAAAATTTTTCGCGCGTGTTGCGTCGTGCGGAAAGTGTCGTGCGGTCAGGCGCGGCGTCGTCTGGCGAGCGCGTCGTCAACCGAGAGCTTGCCGGGGCCGTGGAGGAGCAGGAAGCAGGACGAGAAGAGCATCACGAGGGCCGGGAACATCCCGCGGAAGGTGTCGCCGAGGTGCGCGATCAGGACGGCCGCGACGAAGTTGACGATCATCACGGCCGCCGCGGGGCACGTGAACGCACCCGTGATGTAGAGCAGGCCGCAGACGAACTGCGCGTAGGCCGACACAAAAGCCGCGGCGAGCGGGAAGGGCACGTTGTGCGCGCGCAGGAACTCCTCGAACTCCAGCATCCGCGCGTAACTGAAGACGTTGTCCTGCGTGCCCCAGAAGAGGAACGAGCCGACGATCACGCGGACGAAGACGGGGCCGTACTCGCGGTAACGGTCGAAGAAGGCGAGGCTCAAATCCATTTTCACGCGCGCCGCTCCAAATGTCCGGGTTGCGGGCCGCCAGAGGTCGCGGCCCTCGCGCCTTGATACGCGCGAAGCCGCCCGCCCGTTCCCTCCCCTGAAGGTTTTGCCGCGCCCTTCCCATGATTTTTTCAGACTCCCCGATCACGCGGGAATGACTTGGCGCGGCGTCGGGGTTAACATTGACGACGTTCGACAAGCCGCGCGCCTGAGCGGTCGGCCGCGGCGCGACTTTGAAGAAGGGGGGCTGTTCGTCGTGCGTCTGACCGAGATGGTGAACTGCGCCGGTTGAGCGGCCAAGCTCGCGCCGAGCGATCTCGCTCAAGTTTTGAGCGGGCTGATCATCCCAAAGAACCCCAGTCTGCTCGTCGGCATCGAGACGGCGGACGACGCGGGCGTGTACCTGCTCAACGATGACCTCGCGCTCGTGCAGACCGTCGATTTCTTCACGCCCGTCGTTGACGACCCGTACTTCTACGGCAAAATCTCCGCGCTCAACTCGATCAACGACGTGTGGGCGATGGGCGGCACGCCCGTCACCGCGCTCGCCGTCACCTGCTTCCCGAAAAAGGGCGTTGACTTCGCGATCCTCGGCGAGATCATGCGCGGCGGGCTGGACACGCTCACAGAGCACGGGGTTGCGCTCGTCGGCGGCCACAGCGTTGACGACCAGCAGATCATGTTCGGCTACGCCGTGACGGGCACCATCCACCCGCGCGAGATCATCACGAACCGCGGCGCGAGGGCGGGCGACCTGCTCGTCCTGACGAAGCCGATAGGGACGGGCGTTGTCTCGACCGGCATCAAGTTCGGCAAGGCCGACGAGGAGACGGTCCGGGCGTCAACCGACACGATGCTGCTCGCCGGCCGCGAGGCTTCGCGCCTGATGCGCGAGGCGGGCGCGCACGCGGCGACCGACGTGACCGGCTTCGCGCTCCTCGGCCACGCCTGGGAAGTTGCGCGCGCGAGCGGCGTGACAATCGAGATCGACTCCGGGAGCGTGCCGCTCATCCCCGGCGCTCTCCACCTCGCCGCGCAGGGACTTCTCACCAGCGGCGACAAGTCTAACCGCCGCTACGTCGGCGAAGACATCGAACTCGGCGAAAACGTCAGCCGCGAACTCGCTTCCCTCCTCTTCGATCCGCAGACCGCGGGCGGGCTTTTGATCTCAATCGGGGAGTCGCGCGCAAACAATCTCGTCGCGCGGCTGCGCGAGACCTACCCCGCGGCCACAATCATCGGCCGCGTCCGCGAGCGCGGCACGCGCTCACTCGTCATCCGGTGAAGCCTCCCGACGAACAGCCGCCCCTGGCGGAAGAGACCGACGAGCGTTTCGAGTCGGGCGCGCGCGAGTACGCCGAGTACCTGCGCACCGTCGAGGGCCGTCTGCGGCTCGACATCGCCTGGGAGAATTTTTGTTCGGCGGCTGAGGGGCGTCGCCCCGGCTCGGACTTGGCTGCCGACGCCGCGAACCGCAACGCGGTTTCAAACGTTCTACGCGACGAGGCACAAGCCGCGCGGCGCGCTGCGCTCGATCTCGGCTGCGGCACGGGCGCGCTCTCCGTCAGGCTCGCGCGCGCGGGCTGGAGGGTTGCGGCGGCAGACGGCTCCGCCGCGATGATCGAGGCCGCGCGCGAGTCCGCGCGGCGCGAGGGCTGCGAAGGCCGGATCGAGTTTTTCAGACTCGAAGCCGCGCAGGCGGCCGAACACTTCGGGCCGCAGAAGTTCGACGCGGTCATCTGCCACAACGTGCTCGAATACGTGGCCGACCCGGCGGCGGTCGTGCGCGCGATCGGGCGCGTGTCGCGGCCCAGCGCGCTCGTCTCGCTGCTCGCGCGCAACCGCGCGGGCGAGGCGCTGCGCGACGCCGTCAAGCGGCACGATCTCGACTCGGCCGAACGCGCGCTCACGGCCGAGAGCGTCCGCGAGTCGCTCTACGGCGGCCCGGCCCGGCTCTTCGACGCCTTATCTCTTAACGGGCTGGCGTCGGAGGCCGGGCTTGGGACGGTCGCGCTGCGCGGCGTCCGCGTCGTCGCCGATTACCTGCCGCCCGCGCTCTCGGAGACCGAAGAGTTTTACGCGCGGCTCCTCGCCTTTGAGCTGCGGCTCGGCGCGCGGCCGGACTTCGCCGCTGTCGCTCGCTACGTCCAACTTCTCGCGCGCGCCCGGCCGCCGAGGGGTGCGGACGCGGCAACTATCAACCAGGGCCGACCATCGTAAACCACATGGACGAACAGACGAACGAGAGTGGGCGGCCCGCGTCCGCAACGGCCGGAGCCATCCCGAACGCGCATTCATTTGAAGGCGCGGGCGGCGACAGCACGCCCGAATGTTCGAGCGGCGCTGCGGGCGAAGGCGTGCGGGACGGGAAGCGCGCCACGCCGGTTGATCGGCGGCCGTCGTCGCTCGTGCTGAAAATCTTCCTCGGCGCGGCGGCGACGTTCTCACTGCTCGGCGGCGCGCTCGCCTTCCAGCAGCCGCGGCCGGCGAAGTCCACGCGGGCGCAGCAACCGGCATCGGCGCAGTCGCCCGCGCGCGACGCGGACGGGATCGACCGCCCCACGAGCGAGCCTTACACGGGCAGCCTCTCGATCTTCGAAGACCCGAAGCGCGACGAGAAGCTACAGATCGGGCGCGTGATGGACGTGCTCAAAATTAAGGAAGGGTCGGGCGTCGCCGACATAGGGGCGGGTTCCGGCTGGTTCACTGTGCGCGCCGCGCGCAGGGTCGGTCAGTCGGGCACTGTCTTCGCCGTCGAGATCAACCCTGCGTACGTCACGCACATCGAGCGGCGGGCGCGGGGCGAGAACTTAACGCAGGTGCGCGCCGTGCTGGGCAAGGAAGACGATCCGCTGCTGCCCGAGGCGAGCGTTGACGCCGTGCTGATCCTGAAGACCTACCACGAGATCGCCGAGCCGGTGAGGCTGATGAGGAACCTGCGGAAGTCGCTGCGCCCCGGCGCGCTCGTCGGCATCATCGACCGCGCGGGCAAGGGCGACGACCACGGTCTCGACGCCGCGAAGGTGATCGCCGAGGCTGGCCGCGCCGGCTACACGCTCGTCGAGCAGCACGACTTCGTCAAGCCCGACAACATGGACTACTTCCTCGTCTTCGCCGTGCGGGACTGAGCCGGTTTGAGACGGGGAGCCACGGGGACGCGGGGACGGGGCGACCGATGACGGCTCGACTTCGCCGCGTCTCCCCGTCTCCGCGTCTCCTATTCACTCTTCAATCCGCAATCCTTCACGGCCTTCTGCCGGGCCGGTTCATCAGCGGTGCCATCTCGCGCCGCCGGCCGCGGTTGGCCGGGTCGCCGAAGCCGAGCACGCCGCGCGCGACGGCGAGCATGGCGTGCGAGCGCGCCTCCGCGCGCTGGAAGCGGCCGGCCACCTCGCGCGCGCGGTCGAAGTCCTTCGGCGCGAGCGCGGACAGCAGCGCCCCGGTCTGCTGCACGAGCGACGACCAGATGCTGCCCTCCAGCTTCAGCTCGCCCTGCTCGAAAGCCTCCTGCCCGAAGCCGTCCACCTGCTCGGCCACGCCCATCAGCTCGTTCAGGTGCTCCACGCCCGACTCGGCTATGCGGAAGGCGCGGTCGGGCGCGAACCGCGCGTAGGCGTGGCCGGCCTGCAACTGTACAGAGAACTGCGCCATGTTGCGCGCGCGCCCGGCCGTCTGGCTCATCACCTCTTCGAGCAGACGCTCGGCCAGCTCGCGGTTGCCGCGCGCGGCGGCCGACTGCGCCAGCGAGAGCAGCATCCCCGTGCGCTCCTCCGGCGACTTGAAGCGGCCCAACAGCGCGAGCGCCTGCTGCGCGTCGCCCTGGTTGGCCGCGCGCCAGAAGAGTTGTTGGTCGATCTCGCGCAGTAGATGTTCGCGCTGCCGCGGCTCCGTCACGGAGTCGTTGACGATCTGGCGCGCGCGTTCGGCCGCCCCCTCCTCGATGGCCTTGTAGGCGGCGCGGCGGTAGAGGTTCAGGCGCATCTCGGCGGGGGCGCGCGGGGCCGCCTGGAGGATCGTCTCCACCGTCCCCGTTTGCATCAACTGCTCGAACTCCTGCCAGCGGGCGCGCGGCGAAGGCTGCCCCGGCACGGCCCCCGCCTCCGACAGCCTGCGCCTGAGCGCGGGCGCCTGCGCCGGCAGCAGACGCTCGACCTCCGGCATCACCGACTGTAGCGCGGGCAGTAGTTGCGCGCCCGCGTTGCCGCGCCCGCGCGACTCGCCCTGTGCCGAGAGCGCGGCGTTGACGATCATGGTGACAAGCTCGCGCCGCGCAGCCTCGTCGAGCGTGAGCGCGCGCGGGTCGCCGCCCGCGGGCAGTACGGCGACGCCCTGTGAGACGACGAGGTTCGGCGTTGCGGGTGGCAGCGTCGAAGCCGCCTGCGGGCGCGTGGCGTGGAGCAGGTAAGTCGCGACGTTCGCCGCCTCGTAGCTGTTCGTGAGGTTAGACGGGCGTAGCTTCCTGACGATCTCGGCGGCGAGCTTCGACGCGCCCTGCGGGTCGCTCTGGCGCACGTTCTCAAGCACGCTCGCCAGGTGGCCGGAGACGCCGCGCGACAGGCTCTCCTCGGCGATGCGCAGGGCCTCTCGCGGATCGCGCGAGGCGACCAGCTCGGCCAGTTGCGTCTCAAGCGCCAGCTCCTGATCCTGCTGGTAGTAGCTGGGATCGCCGTGCGCGGGCGGCGGGAGCCTTGAGCCGCGCACGAATTCGAGCGCGAGTTTCGGCTCGCGCTGCGCGACGGCGTGGGCGATCTCGCGGCG